>DYIW01000208.1 GCA_020723465.1 Phycisphaera mikurensis
CAGCACGCGCAGGATGACGCGCTCGCCCGGCGCGAGCACGCGCCAGGGCCGCAGCGTCTCCGGCGTGAGCGCGCGGAAGCGCTCGAGGTCGGCCTGGAAGGAGTCCGGCTCGCCGAGGTGGAACTGGTACTCGTTGAGCGTGTCCGCTTTCCAGAGCAGGTCCTCCATGTGCGTGAGGTGCTCGCGCTCGATGGCGGCGCGGGCGCGCTGCACTTCTTCCTCGGACGCGCCCTCGTCAAAGAAGCGCGCAAGCTCCTCGTCCACGATGCGCTCGATGCGGTCCAGGTCGGCGTCAGGCATGGCCAGGATGTCGAGCGAAAACACCGAGCCGAGGCAGAGCGGCTCGACCTCGGCCGAGACGTCGACCGCGAGCGGTTCGTCGAGCACCAGGCGCAGGTAGATGCGGCCGCTGTTCTCCGCGGCGAGGATCTCGGCGATGGCCTGCGTCTCCGCGTCCCCGGGCTGATAGGCGTCCGGCGCCACGCAGCTCATGCTGATCATGGGGAGCTGGACCTTGTCCAGCAGCGTGCAGCGGAGGTCGCCGGCGAGGCGCGGCCGCGCCGCGGCGCGACGCGCGGGCGCGACGCCGCGCGGCAGCGAGCCGAACAGCTCGGCGATGAGCGGCTTGATGGCCGCTGCGTCGAAGTCGCCGGCCACGACCAGCGAGGCGTTGTTCGGCGCGTAGAAGTTGGCGAAGAACTCCTTCACGTCGTCGAGGGTCGCCGCCTCGAGATCGGCGTGGCTGCCGATGACGTCGTGGTGGTAGGGGTGCCACTCGGGGAAGAGCAGCTCGGTGCGCTTGACCTGGGCGCGGCCGTAGGGCGTGTTCTCGGTGGTCTCGCGCCGCTCGTTCCGCACCACCGCGCGCTGCAGGTCGAGCTTGTCCTGGGTCATCATTCGGCCGAGGTCCTCCAGGCGATCGGCGTCGAGCCAGAGCAGCGTGGGCAGGATCGCCGGAGGTCCCCAGGAGAAGTAGTTGGTGCGGTCGAAGTCGGTGGAGGCGTTGTTCGCGCCGCCCGCCGCCTCCATGATCTGGTCGAACTGGCCCTCGGGCACGCGCTCGGTGCCCATGAACATGAGGTGCTCGAAGAGGTGGGCGAAGCCGCTGCGGCCCGCGGCCTCATCGCGCGCGCCGGCGTACACCCAGGTGTTGATGGCCACGAGCGGCAGGCGGTGGTCCTCGTGCAGGATCACGGTCAGGCCGTTGTCGAGCGTGTACTTCTCGTGGGGAACCTGTTGCGCGACAAGGGGCGAGGCGAGCGCCAGGACGAAGAGGAGCGGGCGGAGGGCAAGCATGCGAGGCACGGTTCGTTCTCCAGAGCGTGGCCGCGTGACGCGGCGGGCGCGAAGGGACGCATTCTACGGCGCGCGCGGCCCGCGTGTTGGCGGGCGCGGCGGATGCGGCCGGCTATCATGTGCCCGGGCCGCGGTGACGTGGAGGATGCCGCCATGCGAAGAGTGAGTTTCGGGCGCGTGTTCGTTCTGTCCACTCTGCTGGCGGCGCTCGCCGCCGGCGCCGCCCTGTCGCGGCAGGAGGCCAAGGGGGAGGACCCGCTCGGCGAGCGCCTGGCGCGCCTGGAGAAGCTCGCGGAGCGCCAGGAGTTCGCTCTCGAACAGGTCGCGAAGAAGGTGGACGACCTCTTGTGGTTCGAGCGCGTCGGCGACGCGGCCTGGATCGACAAGGTGTTCATCCCCACCGTGCCCAATCCGCACGAGACCCCGGAGTACGGCATCGCGAACGAGCGCCATCCCTTCAAGATGTACGCCTACCTGTTCGTGCCGCGCGATCTCGACCGCGACGGGAAGCACCCGCTGCTCGTCCTGCCGCACGGCGGCGTGCACGCCGACTTCGACACGTACTACACGCACGTGGTGCGCGAGCTCATGGAGGAGGGCTACGTGGTCATCGCGCCCGAGTACCGCGGCTCGAGCGGCTACGGGAAGGGTTACTTCGAGGCCATCGACTATGGCGGGCTCGAGGTGGCGGACGCGGTCTGCGCGCGCGACTGGGCCATCGACACCTGCGCTTTCGTGGACGCGGAGCGGGCCGGCATCCTCGGCTGGAGCCACGGCGGGCTGATCGCGCTGCTCGCGGCCTTCGACCATCCGGACAAGTTCCGGGCCGCGTACGCCGGCGTGCCCGTGTCCGACCTGGTGGCGCGCATGGGCTATCACACGGACGAGTATCGCGAACAGTTCTCGGCGGAGTACCACATTGGCAAGACCGCCAATGAGGACGTCGAGGAGTACAGGCGCCGCTCGCCGGTGTGGAACGTGCAGAAGCTGTCCATCCCGCTCCTCATCCACACGAACACCAATGACCGCGACGTGCACGTGCTCGAAGTGGAGCACCTGATCCAGGCCTTGAAGGCCGAGGGCAAGGAGTTCGAGTACCGCATCTACGAGGACGCGCCCGGCGGGCACAGCTTCAACCGCATGGACAGCAGCCTGGCGCGCGCGTCGCGGCGCGAGGTGTACGCGTTCCTGGCCAAGCACTTGAAGGGGTGAACCGTGGAGGCGGCGGTGAACGGTCGGGACAGTCCTGACGCGGGCTTCTGCGTGGTGACCGGCGCATTCGGCTACTCCGGCAAGTACATCGCGCGGCGCCTGCTGGCCGCGGGCCGGCGCGTGCGCACGCTCACGAACTCGCCGGGGCGGCCTCATCCCTTCGGCGCTGCGGTCGAGGCGCATCCGTACAACTTCGACCGGCCGGAGGAGCTGGAGCGGTCGCTCCACGGCGCCGAGGCGCTCATCAATACCTACTGGGTGCGGTTCGATCACGCCGACTTCACGGACGCGCAGGCGGTGCGAAACACCCTCTGCCTGTTCGAGGCCGCCAAGCGGGCGGGCGTGCGCCGCGTGGTGCACGTCAGCATCACCAATCCGTCCCTCGACTCGGCCCTGCCCTACTTCCGCGGCAAGGCCGAGTTGGAGGCGGCGCTGCAGCGGTCCGGTCTGTCTCACGCCATCCTCAGGCCGGCCGTGCTCTTCGGCGAGGAGGACATCCTCATCAACAACATCGCGTGGATGCTGCGCCGCTTGCCCGTGTTCGGCGTGTTCGGCGACGGGAGCTACACGCTGCAGCCGATCTTCGTGGACGATCTCGCGGCGCTCGCCCTGGAGGCTGCGGCAACGGCCCATTGTGCGCGTCCCGCCGCGGCTGGGCTTGGCGGTCGGCCGGCTCGTCGGCCGGCTCGTGGGCGACGTCGTGATCACGGCCGAGGAGGTCGCCGGCCTGATGCAGAACCTGCTCGCGACCTTGTCCCCGCCGAGCGGCCGGACCGCGCTGTCCCACTGGGTCCTGAAGCACCGCGACACTCTGGGCCGCGCCTACTCGAGCGAGCTGGCGCGGCGCCGCGACCGCGGCAGGGCCTACGAGCAGCTGCGCAGGCGCTCGTAGCCCCAGGTCGCCGCCGGCCGCTCAGCACCGCGTGCCGCGCCGCTTGGTCTTCTTCGGCTTGGCTCGGGCCTTCGGCTTCTTCTGCTTCGTCGTCGCCGCGCGCCGCGGGCGCTTCGGCGGTTCCGCCGCGACCGCGCCCATCTCCAGGCCGAACAGCTCGGCCAGGCCATCCTCGGCCAGGACCTTGTCCTGCGCCGGGCCTTTCTTCGACAGAGGCAGGCCCTTGCCGGCCTTGGCGATCAGGGCCTTCTGGTCGACCTGGCGCAGGCGGAAGAGCAGCTCGGGCTGATCGTCGAGCCTGGCTCCCACGCCGTAGAGCACGGCCGCCACGTGCTTGCACATGTAGGCCCAATCCGGGCAGCTGCACGAGAACACGATCTCGGCGGGCGCCGGGAAGAGGCCGGTCTTCTGCTGGCAGATGCGCTCCATGACGCCCTTCGAGAAGCGTCCCTGCAGCAGCTCGACGAGCGAGTCGATCGCGCCCGCGCAGTCCCTGCAGATCGAGGTCCAGCGGTTCCTCGGCACGGGCGCGACCTTGACCGCGACCCGGTAGATCTCGGAGCCGCTGACGAGCGCCTGCACCTCGCCCGGCGCGATCTGGAGATCGAGCACGGAGCCGTTGCGCACGTAGGTGCGGCCGCGCGGCAGGCGGTTGGAGAAGTCGCTGTAGCGCTCGAGGTTGTCGCACCAGGCCTTGCCCCAGAAGGTGTGCGCGATGGTGCGGCCTTCGATGAAGACCGGCGCCGCCACGTGGCCCTTCTTCGCCAGGCGCTTCATCTCGCGTTCGGCCTGGCGCTGCCGCTGCGCCACGGAAACGTATGGCTTCCACTGGTACCACATGGACTACTCCTTCAAGGCTGTCTTGAGATCGAGCGCGACCAGCCTGAGCAGCTCCTCGTCCTTCAGCTCGGTCAGGTTCAGTTCCGCGCCACCCTCGAGCAGCTCGCGCGAGAGCTGCTTCTTCGACTCGATCAGCTCGTCGATCTTCTCCTCGACGGTTCCTCGGCAGACGAACTTGTGCACCAGGACGTTCTTGCTCTGGCCGATGCGGAAGGCCCGGTCGGTCGCCTGGTTCTCGACCGCGGGGTTCCACCAGCGATCGAAGTGCACCACGTGCGAGGCGGCGGTGAGGTTCAGGCCCGAGCCGCCCGCCTTGAGCGAGAGCACGAAGAAGGGGACGGTCTCGTCCTCCTGGAAGCGCGCCACCAGGTCCTTGCGCTTCCGCACCTGCGTCGTGCCGGAGAGCACCAGCCCAGGGCGGCCGAACACCCCGCCCAGGAACGCGGCGAGCGGCTCGGTCACCTCGCGGAACTGCGTGAACACGAGCGCCTTCTCCTGCTTGGCCGCGATCACCTCGCACAGCTCGCGCAGGCGCGCCCACTTGCCGCTGTCCGCCTCGGCCCAATCCCCGTCGCCGAGCCACTGCGACGGATGATTGCAGATCTGCTTGAAGCGCATGAGGAAGGCGAGCACCACGCCCTTGCGGCGGATGCCGCTCGTGTCCTCGAGCTGTTCGGCAAGGTCCTGCACGCTCTGCTGGTAGAGCGCGGCCTGCCTGCGGCTGAGCGCGCAGTAGGCCTTGACCTCGGTCTTGTCCGGGAGATCGGCGATGACGCTCTTGTCGGTCTTGAGGCGCCGGAGCACGTACGGCCGCACCAGGTCGCGCAGCGGGCCGTAGGGATTCTGCGGCCGCTCGGCCAGGCGCTTGGTGTAGCCCGTGAACTCCCTGGTCGAGCCGAGCAGCCCTGGGTTGATGAAGTCGAAGATCGACCACAGGTCGCCCAGGCGGTTCTCGATGGGCGTGCCGGTGAGCGCGATGCGCGCTTGCGCCGGGATCTTCTTGGCCGCGCGCGTCTGCTTGGCGCCCGGGTTCTTGATGGCCTGGGCCTCGTCGAGCACCACCAGATGCCACGAGGCGCTCTCCAGCCAGGGCATGCGCAAGAGCGAGCCGTAGCTGGTGATCACCAGGTCCTGGCCGGCGACCTTCGCGGGCCCGAGCGCCTTCAGCTCGTCCGGCGGCATGGCCGACGCGTGCGCGATCACGAACTTGAGGCCCGGCGCGAAGCGCTCGATCTCCGCGGCCCAGTTGGCGAGCAGCGAGGCAGGCGCGACGAGCAGGCTCGGCCGGCGCTCCGCGTCCTGGTCGCGGCGCCGGGCGAGCAGCAGGGCCAGCACCTGGATGGTCTTGCCCAGGCCCATGTCGTCGGCCAGGCAGGCGCCGAGGCCGAGGCGCGAGAGCAGGAAGAGCCAGCGCACGCCGACCTGCTGGTAGGGCCTGAGCGTGCCGTGCAGATCTCGCCCCGGATCGACCTGCGCCAGCCCCTCGGGCGAGCGCAGTCCCTTCAGCGTCTCGGCGAGCCAGGTTCCGGCCACGACGCGCGACCAGTCCGGATCGGCGCCGGCCGCGGCGTCCTCCGCGGTCACGCCCGCGCCGGAGAGCAGCCGCATGGCCGCGGCGAAGGTGAGCCCGCCATCGGCCGCGAGGCGGTCGGCCTGGCGGAAGCGCTCCATCATGCGGCGGAGCCGCTCGCGATCGACCTCGACCCACTGGCCGCGGATGAGCGCGAGGCCGCTCGCGCTCGCCAGGATCTCCTTCACCTCCGCGGCGCTCAGGCGCTCACCGTCGAGCGTGACCTCCATCGCGAAGTCGAGGAGCGCGTCTCCGCCGAGCGCGGAGGGCGCCTTGCGGCCGACCGTCGCGGTCACCTGCGGCCGCGCCGGCCGGCCGGCCGGCCAGTTCGCGGGCATGCGCACCACGACGCCGGCGCGCTCCAGCTCCGGCACGTCGCCGAGGAAGCGGAGGGCGTCGTCGGGCGTCCAGCGCAGCGGATGGAAGATCTCGCCCGCTTCGATCATCTCCTTCAGCCACGCGCAGCGCTCGCCCGCGCGCTGCACCGGCAGGAGCAGCGAGAGCAGGCGTTCCTTGTTGGCCGCGCCCGCGTACTCGCGCAGGGCCTGGCCGAGCGGCAGGTGCCGGGCCCGGCCGTGCGCCGAGAGACGATCGGTGTAGGTGGCGAGGAAGGCGAAGGGCGACTGCTCGTCCCTGCGGTTCTCGGCCAGGTTGAAGTGCACGCGGCCGACGACGTTCCAGGCGGGGTTCAGGCTCTTGAGGAAGTCCTGGACCGTGGCGCGCCAGGCGGCCTGCTCGGCGGCGAAGGCCGCGCCGAGGTCGATCCAGAGCCGGCGCAGCGCCTCGGCCGTGAGGTACTCGGCGCCGGGCATGAGCGGAGCGGCCGAGGCGAGGGCGGCGAGGTCGCCCGCGGGCGGCGGCGGAACGTCCGCGGCGGTTTGCTCGAGGTCGGGCCGCGTGCACAGCGCGGTGACGTAGCGGCTGGCGAACTCGCGCCACCAGGCGAAGGCCGGCGGCAGGGCGTGGCCGACCTCGGCCGCGCCGAGCCGCAAGAGCCCGTGCCCCGAGCCCCGGGCGAAGGCCTGCTCCAGGCGCTCGGCGAGCGCGGCCTCGAGCTCGGGCGCCTCGTCCACGGGGAAGAGCACGAGGCGGCCGAGCGGCGTTAGGCAGGGCGTGAGGCGCAGGGCGTCCAGGGCGGCGGTCTCGCTCATGTCGACGCTTCTCTCCGGGGTCCTGGCCTCGCTGCCCTGGCTCGAACGGGGCTCACCTATACGCCGGCGGGAGGTCCAGCGTCAACTGCCGCGGGCGGGGTCGCGGCAGGAGGCAGCACTGGACCAGGGTTCGGGAAGCAGCGTGGGACGCCGGCTGGGACGCCGGGCAGGGACAGCGAGAGAAGCCAGGTCCGTTTCCGCGGCCGACGGCTGGTCCCCGGCCTCCTAGGAGACGGCGCCGTCGGATGGAACCAAGCCACGGATGCTGCCGGCGTTTGCTATGATAGATGTCGTTCGTGGAGCATCGGCATGTACAGGCTCACGGCGGTCGAGGTGCATGAGGGCTACTGCCTGCGACTCACCTTCGATGACGGGTTCGTCGGCATGGTCGATCTGTCCGATCTCTCCGGCAAGGGCGTCTTCGCCACTTGGCTCGACCGTCGTGTCTTCGAGTCGGTTCGGATCGGTTCCTCCGGCGAGCTAGTCTGGAGCGATCAGGTCGATCTCTGCCCGGACGCGCTCTATCTCAGGGCGACGGGCAGGAAGCCCGAGGACGTCTTCCCCGCGTTGTGCCGCGATCCCTCTCATGCCTGAAATCAGCCGCTTCTTCGGCATCGCGATCAGGATGTTCTTCGATGATCACAACCCGCCACACTTCCACGCCGAGTACGGAGACGATGCCGCGCTGATCGAAATCCGCAGCCTGTCCGTGTTCTCTGGCCACCTGCCGGCTCGTGTGATGGGGCTCGTGATCGAATGGGCGATACTCCACCAAGGAGAGCTGGCCGCCGACTGGGAGAGGGCGCGGGTGAAGCAGGCGTTGGAGAGGATCGCGCCGCTGGAGTGACACGGGTCCGTGCGGTGCTGGGGAGTGCCTCTCCGGCCGTACGGGCATGCCCTGGGCTCCTTGCCGGGGGCCGGATTCTCCCCTGGAGCGCAGCCGCAGCCGCGGGCCTGCTCGGGCCGGGGACTGGCCAGCGGTTCGAGTAGATTCGCGGCCGGGTGAGGCCGCGCGCTTTCCGGCACCGGGCCTTGCGCGCGGCGCGGCGATCGGTTCCTCTAGCGCTTCGACCGCCCGCGCTTCCCCGCGACCCAGGCAGGGAGAGGCGCGAAACCGCTGGAGGGTGCCCATGCGTCTCGTCTCGTTGCTGGCCGTGGCGTGGGTGCTGCTCGCGCCGGCGTCTTTCTCCGCGCCGCCGCCGCAGCAGGACGACCGGGAACCGGTGACGCTCGCCAACAACACGCACGTCACCGAGGTCTTCGTGTTCGAGGTCGCGGAGGAGACAGCCGCCGAAACGCGCGCCAAGCTCGAGGCCGTGCGCCAGGCGGCGCTCGGCCGGCCGAGCACCTTGCCGCTCCGCATGACCGTGGAGATCGAGTACAGCTTCTTCCCGGTGACCAAGGACGACGAGGACAAGAAGGAGAAGAAGGAAGAGACGCTGCTCGTCATCCAGACTGGCCGCCGCTGCGACTTCTTCGGCTTCAAGCAGGCGCGCCTCGCCTGGGAGAACCGCGAGGACGCGGAGGGCTTCTTCAACCCCTGCGAGGGGCTCCTGGCGCAGGACGACGAGTTCGGCGTGGAGATCGGCCAGTACGCGGTGGATGCCGAGACGGGCAGCGGCGAGTTCTGGTTCATCGGCGCGCAAGAGCTGAACGGCGTGGCCTTCGACGACTGCGAGACCTTCACCCTCAGGGTGAAGAGCAAGCCGCAGGAGAAGCGGCCGCTCGCCGGCAAACGGCACGAGATCCTCGACCCGCGCTCCGTGCGGCACGAGCACCTGCGTGCCACGGCCGGCATCAACCGGGACCTGACCAACGCGGCCAACGCCACGCGTGGCCCGGAGGGCGCGCGCGCGTACGAGCGCCTGGAGCGCGCCGCCGGCCAATTCGACGACACGCAGTTCCTGCTCGCGCCCATCGAGCTGGTGATCGACTACCGCTACGCCTCGCTCGATCCCCGCCTCTTCGGGCTGCAAGCGAAGCACAACGCGGTGATCGCGCCGCAGCGCAAGAGCATCTCCTTCCCGGGCATCGCCGCGGCCACGTTCAGCGGCCCGGCGGACGCGGTCTACCACGGGAAGGTGGTGGACGCGGCGGGCGTGGAGGTCGGCCGGCTGCGCGTGAACCGCGAGGTGGAAGAGAGCGACCCGCGCTTCGACTTCGTCGAGTTCGAGTTCCTGGCCGACACCGTTCTCGGGCAGGGCGGGCCGCGGCCGGAGCCGTTCCAGAAGGGCGAGGTCATCGTTCTCCGGCGCTTCAACGAGGTACTGGTCGACTCGTGACGCAGGGCGCCGCCGGCGGCGCGGCACGCGGCGTCAGACGCTCAGACGGCGTTCCTCCAGGCGCGCGAGGCGCCGCTCGATCCTGCCGAGCGCCTGCTCGATCTCGGCCATGCGCCGCTCGATACCCTCGAGCCGCTCGAACAGCTCGCGCTCGGGCGGCGCGGGCGGTTCGATCTCCTGGCGCAGCTTCTCGGCGTACTCGCGCACCTCGCGCGCCCGCAGCTCGTGACCCGCGGCCGCGAGCGCGTCGGACGCGGCGAAGAGCAGGCGGCAGGCCTCAAGAGGCCCGGGAGCGCGCCGCTCTTCCGGGCGCGGCTCCTCCGCGCGCGGCGGCCGCGGGCCGCGCTCCTCCGGCAGCGCGACGGCGATGTCGCGCAGCACGCCGCTATTCCGCTCCTCGCCCTGCTCCGCCAGCAGGTCGGCGGCGGCGAACAGGAGCCCGCGCACCTCTTCGACTCCGGGAGCGCGCGCGCTTCGGCATCGTCGCGTCCCTCGATCTCGAGCCGGCGCGCGCGGATCGCATGTTCCAGGCGGTCGGCCGCATCGTCTTTGTGGGCGCGGCGGAAGGCCTCGACCGCGGTGCGGCCGATCTCGAGCTGGCGCAGCGCGGCCGCGCGATCTTCGTTGTGGCCGCGCGCGCGGCGCTCTGCCTCGGGAGCGCGCGGTGGCTCGCGGCGTTCCTCCTGCGCATCGGCCAGCGCGGCCGGCAGCAGGACCAGGGCGAACAGGCAGCAGGACCGCCAGGATGTCCGTCCCCGGCGCGGCGCCGTTCCTTCGTGCGTGTTCATCGTCGCGTCTCCTCCAGCACGGTCCCGCGGCCGGCCGGAAGGGCCGATGCGGGCCGTCACCCAGTGTACCGCGGCGCTCCCTGCCACGCGCGGCGCGCACGCGCTAGTATGCGGGAAGCGCCGCCGCCACTCACGAAGCGCCGAGAGGAGCCGCCATGCCCGGACTCTGCCAGTCGCTGGAAGCCGAACACCGCGTCATCGAGCGCGTCCTGCGAGCGCTCGCGCGCGAGGCCGGCCGCATCGAGAGGAGCGGTGCGCCCGACGAGGCGCTGCTCGGCCGCGCCGTCGAGTTCATGCGGGCGTACACCGACGGGGTGCACCACAGCAAGGAGGAGCGCGTGCTCTTCCCGGCCATGGAAGCGGCAGGCGTGCCGCGCGCCGGCGGCCCCATCGGCGTGATGTTCACGGAGCACGAGATGGGGCGGCGGAAAGTGGCCGCGCTGAAGAACATGCTGGGCGGCGCCCTCGGCCGCGAGGCGGTGAGCGCGCTCGCGACGGCGCTCCGCGACTACGTCAACCTGCTCGAGAACCACATCGGCAAGGAGGACAACGTGCTCTACCCCATGGCGGAGCGCGTGCTCGACGAGTCCCGGAAGCAGCAGGTGCTGGACGGATTCCAGCGCGCCGAGGCGGAGGAGGAGGCAGGGGCGCGGAAACTGCGCGCCTGGGCTGAGTCGCTTGCCTGAGAGCCTGAGCAGGTATCTACCGGTAGCCGCGCCGGGTCGAGGAGCGAGC
>DYIW01000209.1 GCA_020723465.1 Phycisphaera mikurensis
GTATCTTGTCATCGTCGATTTCTCCCGTCGTTGTGATTGCCTGATCAGGGCACCATGAAGGTGGCCACGAACAGATCCTCGCTACCGCTGAAATACTGTTGCGCTGCCGGGGTGGGAGTCGGGAGAGATGAGCCGCTCGTGGCGCCGAGGACGTATGCGGCCGTACCGCTCGGACTGATCGCGACGGCGTACGCTTCGGGCGCCCAGGCCGCCGGGCGAGGAGTCTCCAGGTGGAAGGCGACGACCTGCGCCCGCAGGGTCGGGCCAGCGCCGGAGATCGGGATCACCAGGAAACCGTCGTCGATCGAGACCATCTGGAACCGGCCCGCGCGCGCCCGGAAGCGGGGCGCCCCCGCGGTCGAGTCGGCCTCCTCGGCGAAGAGCGGCGGCACCAGGGAGGCCCGGATGTCCTTCAGCTCGAGCGCGGTGGAAGCGTCAGTCAGCAGAAGAGAAGAGAAGAGAAGAGAAGAGAAGAGAAGAGAAGAGCATGGAGGTCCTCCTTCGCAGTGCTCTGCGTCCTGATCCTGTGCCTTCAGGATACCCGGAGTCCGCGCCGTGGCAACGCGGTTCTTGCCGCCGGGACCTGGACGGACCGTTCCGGCGCCGCCTCGCTCACTCGGCGGTGCACATCTTGAGCGGCCATCGCGGGCGTGTTGGCCGCGAAGGCCATGCTGCCTCCCTTGACCCGTGCCGCAGCCGATCCCGGTGCGTTGGCGCGCGGAACAGAAGAGATCGAAGCGGCGTTTCTCCGGCCCAGGGAAAACGGCCGGGATCGCTCCACGCGCCTTCCCTCCATTCCCCAGCCATACAGCCGCGACGCCCCGCTCCGCGCCATTTCAGGCCGGCGCCGGCTTCTGCAGGGAGCGCAGGGCGACCTTGACCAGCGTCTCGAGCTGCTCGTCCGGAGCGGCGCTGAGGAGCGCCGCCCGCGCGGCCGCTTCCGCCACGCCGCGCGCGTAGCCCAGGCGGGCCAGCGTGCTGATCAGGTCCGCGAGCACGTTCTCTGCCTCGGGCGCGGCGGCGCCCGCGGGGAAGCCGAGCGCGAGAGCGTCCAGCTTGCCTTTCAGCTCGAGCACGATGCGCTGCGACAGGCGCGCGCCGATGCCCTTGATGATCTCGAAGTGCTTGGGCGACTCGTCGCGCACGGCGGCCGCGATCGCCTGCGGGCTGCGGGCGCCCAGCACTGCCAGGGCTTTCTCCGGGCCGAGGCCGGGCACGCCCAGGAGAACGACGAACAGGTCGCGCTCCGTCTTGTCGCGGAAGCCGAAAAGGTGGAACTGGTCGTCGCGCAGCAGCAGATGGCAGAAGAGGTGCACCTCCTCCCCCGGACGGAGCGCGGTCCCGGCGCCTTTGGGAGTGCGCAGGCGCAGCGCGAAGCCGGACGTCTCGACGACCACGGCGTCCTTCTCGCCCGCGACAACGACTCCGCGCAGCGACTCGAGCAAGGCGCCCCCGCCCCGGCCGCCGTCAGCCGCGCAGCGTGAGATCGAAGTCGGCGAGCTTCTTCTTGATCTCGTTCAAGGAGGTCTGGCCGAAGTTCTTGCACTCCAGGAGCTGCTCCTCGGTGACCTCCACGAGCTGGCCGACGGTGCTGATGTTGAGCGTGTCCAGCGCTTTACGCGAGCGCACCGAGAGATCGAGTTCGGCCACGCTCCTGGAGCGCACCGAGTCGCGGTCCAGCTCGCGATAGCGCCGGCCCGACCCGCGCCGGTCGTCGTCCTCGTCCTGCATGCCGAGCCGGAGCCCCTTGCTGCGCAGGATCTCCTTGATCTCGTTCAGCGACGTCTCACCGAAGTTCTTGAACGAGAGCAGCTCCGCCTCGGTCTTGCGGATGAGGTCGCCGAGCAGCCTGATGTTCATGCGCGCCAGGCAGTTGCGCGACCTCACCGAAAGCTCGAAATCGGTTACCGGGATCTTGAGGATCAGCGCCCGCTTGTCGTCCTTGCGCTCCTTCTCCTCGTCGTAGAACATGTCGATGGAGGCCAGCGCGTCCCCGGCGTACAGGTCGGCGTTCACGGCGCCGGCGTCGCGCGCCAGCGTGTAGTAGGACGCCGCCTTCTCGTAGCGCGCGTGGTCCTCGTAGAGCACTCCCAGGTTCATGAGCACGCCGACCGGCACCGGGAAGACCTGCTTCAGGCGCTCGTAGTGGGCGATCGCCTCCTGGTCCCGGCCCATCAGATCCAGGCGGAAGGCCAGGCGGAAGCGCGCGCCCTGGTGGTCCGGCTGGATACCCACGGCGCGCTCATAGGAGGCCACGGCCGCCTCGTACTCGCCCGTCGCCTCCTGCAGCCGGCCCTCGAGGAAGGCGCTGTCCGCGCCGCGCGGATCGCGCGTGCGGAAGCCTTCGACGATGCGCGTCAGCTCATCGATCTCTCCGAGCCGCGCCAGGGTTTCGGCGTAGGCGACCGTGTACTCGGCCGGCTGGTCGGGACCGGCGATCTCCGCCAGGAGTGTCCTGGCCTGGAGCGGCTCGTCCCGGTCCAGGGCGGCCCGGCCCAGCAGGTACCTGGCCAGGGGCTTGCCTGATCCCTCGAGCAGCTCGCGCGCGAGATCCGCCTTGCCCGCGGCCATCAGGCCCAGGCCGCGCCGCCAGCGCGCGTCCGGGTCGGTGGCGCCGGCCGGGAACTTCTGCTCCAGCAGGCGCAGGAACGAGCGCACGGACGCGTCCGAGCGGTACACCTCGCGCCTCATCTCGGCGTAGTCGGCCGTGGTGACCGGCTCGCGCCGGAGCAACTCTTCAACGTCCACTTCGAGGGCGATGTCGGATTCCATCAAGTCTCCTGGGGGCCCCCTGCGGCCGGTCCGATTGAAAAGAACGGCACCGGCCGATACAGTGCCGCAGGGCTGTGAGCAACCCTTGGCTCTTTTTTCGAGAGCCGGAAACCCGGCATTCTAGGCCCCGGCGGAGGCGCGTCAAGCGAGGCGCGCGGCACGAGCTCGAGATGGACTGCGTCTTCTGCAGGATCGCGCGCGGGGAGGTCCAGGCCCGGACCGTGCTCCAGGACGAGCACTTGATCGCCTTCGATGACATCCACCCGGCCGCTCCGGTCCACGTTCTGATCGTGCCGAGGAAGCACCTGGCCAACCTGTCCGCCGCGCGCGAGGAGGACGCTCTGCTGCTCGGGCGCATGCTCCTGGCGGCGCGGGACGTCGCCCGCGCCCGGGGCATCGAGGAGCCGGGCTACCGCGTGGTCATGAACGCCGGCGAGCACGGCGGCCAGGAAGTGTTCCACTGCCACCTGCATGTCCTCGGCGGGCGGCCGCTGGGCCGCATCCTGCCCGCGAGGTGAGTCGATGCCCTTCTGCCCGTCCTGCTCCCAGGAGTACGAGTCCCACGTGACCGTCTGTCCGGACTGCGACGCGCGCCTCGTAGCCGCGCTCGAACCGCGGTCGGCCCGGCCGGGGGGCGACCTGCGGCTGGCGTTCGCTCTCGCGGCGGACGAGGAGACCGCCGCCATCATGCGCGCTGCCCTGGCCGAGGCCGGGCTGCCGGCCGGGACCGCCGAGGCCGCCGGCGGCGAGGCGGCCGGAGGGGCGCTGGCCGTGCTGCTGCCCGCCGACTTCTACCGCCAGGCCATCGGCGTCCTGGACGCGGAGCCGCGCCTCGTGCGCGGCGAGGCACCGGCCGGCGGCGCCGAGGACGAGGCCGCGGCCGACACTGTGCCCCTCTACCGGCGCCGCGGCGCGCCCGGCGCCGAGGACCTGCAGGTACAGGATCTGGACATCCTGCGGCTGCCCATGGCTGAACTCGCGGCGCGCGGCGCCGAGGTCATCGTTCCGCTCCTCGAGATCGTGCGGCGCGGCGACCACGCCGCGCGCGACCGCGCGCTGCTGGTGATCCGGGCGCTGGGCGCCGCCGGCCTCGAGGCCCTGCTGCGCCTGCTCGGCGTGCTGGCGCGCGAGAACCGCCAGGCGGCCGTGTTCGCGGTCGTGCGAGAAATGCGCGAGCGCGCCGTGGAGGCGGCCCAGCTTGAACCGCTGCTGGCCGTGGCCGGCGACGCGTCGCAGCCCTTCGAGCCGCGCTGCCTGGCGCTACATGCCCTGGGCCGCCTCGAGGCCAAGGTGGTCCACGAGCGCCTCGTGCGCCTCCTGGACGACGGCGACCCGATGGTGCGCGAAAGCGCCGACGAGGCCCTGTGCGTACTGGCGGACGAGGACATGGGCTTCGACGCCGACCTGCCGGCCGAGCGGCGCCGTGAAATCATGGAGAAGTGGCTGCGCTGGTTCCGGCGGCACGGCCGCTGACCTCGTGAAGGTGCTCTGCGGGCGCGCGGCGCGGCTGCGAGCGGCTGCTAGAATCCGCCGCGAACCCGATCACTTCTCGCGTCACACGAGGTGCATCCTGGACACCATATTGGTCCGCGGCGGCAGGAGGCTCGAGGGGACCATCACGGCCTCCGGTTCCAAGAACGCGACCCTGCCGATCATGGCGGCCGCCCTGCTCACGGACGAGCCGCTCATCCTCAGGCGCGTGCCGCACCTGCGCGACATCGCCACGCAGGCGCAGATCCTCGGCGAGCTCGGCGTCGAGGTCGCGCGCGACGGCGAGACGCTCACGCTGCGCGTGGTCACGGAGGAGCCCGACACCGCGCCGTACGACCTGGTCTCGACCATGCGCGCCTCCATCTGCGTGCTCGGGCCGCTCCTGGCCAAGCGCGGCCGGGCGCGCGTCTCCATGCCCGGCGGCTGCGTCTTCGGCGTGCGGCCGATCGACCTGCACCAAAAGGGGCTGAACCTGCTCGGCGCCGGATTGCAGGTCAACGGCGGCTACCTGGAGGGCCGGCCGGGCCGGCTGCGCGGCGCCGAGGTCTATCTGGGCTCGACCTTCGGCTCGAGCGTGACCGGCACCGCCAACGTGCTCATGGCCTCCTGCCTGGCCGAGGGGTGCACCGTGATCGAGAACGCTGCGCTCGAACCCGAGGTCGCCGACCTGGCGAGCTGCCTCAACGCCATGGGCGCGCGCATCTCGGGCATCGGTTCCCACCGCCTGGTGATCGACGGGGTCGAGCGCCTGCACGGCACCGAGCACACCGTCATTCCCGACCGCATCGAGGTGGGCACGTACCTGGTCGCCGGCGCCATCACCGCCGGCGACGTGACGGTGCGCGAGACCGAGCGCAGCCATCTCCTCGCCGTGCTCGAGCGCCTGCAGATGGCCGGGGCGGAAATCTCGACCTCGGGCCGGGACCTGCGCGTGATCGGGCCGGCGCGGCCCGAGGCGGTGGACGTGACCACCCTGCCCTTCCCCGGCTTCCCCACCGACCTGCAGGCGCAGTTCATGGCTCTCGCGGCCGTGGCGCGCGGCATCTCGGTGATCACCGAAAGGATCTACCCGGATCGCTTCATGCACCTGCCGGAGCTGGCGCGCCTGGGCGCCAAAGTCAGGAAGGAGGGGCCGCAGGCCATCGTGCACGGCACGGAGACCCTGTCCGGGGCGCCGATCATGGCCTCGGACCTGCGGGCTTCCGCGGCGCTGGTGCTGGCCGGGCTGGTGGCGCGCGGCGAGACCTTGGTGCGCCGCGTCTACCATATTGACCGCGGCTACGAGCGCATCGACGACAAGCTCCGGGCGCTCGGCGCCGACATCGAGCGCGGCCAGGAGTAGGCGCAGGGCGCTTGTCTCTGCGCGCCAGGTCTGGTATAAGACCCGATTCGTCCCGGGAGCCGAGGTCGGGAGGCGGCGTTGCCGCCCGGCGTCGAGCAGCAGAGAGCCCGATGTTCGATTCGATCAGCCAGAGCCTCCAGTCCGTGTTCGCCCGTCTGGGCAAGGGGGGGCGTCTCACCGAGAAGAACATCCAGGAGGGGCTGCGGGAGATCCGGCAGGCCCTGCTCGAGGCGGACGTCAACTTCAAGGTCGCCAAGGACCTGATCGCCAGCGTCACCGAGCGGGCGGTGGGGGAGAAGGTCATCGAGTCGATCCGCCCCGCCCAGCAGATCGTCAAGATCTTCCACGACGTGTTGACCGAGGCGATGGCGGGCAGCGGCCCCCTGCCCTTCGCCGCGCATCCTCCGACCGTCGTCATGCTCGCCGGCTTGCAGGGTTCGGGCAAGACGACCACCGCCGGCAAGCTCGCCTACCTGCTGCGGCGCAAGGGACGCAACCCCATGCTCGTCGCCGCCGACCTGCAGCGGCCGGGCGCCGTGGATCAGCTCAAGATCCTGGGGGAGAAGGTGGGGGTGCCGGTGTACCACCCGCCGCGCCTCACGCCGCCCGAGGTGTGCCAGAGCGCCGTGCCGCAGGCGCGCGCCAGCGGCCGGGACGTCGTCATCCTCGACACCGCCGGCCGCCTGCACATCGATGAGCCGCTGATGGCGGAGCTGGCCGAGGTCAAGAAGCGCGCCGCGCCGCACCAGGTCTACTTCGTGTGCGACGCCATGACCGGGCAGGACGCGGTGAACTCCGCCAAGACGTTCCACGAGCGCCTCGGCCTGGACGGCGTCATCCTCACCAAGCTGGACGGCGACACGCGTGGCGGCGCCGCCATCTCCATCCGCAAGGTCACCGGCGCCCCCATCCGTTACGTCGGCGTGGGCGAGCAGCTCGAGAGCCTGGAGGAGTTCCACGCCGAGCGGCTGGCCTCGCGCATCCTGGGCATGGGAGACGTGGTCTCCCTGGTCGAGAAGGCGCAGGACGTGATCGACCAGCAGGCCGCCGAGCAGCAGGTGGAGAAGCTGCTGAACGACGAGTTCACCCTCGAGGACTTCCTCTACCAGTTGCGCGCCACCAAGAAGCTCGGACCCCTCAAGGACGTGCTCGGCATGCTGCCGGGCATGGGGACGCAGCTCCAGGACATGAACATCGACGAGAAGGCGCTCGACCACGTCGAGGCCGTGGTCTGCTCGATGACCCCCGAGGAACGCCTGCGGCCGGACATCCTGAACGGCGGGCGGCGGCGGCGCATCGCGCGCGGCAGCGGCACCAGCGTGGAGCAGGTCAACCAGCTCGTGCGGCAGTTCAGCGGCATGCGGCAGATGATGAAGCAACTGAAATCCGGCGGGCTGCTCGGCCGTCTGGCGGGCAAGATGCTGCCGGGCGGCGGGGCCGGTCTCGCTCGGCACAAGGCGGCGGCCATCGCCGGGCTGCGCTCCAAGGGCAAGCTGGTCGACAGGGACCGGCGCAAGCAGGAGCGCAGCCGCAGAAAGGCAAACCGGCGGCGGCGCTAGCGCCGCCCAGCACCTTCTTCCTCGCAGGAAGGAAAGGAGATCCGTAGTGGGAGTTCGCATTCGCCTGAAGAGGCTGGGCCGGAAGAATCGTCCCTTCTGGCGCATCTGCGTGTTCGACTCGCGCACGCGGCGCGACGGCCGCTCCATCGAGGACATCGGTTTCTACGACACGCTCGCCAAGGATGACGCCAAGGGCATGAAGGTCGACGCCGAGCGCGCGCGCCACTGGCTGTCGAAGGGAGCCAAGCCGACGGACATCGTCAAGCAGATCTTCAAGCGGGCAGGCGTGACGGGCGGCGCGGCGCGAGCGCAGGCCGCCGCGCCCGCGGCCGGCGCGGAGAGCGGGTCCGCCACATGACGGCGAAGGCCCGAGACCTGACGCCCGGGGCGCAGAAGAAGCTCAAGGCCCTGCTCGACCGGGCGGAGCGCGAGCACGGCAAGCTCCGCATCCTCAAGGACGCGCCGGCCCTGGAGCAGGCGCTGTTCTTGAGCCTGCGCGAGGGGAACGACTTCCGCAAGGCGGCGAAGGCGCTCAGGATCCTGGAAAAGGAGTACGTCGAGTGGAACGAGCTGCGCGTGGCCACGCCCAAGGAGGTCGTCGCCGTGCTCAAGGACTGCGGCCTGGCCCAGCTCGACGACAAGATCTCGCGCATCCTCGCGCTCCTGGCCCGCCTCTTCTACGACTTCCACAAGAAGGACCTGCAGTTCGTCGCCATCTTCGAGGGGCCGCAGCGCGAGCGCATCATGAGGGCCCTCGACCCGCTCGGCGACCACATCCGCTACGTCCTGCTGCAGCTCTTCGAGGACCGCTCCATGGAGCCGAACGGCCTGGTCGTGTCCATGGACGTGATGAACAAGGTGCACCGCCTCGGCCTCGCCAGGAAGACGGCCAGCCCGAACGTGGCCAAGAAGATCCTCGAGAAGCTGGTGGACAAGGCGGACTACTGCCGCTTCCACTACTTCATCCATCGCGTCTGAGGACGCGCATGCCGCCTTCTCCGCTCCTCCTGCCGCTGGTGCTCGCCTCCGCGTCGCCGCGTCGCCGGCACATCCTGCAGGAGCGCGGCTACGACTTCGCGGTGCGGCCGGCGGACGTCGACGAGCGCCCGCCAAACGGCTCGCCGGCGGCGGCGGCGCGCGGAATCGCCCTGCGCAAGGCCCTGGCCGTGGCGCGCGGCGTGGCGGCGGGCACGGTGATCGGGGCCGATACCATCGTCGTGGGGGCGGACGGCCAGCTTCTCGGCAAGCCCGCCGATGCGGCGCAGGCGCGCGCCATTCTGCGCTCGCTTTCCGGCACCACGCACCGCGTGATCACGGGCGTGGCCCTGGTGCACCGGCCGAGCGGCGTGACCGCCGTCGAGCACGAGACCACGCGCGTGACCATGCGGCCCCTGGACGAGCAGGAGATCGAGGCGTACGTGGCCTCGGGCGAGAGTTTCGGCAAGGCCGGCGCGTACGCCATCCAGGAGCACGGCGACCGCTTCGTCACGCGCCTGGAAGGGGACTACGACAACGTCGTGGGCTTCCCCGCGGCGCGCTTCGCCGGCATGCTCGCGCGCCTCGAGCTGGCCCTGGGCGAGCGCGGGGGGGCGCGATGAGCTACGGGGCGCGCCTTCTCTGCGCGCTGCTCGCGCTGGGCCTGGCCGCGTGCAGCGGCGGAGGCGCGGGCGCGGGCGCGGGACCGGCGGCCCCGCCTCCCGGCGACTACCCCGCCGACCTGCCGCGGCCGACCTATCCGAGCGCGCTCATCGAGGTCTCCGGCCAGAAGGTCCTGGTGGAGATCGCGGACACGGAGGAGCGGCGCAGGTACGGGCTGATGTTCGTGTCGGAGCTGGGTGACGATCGCGGCATGCTGTTCGTCTACCCGCGGGCGCGGCCGCTGGGCTTCTGGATGCGCAACACGCGCATCCCGCTCGACATCGCCTTCCTCGGGGAGTTGGGCCAGGAGCTGCGGATCGTCAACATCCACGCTGGCATGGAGCCGTTCCGTGAGTCTCCCAGTTACAAGTCCTTGTGGAGCTGCCGTTTCGCCCTGGAGCTGGCGGGCGGCTGGTTCGCGCGCCACGGCGGCGCCGCGGGCGATCGGGTCATCGTGCCCGAGGAGATCCTGAAGCTCGCGGCCGAGGCGGACCGGGCGTTCTCGGGGAACATCCCGCGCCGGCTCAATCCCTGACGCCGACGCGCGGCGATCGGCCGCGACCACCCGTCCCCAAGTGTCCGGCGGCTGCATCGCCGAGCAGCTCCCGAGACCACTTGTGCGCCGCGTGCAATCCGCTAAACTCACGCCTTTTCCGTCCTGAGTCGATCGCAACAGCGAACCAAGGGGTCCGCTCGACCGTTGCGGGATCCTGGTGGGAGTCGCCTCATGAAGTCAGGCATCCATCCACAGTATGTGCGTTGCGAGGTCACCTGCGGCTGTGGCACGAAGTTCGTGACCCGCTCCACGGTGCCGAAGATCAACATCGAGATCTGTTCTTCCTGCCATCCGTTCTACACGGGCAAGCAGAAGTTCGTCGACACCGCGGGCCGCATCGAGAAGTTCCGCAAGAAGTACGGCGAGCGAAAGAGCGCGGAGTAGACGCAAGGGTCCCGCATGCTCGACGCGCTGCACAAGCTCTGCGGCAGGTACGACGAGATCGAGAGGCTCCTGGCGAGCCCCGAGGTCTGCTCGGACCCGGTCAAGTCGCGGCCCCTGCTGCGCGAGCGCGGCCGGCTGCTGAAGACCGTCGAGAAGTTCCGCGAGTACGAGCGCGTGCTGCGCCAGAAGGAGGAGGCGCGCGAGCTGGTCCAGGCCGGCGGAGAGGCGGATCTGGTAGAGCTGGCGCGTGGGGAGGTGCAGGCGCTGGAGGGGCGCGAGGCGGTCCTGTTCGAGGAGCTGCGCCGCCTGTTGGTGGACACGGACGCGAACGCCGCCAAGGACGTCATCGTCGAGATCCGCGGCGGCGTGGGGGGCGACGAGGCCACGCTTTTCGCGGCGGACCTGTTCCGCATGTACTCGCGCTGGGCGGAGCGCGGCGGGTTCAAGGTCGAGATCCTCTCGTCGAGCCCGTCCGAGGCGCGAGGCCTCAAGGAGATCGTCTTCGCCGTGGCGGGAGCGGGCGCCTACGAGCGGCTGCGCTACGAGAGCGGCGGGCACCGGGTGCAGCGCGTGCCCGAGACCGAGTCGCAGGGCCGGGTGCACACCTCGCTGGCCACGGTGGCGGTGCTGCCCGAGGTCGAGGACGTCGAGATCGATCTGCGCGACGAGGACATCAGGCTGGACACGTTCCGCGCCGGCGGGCCGGGGGGGCAGAACGTCAACAAGACTTCCTCGGCGGTGCGTCTCACCCACGAGCCGACCGGGCTCGTGGTCATCTGCCAGGACGAGTCCTCGCAGCACAAGAACCGCGCCAAGGCGTTGCGCGTGCTGCGCGCCAAGCTCTTCGACCTGGAGGAGGAGAAGCGCCGCCGCGAGCGCGACCGCACGCGCAAGTCGCAGATCGGCTCGGGCGACCGCAGCGAGCGCATCCGCACCTACAACTTCCCCCAAAACCGCCTGACCGACCACCGCATCAATCTGACGCTCTACAAGCTCG
>DYIW01000210.1:0-9647 GCA_020723465.1 Phycisphaera mikurensis
CGCGCTGGCGGAGCGAGCGGCGTTTCCTCGGCGCAGGGAGCGGTCGCGGCGTCGTCCACCGGCGCCTGCCGAAGCTCATCCGCGCCCGCCGCCGGCATCGCCTTCGCCTCCAGCGAGCCCCCTCTCGTTCCTCGCGAACGGCCTGCACCGGAGGCCGCGTGCCGCTCCCGGAGGCCGGGGAAACGGCCGCGATGCTCCTCGCAGGGCCTTCCCCCTCCGGCTCCGGAAAACCGACTGCGCCGCCTCTCTCACCGCGCGTCCCCGCGCGGTGCACCCTTCTGGGGCGGGAGCGGGCTCCCCTCCCGCCCGCGACCGCCGACCGCAAGCATGTTGAAACGGAGCAGGCCCACCTTGCCTTGAGCAGTGAGACGGCGCGCATAGAAGCGGAGCAGCGTTTCCCCAGTGGAGGGGACGGCCGCGCCGTCGTCGCCTCCACGCCGCCCGTGCCTTCGCCGCACGGACCCGCGAGCTTCGCCTCCGCCGCTGGCAGGCCAGCCATCGTTCGTCGCGCACACCATGCACCGGAAGGCGCGTATCCGTCCCCGGAAGCGGGGAAACGGCTGCGATCGCTCCTCACATCTCACTTCCCTCCGTCTCTGGATCCCAGCCAAACAGCCGCGACGACCCGCGCCTACAGGAGCCTCTCGGCCAGCAGGTCGAGCACCGCCTGCGGCCTTCTGCCCTTGAGCGGCAGGCGCAGGTGCGCGAGCGTGTTCGTGATCTGCACGGTCTCTCCGGGCCGGAAGGGGTTCTGCGCGCGGAAGGTTCTCAGGTCGGCGACCTCGAGGATCACGTGGTCGTCCCCCGGGTAGATGACGCGCCTCAGGCCGAGATCGGCAGAGCGCCGCTTGAGCGCGAACACGGTGAGCAGGTTCCTGGCCGGCGGCGGCGGCCGGCCGAAGCGGTCGCGTAGCTCCGCCTCCATCTCGAGGAGCGGCGGGCCGTCCGCGGCGCTCATGCGCCGCAGGAGCTCCATGCGCTGTCCCGGATCCTGCACGTACTCGGCCGGCAGGAAGGCGTCGGCGCCGAGGTCGACGTCGGTCTCGAGCGGCTCCCTGGGCGGCGGCGCACCGCGGGCGCGGGCCACGGCGCGGCGCAGGAGCTGCACGAACAGGTCGTAGCCCACGGCGGCGATGTGGCCGTGCTGCTCCGCACCCAGCAGGTTGCCGGCGCCGCGGATCTCCAGGTCCTTGATGGCGATGTCGTAGCCGGCGCCGAGGTGGGACAGCTCCTCGATCGCCTTGAGGCGCTTCTCCGCCGCCGCGGGCAGCGGCCGGTCCGGGACCAGCAGGCAACAGAACGCCTGCACCTCGGAGCGGCCGATGCGGCCGCGAAGCTGGTGCAGATCGGCCAATCCGAACAGATCGGGCCGGTCGATGAACATGGTGTTGACGCGCGGCAGGTCGAGGCCGGACTCGACGATGCTGGTGGCGACGAGCACGTCGATCTCGCCGCGAGCGAAGGTGCGGGTCACGGCCTCGAGCTCACGTTCCGCCATTTGGCCGTGGGCCACGGCGACGCGCGCCGCCGGCGCCAGCTCGAGGATCCGCTGCGCCAGGCGTTCGATCGTCCGGACGCGGTTGTGGATGACGAACACCTGGCCGCCCCGGTTCAGCTCGAACAGCAGGGCGCGCCGCACCAGCGCCGGCTCGAACTTGCGGATCTCGGTGCGCACCGGGCGGCGGCCGGGCGGCGGCGTGTTCAACGCCGAGATGTCGCGAATGCCGACCAGCGCCATGTGCAGGGTGCGCGGGATGGGCGTGGCGGTGAGCGTCAGCACGTCCACGGTGCGGCGCAGGAGCTTCAATGCTTCCTTGGCCTTGACGCCGAAACGCTGCTCCTCGTCGATGATGACCAGGCCGAGGTTCTTGAAGGCGACGTCGCGCGAGATGAGGCGGTGCGTGCCCACGGCCACGTCGATGGTGCCGGCGGCGAGCCCCTGCAGGATGGCCTGCTGCCGCGCCTTGCTGCGGAAGCGCGAGAGCGAGGCGACCTGCACCGGGAACTGAGCCATGCGCGCGAGAAAGGTCTGGTGGTGCTGCTCCGCCAGGATGGTGGTGGGAACGAGCATCGCCACCTGCCTGCCGCCGCACACGACGCGGAAGGCGGCGCGCACCGCCAGCTCGGTCTTGCCGAAGCCGACGTCGCCGCAGAGCAGGCGGTCCATGGGCTTCTTGCCTTCGAGGTCGCGCTGGATGTCGCGCATGGCGCGCGCCTGGTCGGGCGTGTCCGGGAAGGGGAAGGAGCCGTCGAAGTCGGCGAGCAACGGGTCGTCGGCCGGGTGCGCGGTCCCGTCGCGCAGCTCGCGCGCCGCCTGGACCTCGAGCAGCTCCTGGGCCAGGCCGGCGAGGGCCGCCTGCACCTTCTCCTTCTTGCGCGCCCAGGAGCGGCCGCCGATGCGGTCGAGGCGCGGCGCCGTGCCGCCGGCGCCGATGTAGCGCTGCACCAGGTCGATCTTGGCGATCGGGTGGTAGAGGATGGTGCCGCCGGCGAACTCCAGCACCAGGAAGTCCTCCTCGCCCTGGTCGCGCTTCAGGCGCGTCATGCCGTTGTAGCGCGCGATGCCGTGCGCCAGGTGGACGACGTGGTCGCCCTCGCTCAGCTCGAGGATGTTCTGGATGACCTTGGCCACCACCAGCGGCCGCCGCGGGCGCGGCCGGAAGAGGCGCGGGTGGCCGAGCAGCTCCATGTGGTTGAGCACGGCCACGCCCGTGTCGAGGAGCTGGAAGCCGCAGCGCACCCGGCCCTTTCGCAAGTGCAGGTTGGCGTCGAAGAGGCTGCGCTCGCGCAGCAGGCTCCCCAGCCGGCGCAGCTCGCCGTCGCTCTCGGCGAACACCACGGCGCGCGGGCATCTCTGGCGCAGCGTCGCCAGCGACTGCGCCAACCCGTCGACACCGCCGCCGAGACCCTGCACCGAGAGCGTGGCCAGGTTGAGGGAGGAAGGGCTCTCCTCCAGCTTGTGCGTGACCAGGTCGACACCGGCCGCCCGGTCGAGCAACGCGCGGGCGCGCCGCACCAGAGCGCGGTCCACGCCGGCGGCGGCGGCGTGCTCCTCGAGCCTCTCCTCGAGGCGGGCGGGATCGGAACGCGCCAGGAGCGCTTCCGCCGGCAGGTGCTGCGCCAGCCAGGCGCGCGCGCCGCTGCCGCCGCCCTCGCGCACCACAGGGATCGTGACCGCGGAGCGCGCGCGCCGCGAGCGCTGCGTCTCCACGTCGAAGGCGCGGATCGACTCGATGCGCTCGTCGAACAGCTCCAGGCGCAGCGGGCCGTCCGCGGCCAGCGGGAACACGTCGAGGATGTCGCCGCGCAGCGAGAACTCGGCCGGCGCCGACACCATGGGCACGGCGACGTAGCCGGCGGCGTGCAGCCTCCGGCGCAGGTCCTCGAGGTCGCACGCCTCTCCGGCGCGCAGGAGCAGCGCGCCGCGCGCCAGCTCCTCGCGCTCCGGCAGGTCCTCGAGCAGCACGGCCACCGGCACCAGCGCCACGGCTCCGGCGCCGAGCCTTGCCAGCGCGGTGAGCCGGGCCAGCTTCTCCGAGAAGTCGGCGCGCCCTTCGCGCGCGCCGGCGGCGGCCGGGTCGCTCTGCTGCAGCATGATCACGCGTGTGCCGCGCGCCAGGTGGTGCAGGTCGTCCTCCAGGCCCTCCGCCTCGAGCACGTCCGCCACCAGTGCGACGACCGGGGCGTCGCGGGCGAGCGCGGCAAGCGCCAGCGCGCGCGCCGAGCCGTATGCTCCGCCCACGGTCAGGCGCTCCTGGAGCGCGCGCTGGCCGAGGGAGGAGAGAGCCGGGAGCTCCAGGAGCTCAG
Source organism: Phycisphaera mikurensis (assembly GCA_020723465.1). Taxonomy (GTDB): domain Bacteria; phylum Planctomycetota; class B15-G4; order B15-G4; family JADJEK01; genus JACQZJ01. The sequence continues at coordinate 3,808 of DYIW01000210.1, forward strand.
GGAAGGTCGTGTCCATGCTCCTGCTTCAGCACGCGCAGCGCCTCGCGCGCGGCGCGCTGCTCGGCCTGCTTCTTCGACCGGCCGCGCGCGGGCGGGAAGGAGCGCCCGCCCGCGACCGCCTCGACCAGGAACTCCTTGCTGTGGTCGGGCCCGACCGCCTCAAGGACGTTGTAGGTGGGGGTCACGCCGAACAGGCGCTGCACCGCCTGCTGCAGGGCGGCCTTGAAGTTGCGCAGCACGCGCTGGCCGGAGAGATCGTGGAACAGGGGCTCGACCAGCCGCAGGACCAGGGCGCGCGCCGCCTCGAAGCCGGCGTCGAGGTAGACGGCACCGACCAGGGCCTCCAGGGCGTTGGCGATGAGCGAGGGCGGGATCGAGCGGCGCTGGCGGATGCCCTTGCCCACGCGCAGGTACTTCTTCAGGTCGAGGGCGCTCCCCACGCGCGCCAGGGCGGAGCGCGAGACGACGCGCGACTTGACGTGCGTCAGGTCGCCCTCCGGGCGGTCGCCGAGCGTGCAGAAGAGGTGCTCCGACACGGCCAGGCCGATGACCGAGTCGCCGAGGAACTCGAGGCGCTCGTTCGACTGCGTCCAGGGGTCGCGCAGGGAGGAGTGGGTCAGGGCCAGCTCGAGCAGCGAGCGGTCCAGGAAGCGGTGGCCAAGCGCCTGCTCGCAGGCGGCGAGCCGCGCTTCCCGTTCGGCCTGGGCGGCCGCGTTCTCCGGCGCGTGCTTCACGCCCGCTCCGACGGATCGAACAGCTTGCGGTAGTCCTGCTCGGCGTAGCGATCGGTCATGCCGGCGATGTAGTCGCAGACGGTGCGCGGCACGCCCTCCTCCTCGGCCCAGCCCTGGAACAGCGGGGGCAGGAGCTCGGGCCGGCCGGTGTAGGCGTCGAACAGCGCCCCGAGCAGGCGCTGCGCCTTGTCCATCATGCGCACCACGCGGTGGTGGCGGTAGAAGTTGTGGAGCAGGTACTCCTGCAGCTCGGCCTGGCGGCGCGCCATGTCCTCCGAGAAGCTGATCAGGCCGCCGCGCTGGCGTGCCTCCTCAGCGCTCCCGGGGGCCGCCTCCACCAGCCGCTCCGCCGAGGTCGCCACCAGGTCGGCGATGGAGCGCTTGACCACGTTGTTGATGGTCGTCATGCGCAGCTGGCGTGCGTCCGCGCGCGGCCAGGCGCGCCGGGCTTCGGCCTGGCAGCTTCCCACGAGCGGCACGGAGGCGGCGAGCTGCTCCTGGTCGAGGATGCCGCTGCGCAGGCCGTCGTCGATGTCGTGGTGGCAGTAGGCGATGGAGTCGGCGGCATCCACCAGCCGGGTCTCGATGAACGGCGGCCGTTCCGGCAGGAACTCGAGCAGGCCGCCCGCCGCGGCCGCGGGGCCGTGCTTGAGGATCGCCTCGCGCAGCTCGAAGGTGAGGTTGAGGCCGCGGAAGCCCGGGTAGCGGTTCTCCAGCCGGTCGACGATGCGCAGCCCCTGCACGTTGTGCTCGAAGCCGCCGTGCCGCGCCATGCGCGCCTGCAGGACGGCGCCGCCGGCGTGGCCGAAGGGTGGGTGGCCGAGGTCGTGCGCCAGGGCCAGGGCCTCGACGAAGTCGCCGTTCAGGCCGAGGGTCGCGGCCATGGAGCGGGCGATCTGCGACACCTCGATCGAGTGGGTGAGGCGCGTGCGGTAGTAGTCCCCTTCGTGGTAGACGAAGACCTGGGTCTTGTACTCCAGGCGCCGGAAGGCGGTGGAGTGGATGACGCGGTCTCGATCGCGCTGGAAGTCCGTGCGCAGGGGGTCCTGCGGTTCGTCGTGGCGCCGGCCGCGCGTGTCGCCGGCGAACAGGGCGTAGGGCGCGAGCGTGCGTCGTTCGCGCTCCTCGAGCGACTCGCGGGAGAACATGGCCATGATCGTAGCGTCGTCCGGTCGCCGCCGTCAGGGGCTGCTAGGGCGCACGCGGGCGGAGCTGGCCGGCGGCCGCGCCGCGCCGCACCTCGGTGTAGCCGGCCGCGCGCAGCGCGGGCCTGAGCCCCTCCGGCAGCGGCTCGAGCAGGAGCGCGATCTCGCCCGCGCGGATCGCGTCCGTGACGCGCGGCAGCAGGTGCAAGGCCGTGTTGGCCGTGACCCGCTCCCAGAAGAGGCTGCCCGCCGGCTCGGGCTCGCGCGTCCCGAGCGGCGCGCCCAGCGCCGCGCCCTGGTGGCGCCGGCGCCAGGCGGCGGCGAGGCCGCGCGAGCGCACCTCCTTGAGGAGTCCGCGCGCCAGCGGCTCCAGCTCGATCTCGCCGAGGAAGGAGCGCCGGCCGGCGGCGAGCGCGACGGCCGGCGTGGGGCAGAGCACGAGGTCGGAGGCGCTGCTGCACTCATTCAGCAGCGCCGTCTGGTCTCCGGCGAGCGGCGTGGCCCCGCCGCCAAGACCGTGCGGGAACCACGCCGGGCGCCGGCTGCCCAGGCCGCGCGCCCCGGCGGCGAGCGCGAGCAGGGCGACCGCGATGAGGAGCGGCCGCGGCCGGGCCAGCACGCGGCCGGCGAAGCAGCCGGCGCCGAGGCTCGCCGGCAGCAGCAGGTCGAGCGCGTTGTGGTCCCAGAAGGAGGGCGATAGCAGGAGGTAGTGGAGGAGCCACGCCGCCATGAGGAGCTGCGCGCAGCGCAGGACGCTCAGGCGCTCGCGCAGCGCCAGGGCGAGGCCAACGAGACCGAGGGCGAGCACCACGTCGATGATGCGCAGCATCTCCAGGCCGCGCTCGGCCAGCGGCTTGGCCTGCTCCTTGAAGAAGTAGAAGAGGAAGGTCTGGCACAGGAACTCGCCGTCGTAGCGCGCGGTCAGCAGGAGCGTCGCCGCGGCCAGGAAGAAGAGCGCGACGCAGCCGGCCAGGAGCGCGGCGCGTGCCCTCTTCTGCAGCAGCAGCTCGAGCAGGAGCGCGGCCGCGCCGGCCGCGGCCGTGAGCTTGAAGATGAGCGTGAGGCCGAGGAGGAGGCCGCCGGCCAGCGCGCGCCGGTCGCTCGCCGCGTCCGACCGCAAGAGCGCCAGGGCCGCGGCCGCGAGGCCGAGGTTGGTCCAGATCTCGCGCTCGAACTGATGGAACGCGAGGACCGGCGCCGCGACCATGTAGAGCAGGCCGGCCGCGAGGCCGGCGGCGGCGCCCTGCGCGCGGCCGAGCAGGCGCGCGAGTACGAGCGCGGTGGCGATGACGGCGGCGCCCGTGACCAGCGACGCGGCCGCGAGCCGGTCCGGCGCGAGCGCCAGGACGGGCGCGTAGAGCCACTCGACCACGGGGAAGGCCACGTGGACGAAGTCCTCGAAGGGCCGCTCTCCCTGCGCCAGGAGCCAGGCGTTCTGCAGGTAGAAGCCGTCGTCCAGGCAGAAGCGGCCGAAGAAGACCAGGAGCAGGCGCAGCGCCAGGCCGGCGGCGGCGAGCAGCAGCAACGCCCGCGCCCCGGGCGCGCGCGCCGGCCCGGCCTTGACGAGTTCCTGCGCAGGTCCGTTGGCCAAGAGGATTTCCTGCAGGGCGTGGAATCGGATCCTAGCAACTGCTGGAGTGCAGCGGTCGTCGCGACCCGATCCGCATGAAACACGAGATGATCGCCCGGCGGCAGGCCATGCGAGACCGGCTTGGCCGCTATGCCCGCTCCCGCATCCTGCCCGCGCTCGGCCTGGCGGGCGGGGAGTTCGAGCTGGAGGTCCCGGCCGAGGGCACGCGCTCCATCGTGCTCTTCCTCAACACCGCGCGCGGGCGCTTCCTGGTGCGGTGCATCGGCAACATCGCGCGCGCCGCGCAGACGGTCCTGGTGACGCGCCACCTGGTGGCGCGCGGCGCTCCGGTGCCGCGCCTCCTGTACCTCGACTTCTCTCCCGTGACGTTCCTGCGGACCGGCAGCGTCGTGCTGGTGGAGGAGTGCATCGACGGCCAGAACCTGTACGAGCTGGAGCGCAGCGATGAGCGCCTGCGCGCCGCGGCCCGGGCGCTGGCGCGCCTGCACGGCATCCGGCGCGCTTCCTGGGGGCCGCCCTTCGTTGGGCTCGGCCGGCGCGGCGGCTACTTCGCCTTCCTCAACCGGCGCCTGCAGCGGCGCCTGGCGGACGTGGTGGCCTACTCGCCCGAGTTCGCGGCGGCGCTCGGCGACCCCGTGGTGGCGGACTGGCTCGCGGCCCAGCACGCCGCGGCGGCGCAGCCGGGCGGCTACAGCCTCTGCCACCTGCGCGTGACCGACACCAACGTCCTGTTCACGCCCGGCGGTGAGGTCTACCTCATCGACGTGGTCACCGCCCGCTACGGCAACCACGCCATCGACCTGGAGCGTGCGCTCTACCGCTGGTGCAACCACGTCGCGCGCCGCGAAGAAGTGTTCCTCGACGAGTACTTTCGCGCCTTCACCGGCGTGACGCGCGCGCAGTGGCAGGAGGGGCGCGACTACTTCCGCGTCTCCTTCCACCTGACGCAGGCCTACCGGGCGGCCAAGGAGATGCGCGGTTTCCGCGAGACGCGCGGGGAGAAGTACAAGAAGACGCGCCACCGGCGGCGCCTCCTGGTGCGCCACCTGCTGCTGCTGGCCGACGCCATGGCCGCGGCCCGCGTTGCGCCGCCTGGAGAAGCCGTCCTGCGCCTGCGCGCGGAGATCGAGGCGGCGGCGCTCAGCGACCAGGAGCAGCGCCGCGCGCGGCGCCGGCGCAAGTAGCGCGCGGCGTCAGCCGCGTGCCCTGCTGCGGCGGCGCTCACAGTGCGCGGCGACCTGCTCCGCCTCCGCGCCGAGGAGGCCGAGCAGCGCGCTCAGGGCCGCGGTCCGGCGCGCGTCCGCGTCCCGCTCGCAGCGCGCGGCCAGGGCGCCGAGGCGCGCCGCGCCCATGGTCAGGGCGCAGCCGGCCAGGCGGTGGGCAAGCCGCGTGGCGGCGGCGCAGTCCGCCTGCGCGACCGCCTCCTGGAGCTGCCCGCGCAGCTCGTTCAACGTGTTGACGAACTCGCCCAGGACCTCGGCTTCCGCGCCGGGATCGCTGGCGATGCCGAGCTCCTCGAGGCGCGCGTCGATGTCCTGGCAGCAGGACGCGCCGGGTTGCGGCGCGCCCGCCTCGGCCGCGGCGGCCGGTTCGGGAGGAACGAGCGCGGTCAGCAGCACGAGTTGGCCGCGCCCGCCGCCGGCGTCGAACGGCGAGGCGATGAGGTGGTGCGGGTCGTTTCCTTCCGCACCGCGCCGGAGCGGCAGCAGCTCGCCGTGCGCCTCCGCGGAGAGCAGCGCGGGCCGGCCTTCTGCCAGCGCGGCCTGCAGCGCCTGCTGGAGCGACGGGCGCTGGAAGGCAGGGAGGTGCTCGCCCAGCGGCCGGTTCATGGCCTGGGCGCCTGGCACCCCGGTCAGCTCCTCCATGCGGCGGTTCCAGAACACCACGCCGAGGTCGCCGCGCACCAGGATCAGGCCGAGCGGCAACTGATCGAGGCAGGCCAGGCTGTCATCCACTGCGATCCCGGACATCTCTCCGCGCGGCGGCGCGGGTTCAAGGTGGGCGCGCGGCCGCTGCTCGCCTCTTCGGCCCGTGCCCGGCCGGGACTTGCGCGAGAAATGCGGGAGCCCGCTGCCGCGGCGCGGCCGGATGGGGTGTTTCAGGCTACGGCGCCGCGTCCTCTGCCCCGGCGGCCTCGATCTCGTCCAGGAGCTCGTCGCACTCGCGCGCCAGGTCGCTGCGCTCGAGCTGCCGCGCCAGGTCCTTGAGGGCGAGCACGTTCTGGCGCGCGCGCGCCAGGTGGGGAATGCGCCAGTTCACGTCGAAGGCCATGCGGTAGCGCAGCGCCGCGTCCTCGAGGTGGCCGAGCGCCGCCAGGGCGCGGGCGATCGCTTCGAGCGCCACCGCGGTGAGCGTGCGGTCCGACACGCG
>DYIW01000210.1:9657-10703 GCA_020723465.1 Phycisphaera mikurensis
GGGCCAGCTCGGCCGCCTCGTTGTACTGCGCGATCGCGCCGATGCGATCACCGTGCCGCTCCAGGAGCCTCCCCAGGATCAGGCGCGCGTCAGCCAGCGCGGCGACGTTGGCCGCGCTCGCGGGCGAGATCTCGAACAGGCGCGCCGCCTCGCGCGCGCAGTCGAGGGCGCGCTCGCCGTCGCCCGCCTCCAGCTCGAGCAGGGCGCGCTGCTTCTGGCAGGAGGCGCGGGCGACGCGCGAGCCGATCTCGGCGGCGGCGTCCGCCGCCAGGTCGAGCGCGGCGCGGGCCCCTTCCACGTCGCCCGCGGCGAGCAGCAGGCGCGACCGGTTGAGGCTGGCCGAGTAGACCCCAGCCAGGTACTTCTCGGCGAAGGGACCGGCCTGCCCCGCTGCCGGGTCGGCCAGCGCCAGGGCGCGCTCGTAGAAGGCGAGGGCGTCCGCGGTGCGGCCCATGGTCTCGTCGAGGATGCCCAGGTTGTTGAGCGCGTCCACCCGGCGCGGGCGATCGGCCAGGGCCGTGGCGTGTTCGAGCGCGCGCGTGAAGTGCAGCTTGGCCGCGACCAGGTCGCCACCGCGCAGCGCGCTCGCGCCGGCGCGATTGTGGTCCGCGGCGCGGGTGTCCTCGAACGACGGTTCTGGCCCGGCGCACGACCAGAGCGCCATCAGGGCGAGCGCCGCGCAGGCCTTTCTGGTGTTGCTGGTCACGTTTGCTCCGTCATGGGTGGTCGCTCGGAGGCGAGGTCATGGCCGGCAGGACGAGCGGCTCCGTTTCCTCGGGCGGCTCGACATAGGACCGGAGAACAGGCAGCTTTTCGATGGCGCGCAGCACCACGCCCGCTTCCTCGAGCACGGCGCGCACTTCCTCCGCCGACTCGGGCAGCACGCGCGAGGCCTCGTCCAGGCGGCGGATGATCCTCCGCACGTCCTCGGCCAGAGCGGGCAGCGCCTGCGTGGCGGCGCGCACGTTCTCGACCGTGGCCGAGGCGGCGCGCAACCCGCCGTGCAGCTCCGCCACGGCGGCGCGCGCGTCCGCCAGCAGCGCCTC
>DYIW01000211.1 GCA_020723465.1 Phycisphaera mikurensis
ACCTACCGCGAGCTGAAGCGCGCGTTTGCCGCCGGCTCCGACCGCTTCGGCTTCCGCCTGGCGCAGTACTCGGTGCAGACGAACCACGTGCACATGATCTGCGAGGGAAGGGACAAGAACGCGCTGGCGCGCGGTATGCAAGGGCTCCTGATCCGCCTGGCCAAGGCTCTGAACCGCCTCTGGGCACGGCGTGGCCGCGTATTCGCTGACCGCTACCACGGCCGCGTCCTCAGAACCCCGCGCGAGGTCCGGAACGCCCTCTGCTACGTGCTGAACAACGCTCGGCGGCACGCGGCGCGGCTGGGCAGGGCACTCCTGGATCCCTTCGGCTCGGGCTTCTGGTTCGACGGGTGGAAGGAGACCGGCGGCGAGATGCCCCAGGGCGCGAACGACAGAGAAGAGGATCCACCGCTGTCGCGGGCGCGAAGCTGGCTGCTCGTCGTCGGGTGGCGGAGGCGCGGGCTCCTGAGCATGCTCGAGGTCCCGGCCGCCGGGACGACCTGAACGCGTTCAAGGGACCCGACAACGCCGCCGGGGCCACCTGAGCGGTCGAGGAAGGGGACAACGCCGGCGGCGGACGGGCGGCGGCCGCTCCGGGCTACGCCCCGCCGCGCTCCTTGATGCGGCTCTTCGCCTCGATGAGCGCGCGCGTCACGTCCAGGATCACTTCCTCGAACGGCTTCTCGATCAGGCGCGGCTCGAAGGGCGCCTCCCGCGTCCACTCGTAGATGCGCCCGTCCCGGCCGAAGCACAGGTAGTCCCGCGACATGATCCACTGCAGGAACGGCAGCAGGTCCTGCGACTCGGGATTCTCCTGGCGGAACTTTGCCGTCACCGCCTCGAGGTCGAGCCAGCGCGGGATGCCGCGGCCGCTGCCGAAGACCAGGAAGGCGTACTGGAAGGTCCAGGCCGGGCCCGCCGCGCCGGGCTTTGGGCGCGGCCAGGCCTCCTCGCGCGCCTCGAGCAGCACGCCGCCATACTTGCCGAGGAACGCGCGAAAGGGCGCGGGCAGCGCCCGGCCCAGGCGCGTCTCCAGCGCGGCGAGGTCGGCCTCAGTGGGCGCATCGCCCCAGGCGCAGTACAGCCTGAGCTCGTCGTCGATCAGCGTGGTGAAGGGCGCTGGCTGGTCGTTGGTGGTCATCGGCTCCTCGACATGTGCGGCCGCGTCAGTAGACGCACTCGCGTGCGGCCTCGGCGTAGGCGCGCAGGTTCTCGAGCGGGGCGTGGAAGAAGTGGTCGGAGCAGGAGAGGATGTAGCCGCCGTCCTGGCCGACCTTCTCGAACAGGAGGCGCACCTCGCGGCGGACGCGCTCGGCGTCGCCGCGCGTGAGCACGTTGATCTGATCCAGGCCGCCGATGAGCGCGACCCTGCCCCGCACGCGCTCCTTCAGCTCCCAGGGCTCGCTGTTGCCGCCGATGCTCGTGCCGGCGAGCGTCTCCGAGGCGTCCGTGCCGTTCTCCACGATCATCTCCTCGATGCCGCGCGTGCCGCCGCAGGTGTGGTAGGTGATCTTGAAGCCGAGGGCATGCAGCGCGTCATGCATGATGCGGTCGTACGGCAGGCAAAACTCCCGGTGCAGGCGCGGCGAGATGAGAGTGGTGGAGCCCGCGCCGCCGCCGGTCTCGATCAGGTCGTAGCGCGCGCCGGCCAACGACTCGATGAAGCGGAGCTTCTTGTCCAGCAGGATGCTGAGGAGCTCGTGCACCCAGTCCGGCTGGTCGTACGTGCGCAGGATGAGGTCGGCCGGCGCCATGAGGCAGCAGGCGTGCTGCCAGCAGCCCGCCTGGTCGCCCCAGACGAAGCCGCGCAGGATGCCGTCGTCGCCGATCTCCTCGCTGAGGCGCGTCACCGGCTCCGGGTCGAGCGGGAAGACCGGCATGTAGTCGCGGATCAGGCCGATGTCCTCGTCGCGCTTGATGAGGTGCTCCGTGATCCACGTGGTGGTGCGGTCGCCCGCGGTGCGGTAGGTGAGCGTGCCGCGCGGCGTCTCGATCTGGTGCAGCGTGGCGCGCTCGTCCGGATCGGAGCGGACGACCTGCACGCTCTCGCGCCACTCGGGGGTCGAGTAGGGCGCGAAGTCGGCGTCCGGCAGCCAGAACTGGCCGAGCGGCTGGACGTGCTGCACCGCCGCGTCCATGCCGAAGTGGCGCATGGCCTGGAGGTCGCTCATGCCGCCCAGGAACGTCTCCAGGTGGTAGCCCTGCCACTGGTGCACGGTGACCGGCAGGCGGTCGGGCCGCTCGCGGTTCAAGGCGAGCAGCATCCTCTCGCGCGGGGTCATCACGGCGCGGCCCGGCCCTCGGCCGCGAGCAGGCGCTCGAAGGCCGCGCTGCCCGGCAGCTCGGTGCACAGCAGGAAGCGCGGCGCCTCGTCCTCCTCGAGCGCCGGGAAGCGGCCGACGCCTTGCTCGGGCGCGAAGAAGTTGTCGCGCAGGTCGTCGTTCAGCGAGGAGACTTCCTCAACCAGGACGTCGCCCGCGCCGGGTTCCCCCCAGAAGCCGTGGTAGTGGTGCGGCTCCAGGCGCACGCGCTCGCCCGGCCCTAGGGACAGACGCGCGCCGGCCGGACACGAGAGCCACATGTTGTCCTTCAGGAGCGTGACCTTGCTCGTGCGGTCGGGCGCGCCGTCATCCCCGACGTTGCAGAGCTCGATCCGCAGCCGGCCGCCCCGCAGCACGATGATGTCCTCGATCTTGCGGCCGTGGTGGTGCGTGGGCGTGGACTGGCCCGCGCGCACCAAGAGCAGCTTGTTGGCGTAGGGCTGGTCGGCGGGGGGGCCGCCCGGAACGCCGTTCGACAGGGTGTAGAGCAGGAGGCCGCGGCGCGGAAAGTCGCCGAGGCCGAAGTCGGTCAGGTCCCAGCCGATGCCGCGCCGCAGGAGCTCCGCGGCCTCGCGGCTGCGCGCGCGCCAGGTCTCGAGGTCCCAGCACGCCTGCGGCGGCAGGGCCACCCCCGCGCGCGCCAGGAACTCCAAGCCATCCTCGATCAGCCGGTTGATCTCCGAGCGCCGCATCGTGCACCACCGGCGCTCATCGTAGCCCGAAGGCCTCGCGGCTCAAGGCCGGCGGTTCACCGCGAAGATGGCCCAGAGCAGGAAGGCGGAGGAGAGCACGGCCAGTGCCGTGACGATGGCGGCGGCGTCGCCGGCCGCGGCCGAGAGGTCCGCGGCGTGCGCCACCAGCCCGCAACGCGCCAGGAGCCACTGCCAGTAGTGCTGCGCCGACTCCTCGGCCTGGAAGGCGCCGAGCGCGGCCGCCGGAGTCCAGACCGTACTCAGGTACTGGCCGGTGTAGTGCAGCAGGGAGCCGAGCAGCCCGGCGCCAAGAAGCAGCGCGAACCACCTGCGGCGGCGCCCCGTCCAGAAGAGGAGCGCGAGCACGGCGAGGAACGGCGGGGCGAGGGCGGCCGCCGCCTCGCAGGCCAGGGACCCGGTCCAGCGTCCAAGCAGAGGGCCCAAGTGCTGGGACGCGCGCCACAGCCCGTGCAGCGGGCCGGCGTGCGCCGGATCGGCGATCTGCCGCCAGCCGAGCCAGGCGAGCGCGGCGAAGAGGGGCAGGCGCGGCCAGAGCTTCAGGCCGGCGGCCCAAGCGGCAATTGGCCCGCGCCGTTCTTCTGTCTCCTGCTCGGCGCCGGGCATGACCACGCGCCGCGCCGCGAGCGCGCTGCGGCAGCGGCGCAGCTCCACCAGCAGCTCGCCGGCGTGCGCCTGGCGCTCCTCCGGGTTCTTGGCCAGGGATTTCTGCAGGAGCACGGCGGTCGCCACCGAGACCTCGGGCCGCACCGTGCGGATCGGCAGGTGCGGCTTGTTCAAGGTGGCGAGGAACACGGCCATCTGCGACTCGCCCTCGAACGGCGGCGAGCCGCGCAGCAGGGTGTAGAGCGTGGCGCCGAGGCTGAAGACGTCGGCGCGCGGCCCGGCGCGCTTGGCGTCCACGGTCTGCTCCGGGGCCATGAAGCCGGGCGTGCCGATGGCGACGTTGGTCGAAGTCAGCGTCGCCGTGTCCATCTCGGCGCGCACCACGCCCAGGTCGCCGAGCTTGGTGCGCGCGAAGTCGATTTCGCCGGTGGTCTTGCTGCGCACCAGGAAGAGGTTCGAGGGCTTGACGTCGCGGTGCACGATGGCGCGGCAGTGCAGCTCCGCGAGCCCCTGCGCGGCGGCGATCGCGATGTCGAGCGCGTCGCGCTCGGGCAGGCCGGGCTTGCCGCTGTCCAGCACCTCGCCCAGGTACTCGGCCGCCGAGCAGCCCTCGACGTACTCGAGCACCAGGAAGATGAGCCCGTGCTCCTGGCCGATCTCGAGCAGCTCCACCAGGTGCGGCGACTTGATGGTGGCGGCCACCGTGCCCTCGCGCACGAAGCGGTCGGCCGCCTCGTCCATGCCCTGCAGGCTGAGGGGCATGACCTTGACGGCCACGCCGCGCCCGAGACGGGGATGCTGGCCGTAATAGACCGAACCCATGCCGCCGCGGCCGACCAGGCGCAGGAGTGGGATGTTGCCGAGGACGGGCACGCGCCGGCCCTCGAAGCTGGTGCGCGGCAGGGTAGCCAGCAGCATGTCGCTGGCGACGTCCTCGAATTCGCCCTCCGCGGCGGGCGCGGCCGCGACCTGGGTCGCCTGCCACGGCGTTTCCACCGCGCGCGCGGTCGCCCTGTCCCGGCGTCTCGGTTCCATCGCCGGATCATCGTCCTGCGCGTCCCGGCCGCTTGAGAGGGGAAGGCGCGGGCGGCGCTCGGTGTTACCATCGCGGCGTGGTTGAGCGCGTCCCGCGGCAGAGCATCGTGCTCGAGGCCGGCACCCTGTGGGAGGCCGTCCTGCGGCGCTCCGAGCACGCCCTGCGCTGCGGGGCGCTCGAGCGCATCCCGACCGAGCAGCTCGTCATCGAGGACGGCGGCGTGCGCTTCCTGGTGCGGCGCGTGGCGCGCCTCGAGGCGAAGCGCGCGGCGCGCGCCGAGCAGACTCGCCTGGGCGCCAGTCCCTTCCTGCCGTGCGACGCGGACCTGTTCGTGGCCGACGTGTCCGAGACGCACCTGTGCGTGCTGAACAAGTTCAACGTCTTCGACCAGCACCTGCTGATCGTCACGCGCGTCTTCGAGGAACAGGAAAGCCCGCTCGCACTCCGCGACTTCGAGGCGCTCTGGGCCTGTCTGGCTGAGTTCGACAGCCTGGGCTTCTACAACTCGGGCGTGGTGGCGGGCGCCAGCCAGCCGCACCGGCACCTGCAGCTCGTGCCCCTGCCGCTCGGCGGGGGTGAGGAGCGCCTGCCGATCGACACCCTGCTTCGAGCGCCCGGCCGCGGCGCGGAATGCTGGCGCGCGGCCGGCCTGCCCTTCCAGCACGGCGTCGTGGAGCTCGCGGCCTGCTCCGGCCGCGCCCCGCTCGAGGCCGCGCAGGCGCTGTTCGACGCCTATCGCCGCCTGCTCGGACAGCTCGGCGAGGCCGCGCCGCGGCCGCGCCCCTACAATCTTCTGGTCACGCGCGACCGCATGCTGCTCGTGCCGCGCAGCCGCGAGCACTTCGGTTCCATCTCGATCAACGCCCTGGGCTTCGCCGGGTCGCTGCTCGTGCGGGACGCGGCGGAACTGGAAGCGGTGCGGCGCGCCGGGCCGCTGGCCGTCCTCTGCCACGTGGCGCGCTGAGCGGCGCGCGTTCACCGTGCCCTCAGGAGCGGCGGCGGGACCGCGCCTCTCCCTCGGCCACGAACTCCGCCACGGCGTTGAACACCTCGGTCATCAGGATCACGCCGACCGTCCGTTTCCCGTCCTTCACCGGCAGCAGGTCGACGTCCTGCTGCAGCATGGTGCGCGCCACGATGGACAGCTCGGTGTCGACGTACACCTGGCCACGGATGGGCCGCGTGACCGAGGAGAGCGGGTTGCGGGCGTTCTCCACCGCTTCCTTGCTGAAGAGCGTGGGCCAGAGGAAGTCCATGGGATCCGGCGTGCCCGACATGCGGATCGGGCCGTGGGCGCGCTCGGTCACCTCCTCGATGGCCTTGAGCTTGGGGATCAGGCCGGTGATCAGGCTGCGGCGGTTGACGATGCCGACCAGGTTCTCCTGGTCGTCGAAGACCAAGAGGAAGCGCGGCATGATCTGATGCCCGTCGGGCAGGGACACGACCGACGTGCCGAGCGCGAGCATGGCGTCGCGGATGCTGACGCTCTCGCGCACGCGCGGGTAGCGGTCGATGGGCAGCATGATGTCCCGGGCCGTCTTGCCGTGGGCGGCCGCGCCGAGCGCGCCCGCGCCCCATTCGACCGCCTGCACTTCCTTCACCCCCGGCAGCGCGGCGACGAACTCCACCACCTTGGCGCGGTTCCGGTCCACGGCCGGCCCCGACACCAGCACCTTGCCGCCCTCGGCGCGCACGTCCACGGAGTTCGGCGGGAAGTCCGACTTGAAGGTGATGGCGGCCTTGACGCGGCAGCCGAGCAGGAAGTCGCGGAGCGCCTGCGCCGCCTCCGGCGAGTTGGCGGTCTTCTGGCCGCGCACCAGCCTCTCCACCACGTCGACCGCGGCCTCCAGGCTCATCTGCTCCAGGCTGATGACCATGTCGTAGAGCGAGGCGTCGTTGATGTCGTAGCCGGACAGGGTGCGCACCCAGCGCTCGCGCTGCTCGTCGTTGGTGTGGATCATGCGCAGCGCCTCTCCCCGCGAGATGCCATGCATGGCCATGGCTGTCTCGACGCGCTTCTCCAGCGGCGCGATGAGGCGCAGCTTGATCGCGCCGGGCTGGTCCTTGACCAGGAGCTGGCCGCAGTAGCCGTGGTACACGCAATCGGTCCCCTGGAGGATGTCGGCGAGCGCGGCCTGGGCGGCGAGGATGTAGCGCTCCTTCTGGTGCGTGATGCGCTGCCACAGGCCGGGGGGCACTTCCAGGCCCTCGCGCAGCTCGATCTCGGTGATGCCGTAGGCCCTGGCCGCCTCGAAGATCAGCTCCCGGCTGATGACCTGGTAGCCAAGGCGCTTGCCGACCTCTTCGGCCAGTTTGGTGCCGCCGGCGAGCGTCCCGCGCGAGATGGTGATGATGGGCATGGTTCTGCGCCTCTTGCGGCGGATCCGGTTTGCGCGGATCCGCGTCGTGACCCGGTCTTCCCGCGGCGGGGCCGCGCCCGCCCGCGGGAGGCCGCGTGCGCTTGCAGTCTAGTCAATCGGGGCGGCCGCGGCACAGCGCGCGGGCAAGCACCTATAGCTCGGCGAAGTCAGGCAGCCACTCGGGCAGGAGGTCGAGCCCCGCGTCGGACAGGGCCGCCTCTCCCAGGGGAATTCTCCAGGCGCGGAAGAAGGGCCGCAGGTCGTGGGCCACGGCGCGCGACAGGCGGCGCGCCCACTGATCGATCTTCTGCTGGTCGGAGAGGGGACGCTCGTGCGGCGCGAGCCGCTCGTACTCGCCGAACACCTGGATGAAGGGATCCCAGCCGAAGTACCGCTGGATCTGCGCGTAGCTCACCAGGGCAATGCCGGGATGCTCCTTCCAGCGCGCGAAGGGCGCCCCCCTCCTCAGGTGCTCGCGCGCCGCCCTCTTCGGCGCCTCGAGCCAGGGGTTGGTCCAGGGCTCGATGCCCGCCATGGTCTGCGAGGTGTAGAGGGTGAACAGGTTGCATGTCACCTCGCCTGTACCCGCGAAGGTCCATTCATCCCTCTGCAGGTTGTGCCCGAGTTCGTGCAGGAGCCCCCAGTTGCCCTGGCGCGCCAGGTCGTCGCGGTCGAGGAGCGGCGGCAGGGCGGCGCCGCCCGCGGGCGCGACCATGTCGAGATGGCACATGATCGGGTAGCCGGAGTGCATGTAGCCGGCGCTGATCTGCACGTCCGGCACGATACGCTCGCGCTGCGTGGGCGGGCCGAGCGCGGCCAGCGCGCGGTGCGACGTCACGGCGCGGTCCCACCAGTCGAGAAGCGGCGCAGGGTCTTCGAGCTGGACGAGGGCCGGCGACGGCACGGAGAGGATGATGTTCCGGCCCTCCAGTTCGGCCCAGGGCGCGGGGGCCGCGCGTTCCTCCAGCCAGCGGCCCGTCCCCGCGGACTCGCCGAGCACGAAGCGCGGCGCGGGCACGGCGCCAGAGACCTGGGCCTCGAGCGGCGCGCGCTCGGCCCGGTCGGCCTCGAAGTAGACCGTGCCGCCGAAGGGCGTGGCCAGGCGCGTGAGACCGGCAGCGAGCGGGACGCAGTGGCTGACGTCGGGCCAGCGCAGCCACTGCTCGTGGTGCCAAAGCAAGTCGCTGTGGCAGCCGATGCGCGCCCTCCAGCCCTCGACCGCGGAGGCGCGGATCTCGAGGACCTCGCCCGCCGCGAGATAGAGGCCGGCGCCCTGCCAGCCGCGCACCGCCGGGTCGAAGCGCAGGCGCCGCACCACGCGCTCGGCGTCCGGCGCCACTGCGCCCGGGAACTCGTCCACGCCGGGCGCGGCCACGACCCTTTCGGCAGGCAGGTCGCGCCAGGAGCGGCTGAACCAGGAGACGCGCAGGCGGTCGAGCGCGGCGGCGGCCTCGAGCGGACGCGAAGGGCGCGGCCCCGTGGCTGCGTCGAGCGCGCCGAGCGCTTCGGCCAGCCGCGGCCAGAGGAGCGCGTCCGAGCGCGGCAGGGACTCGATCGCCCGCTCCACCAGGTAGGAGCGGGAGGCGGCTCCTTCCTTGCCGGCGAGGATGTCCGCGAAGGCCCGGCCGGCGTGGGCCTCCTCCGGCCGCGACGCGGCCGCGGCGAAGCCGCCCGCGTCCTCGGCGTCGGCGTAGCCCTGGGCGAAGACCAGGCCCATGGGCGCCAGCACCTTGTTCTGCGGCAAGTGCTCGCGCAGGGTGCGGCGCGGCGCGTTCAGTTGCTCGAAGCCCCAGGGACAGAGGGCGCAGATCAGGCCGCCGCCCTGGGCCACGAACTCGCGGATGGCGGCCAGGGTGTTGTCGTCCAGGTCGCCGGTGTCCTGCCAGACGAGGACGTCCGCCTCGCCGAGCGTCGCCGGCTTGCGGCGTGCGTCGATGTAGCCGACCCGGGGCGTCTCGACCCGCGGCGCCAACCAGCCGAGCGCGTTGTGGTAGAGACGGGAGGTGCCGCTCTCGGGGAGCGCGAGCGCCTCCTCGCCCAGGTACGCCTCGTGCGCCACGGCGAGCACGCGGCCCGCGCCGCAGCGCGCGGCCGCCACGATGGCCTCGGGCCGCACGTTTGCGGTCAGCACGGCGAAGGCGTCCGGGCCGAACACCAGGACCGTGCCCGGCACGCCGCGCTGCTCGAGGGAGGGCACGTTCTCCAGAAGAAGAGCGCGGTCTCGATCGTCGTCGCCGCGGCCCGCGGCGCAGCAGGCGGCGGAGAACAGCAGAAGCAAGAGGATGTGCATGTCGCGATCCTGTCGGCAGCGGCTGGTGGCGCCGGGATTGTCGCGCATCCGGGCCGCGGCCGGCAACGACGAGGATTCCCTGCCGCGCGCAGCTACTCCAGCGCCTCGGCCAGGGTCGGCGACTCGGGGGCGCGATCGATCCAGCGCCCGAGGGTACGGAGATCGGCGCCGCGGATGCGGGCGAGGGTCGAGTCGTCCAGCGGGACGATGGGAGGAATCCACCGTGCGCCCGGGTTTTCCTCGGTCCACCTGTCCCAGATGCGCACTTCCGAGCGGAGTAGGCGGAGCGGCATGATCCGGTCGGGCGTGCTCTGGTGCTCGAACAGCACGTAGAGGAGCGGGCGTTTCTTGCCCGCCCTGACCGTGAAGAGCAGGTCCGTGAAGCGTTCGGTCAAAGCCTCGTCCACGAAGCTGCCGGGTACCAGTTCCAGGGTGCTGAAGTCGACGCACGTGCTGATGTCGGGCGGCAGAAAGGCCTGGAGCAGGGCCGCGGCCTGCGGCGCCTCCGAGAACACGAACTTGGCGAGCTTGTCGTGTGGCTGGCGGGTCATGTGAGCCCCATCGAGCAAGGGCGACGCCGCGAGAGACGGAGCGCCCGGCCGGGGGTTACAGAAAAACGCCGGCCGGGGCGGCAGCTCACCGCGCGGGGATGAGGAAGAGTTTTCCTGCGCCTCCTGGCGCCACAGGAAAGGACCGGGCGCGCCGCGGGCGCAAGTGCCGGAGATTCGCCGGCACGCGCGTTGCACGCTGTTGCCGGTCGCGCGGAGGCTCCCTATGGACATCCAGCCGATCGCCGGGGACGTGCGGGCAGCGCCAGGCGTCTGGTTCGATCCAGACCTGTCCGGGGCGGGCGCGCCGCCAGAGGAAGAGGGCGCGAGCGGCTTCGCGCGCTTCCTCTTCGGCGACGACGGCTTCACCTTCGGCGACGTGCTCGACGTGGTCAACCCGCTGCAGCACATCCCCGTGGTTTCGACCGTCTACCGCGCGCTCACGGGCGACGCCATCGGCAGCGGGGCGCGCCTGCTGGGGGGCGGGCTGCTGGGAGGGCTGGCCGGCGCCGGCGGTGCCGTGGTGAACGTGGTGGTGAAGGAGACCACGGGCAAGGATCTCGGCGAGCACGCGCTGGCGTTCCTCACGCCCGACGAGCCGCCCGCGCCGTGGGATCCTCTGCCTGCCGAGCAGCCGGCCTTCGCGTCCATGCTGGACGCGTTCGAGAGCGAGTTCGGCGCGAGCGCGGACGCGCTCGCGCTCAATGCCGGT
>DYIW01000212.1 GCA_020723465.1 Phycisphaera mikurensis
GCCGCGGCCAAGGGCGCGGCACCGGCCCAACCAGAAGCCGCGGCGAGAGCCGGCTCGGGCGCCGCGAGCGCGCGCCGCGCGGCCGTCATCGCGGGCGTCACGCTGCTGCTGGGCGTGCCCCTGGCGCTCCTCTGCCGCCGCCTGGCGGCCTCCCGCCGCGAGCGCGCGCGCAAGCTGGCGGCGCTGCACGCGGATCACCAGCGCCTCGCCGCGCTCGTGGAGAACGCCCGGGACGGCATCCTCACGATCGATGCCGCGGGAGTGATTCGTTCCTGGAACACCGCGTGCACGCGCATCTTCGGCTACGCGGCGGAGGAGGCCGTGGGCCACGACGTCACGCTGATCATCCCCGAGCGGCTGCGCTCGCGCCACGCGGCGGCGTTCCAGAACTCCGTCGCGCACCCGGAGGTCCGCGAGAAAGCGCCGTTGGAGCAGCCCGCCCTGTGCAAGAACGGCCGCGAGCTCCTGGTCGAGATCGCGCTCGCGCCGTGTGCGGCCGCGGGCGAGTTCCTGTGCGCGGCCATCGTCCGCGACGTCACGCAGAGCCGGCGTAACCGCGACGCGCTCATGGCGGCCATGGAGGAGGCCACGGCTTCCTGCCGGGCGAAGAGCTCCTTCCTCGCCACCATGAGCCACGAGATCCGCACGCCCATGAACGGCGTGGTCGGCATGACGGACCTGCTGCTCGAGACGCAGCTCACCGAAGAGCAGCGCGGCTACGCCGAGACCGTGTGGAACTGCGCGGACGCGCTGCTCACCCTGATCAACGACATCCTCGACTTCTCCAAGATCGAGGCCGGCCGGCTCGAGCTCGAGCGGGCCGACTTCGACCTGGTGGCCCTGATCGAGGACGTGGCCGATCTTCTGGCCTGCCGGGCGCAGGAGAAGGGGCTCGTCCTGGCCACCTTGATCGATCCGGGCGTGGAGCGCTTCGTCATCGGCGACCCGGGACGGCTGCGCCAGATCCTGGTCAACCTCACCGGCAACGCCGTCAAGTTCACGGAGCAGGGCGAGGTCACGATCCGCTGCCTGCCCCTCGGCGTGACCGAGACCGAGCTGCGCGTACGCCTGAGCGTGACCGACACGGGCATCGGCATCTCCGAGAAGGGCCGCGCCCGGCTGTTCCAGGCCTTCTCCCAGGTCGATGCCTCCAACGCGCGCCGTTTCGGCGGGACCGGCCTCGGCCTGGCGATTTCCAGGCAGCTCGTCGAGCTGATGGGCGGCGCCATCGGGCTGGAGAGCGAGGAGGGCAAGGGCTCGACCTTCTGGTTCACGGTGAACCTCGAGCGGCAGCCCGCGGAAGGCCGCGCCCCGCTCCCGGAGATCGACCTGAAGGGCAAGCGGGTCCTGGTGGCCGACGGCCACTCGACCAGCCGCGAAAGCCTGCGCGTCCCGCTGGAGAAGTGGGGCTGCCGAGTCGCGGAGGCGGACAGCGCCGCCGCCGCGCTCGAGCTGCTCCGCCGCGGCGCCGAGCAGAGCGCACCCTTCGACCTGGCGCTCGTCGATCTCGGTGTGCCGGGCACGGGCGGCGAGGCCCTGGCGCGGCAGGTCAAGGCGGACCCGGTGCTCGCCGCCACGCCGCTCGTGCTGCTGGCCGCGGTCGGGCTGCGCGGCGACGCCATGCGAGCGAAGGAAGCCGGCTTCGCCGGCTACCTGACCAAGCCCCTGCGCTCCTCCCTGCTCTTCGACTGCCTGGCCACCGTGCTCGGACAGGAGCGCAGTCCCGCGCCGCGCGGCGAGAAGAAGCTCGTGACGCGCCACCTCGTCTGCGAGGAGCGCCGCGGCAGGGTGCGCATCTTGCTCGCGGAGGACAATCCCGTGAACCAGAAGGTGGCGCTCCTGCAGCTCAAGAAGGCGGGCTTCCGCGCGGACAGCGTGGCCACCGGCAAGGAGGCCGTGGCAGCGCTGCAGCGGGAGACCTACGACATCGTGCTCATGGACTGCCACATGCCGGAGATGGACGGCTACGAGGCGACGCGCGTCATCCGCGGCGGAGGCGCGGGGCCGCGGCGGCCGACGATCATCGCCATGACCGCGAGCGCGATGGAGGACGAGCGGCGCCAGTGCTTCGAAGCGGGCATGGACGACTTCATCAGCAAGCCGGTGAAGGCGGAGACCCTGGTGGAGGTCCTCGACCGCTGGAGCGCGCCGGAGCGCGCCGAGCAGCCCGCGTCCTGACGGGCCGGCGCGCGGCCTCAGCCGTCGCGGTTCGAGCCCACGAGCGGCTCGCGGCCCGCGCCGCCGACCAGGGTGGGGTGCGCGCTGTGCCCGGAGGAGTCGATGCACCAGGGCCCGGCGCGCTCGTCCAAGTGCAGCAAGAGGACGGGGCCGCCGTCCGCCGCGCAGGTGCGCGGCGGGACGAACGACTCGCCGGCGTAGCGCGCGCCGCGCGAGATGCGCACCTCGTCGACCAGGCCGGCGAAGAAGGAGGTCGGCTCGCCGCGCTCGTCCGGATCGGCGCCCACGTACAGCGGCAGGTCGTTGCGGGCGCGCTCGCCCGCGGCCGCGGCGCGCGCCACCAGCTTGCCGCAAACGTACAGGCGCACCTCCCGGCCGTCGAACACTCCGGCGAGGTGCTGCCACTCTCCGGGCAGAAGCAGCGCCGCCGGAGCGCGCGCGCCGCGGTAGTCGCCGCCGACATGCACCAGGAACTCCGGGCGGCCGTCGCTGGCGAACAGCCCGAACTCCGAGCTCTCGGTCTTGTTCACCAGTGCGCGCCGGCCAGCGAGATCGCCGGCCCGGACCCACGCCTCCACGGTGAACGCTCCGTCCGGCAGGTCGAGCAGGGCGCTCTCCAGGCGCAGGCACGCGCCCGCGCCGTCCAGCGCCAGCGCCAGGTCGTGGCGCGCGGGCGGGGCCGGCGGCAGCGGCGGCGGCCTGCACGGCAGCGGGAAGCGCTTGCGCTCCAGAGGCACGCGCAACGCCTCGCCCAGGAAGTCGCAGTCGAGCAGGATCTCCGGCAGGTCGAAGCACTCGTCGAATGGCACCGGCGGCCGGCGCACCTGGAAGCAGCGCGAGTACACCTGTCCGGGCGCGAGGCGGCGGTGGTCGTGATCCGGCCAGAAGGTCCAGCGGCGATCCGCCGCGCTCGGCAGGAGCGTGACGTCGATGGGCCGCTCGCTCGGGTTACGCAGCGTGACCTGGATGACCTGATCGGCGTCTCCCTCGGCGCCGAGGACGAGCGGTCGATCCACCTGCGCGCGCAGCTCGCGCTCGACGGTGCTGGCGCCCTCGCTGATCTCGGCGGTGAAGCGTCTGGGGTCGAACACCGCTCCCACGGGCAGAGCGGCGACGCGAATGCCGGAGTCCCGCACCGTCACCACGCGAAACTCATGCAGGTGGCCGGCCCGCTCCAGCCGCGACGTGAGCACCCCGCCGGTGGTGGCGAGCGCGTGGTACTCGATGCCGTCCCGCACGCCCTCGTAGCGCAGGTAGTGGATGTGCCCGGCGAACACGGCGCGCACGTTCCCCGCGCGCGCCAGCAGGCCGTGCACGCGTTCCCAGTCGTCGCCGTAGCGGTCCTCGATCCAGCGCGGATGGTGCAGGAAGAGGAACACGTGACGCGCGCCCGCCGCGCGCGCCAGCACCGACTCGAGCCAGCGGAACTGCCGCGGGCTCATGCGCTGGCAGCTCGGCTTCTCGAAGTTCCGCTCGCCGGTCTCCAGGTCTCCTTCGTCCGAGTAGAGCACCACGAACCAGCAGTCCTTGTGCTCGAAGGCGTACCAGAGCGGAGCGAAGTGCGCCTCGAAGTCCCCCTCGTGCTCCTCCGGCGGCCGGCCCTCGCCGCGCCAGTAGATGTCGTGATTGCCGGGCACCGGGAACCAGGGCATGGCCAGGCGGCTCATCACGCCGCGGTACTCCCGCATCTGCGCCAGCCACTCCTTCCTGGCGTTGTACCCCTGCACCAGGTCGCCCACGGTCATGATGAGATCGGGCGCGAGCAGGTTCGCTTCCTCCACGGCCTCGGCCAGCACGTCGATGCCCGAGGCGGGCCCGCCGGTGCGGTCGCCGAAGACGATGAAGCTGAAGGCGCCGGCCTCGTCCGGAAGCTCCAGGGGCCGCGCCCCCTGCCGGTCGGTGTGCACCTGCCGGTCCTCGCCGCGCAGCGCCGGGGTCAGGCTCGCGGCGAGGATGAGCGCCAGCCAGGGAGCGGGCCTGCGATACCACATCGCGGCGGCGCCGCAACCAAACCTGTCCCCGCTCGCTGGTTGGGTCCGGCTGGCGCCGCCGCGAGCTTGAAGTCGGAAGTCCGAAGCTGGAAGCCGGAGGATCGTTCGACCGACTGCCGGCCTCCGCCCATTCGCGCGACCCGGGTTCTCGTCAAGAAGACCCGGGTTCTCTGTGCCGTGCGAGGGTCCTGGCGGGTAGTGGCACATGGCTTCGTCTCTCCAGGAGTCGTTCGGCCGCGGCGGCTCAGCGGCCCGCGGGCGCGCCGCCGAGCTCGAGGACAGTGCGCCGCAGGATCACGACGCGGTCCTCGCCGCCCACCGCGCGCTCGGCGAGCACCTCCACGCCCGGCGGGAGACGCGTCCTGATCTTCTCGTACGCCTCGCCCTCGGCCACGGCCAACGTCACGTCCGCGCGGCCGAGCGCCAGCAGGAAATCGTCCTTGCCCTCGACCTCGCGGCAGTCGAGAGCCGAGTAGAAACGATACCCCTCCGGCCGCACGCTGAGGAACGGCACGTACTGGCCGGGTGATTGCGCCTCCTGCCGGAGCAGCAGGGCGAGGGGACGCTCGGACTTGCGCTGATCCACCACCGGCAGGACGAGCTGGCCGGCGACGGGCAGGAAGACGCAGAGCGTGATCGCCGGCACAAAGAGCGCCCGGCCGGGCGGCGCGCGGAAGGCGGCGAGCAGGCCGAGCGTGCCGCCGATGACGAGCAGCAGTCCGGCCGAGAGAGCGCCCGGCCACAGCCCAACGAGGCCCAGCTCCTGCACGCGCGGCAGGAGCGGCGCGATCAGCGTCCCGGCGCCGAGCACGATCAGAAGCAGGGCGAGCCCGCGGGCGATGCAAGACAGCGTCCGGCTCTCGCCGCGCGTGGGCTCGGGCGTGAGAGCGGAAAGTGCGGCGAGGATCGCCATGCCCGGGTAGAGGGGCAGCAGGTAGTTGCCGCGCTTGCCCGAGATGCAGGAGAGAACCAGGAACACGGGCACGAACCAGGCCAAGAGGAAGCGGGCGGCGTCCCGAGGCGCCGGGAAGCGACGCCGCGCCATCTGCACCAGGCCGAGGATCAAGAGCGGCGACCAGGGCAGGAACTCGAGCACCACCTTGGGCACGTAGTAATAGAACGGCTGGCTGTGGCTCCATGAATCCGCCACGCGGCCGGCGCTTTGGTTCAGGAGCAGCTCCCTGGTGTACTCGGGCCCGGCCGCGAGGCACGCGGGAACGACCCAGGCCGCCACCAGAACGACGAACAAGGGAATGCCGGCGAGGAAGCCCTTGCGCCGCAGGCGGCCGAGGTGGTGCGTCGCGGCCCCGTGGACCAGGGCGGCAAGGAGCGGCATGAGCAGGCCGATCGGCCCCTTGGTCAGGACGGCCAGCGCCGCGCCGCCGAAGAAGAGCGTGCCGTTCCCGAGGTCCCGGCCCAGGCCGCGCTGCTGGCGCAGCCAGCCCAGGAGCGAGAGGGTGGTGAAGAAGGTGAGCAGCACATCCAGGTTCACGCGCTGCGCCAGCCAGGCATAGCGCCCGGCGGTGAGGAGGAAGAGCACGCTCAAGAGCACGCTCGGGCCGCCGCCCAGGAGGAAGGCGATGCGCGCCGTGAGCGCGAGCGTGCCCGCGGCCGCGAGCGCAAACGGCAGGCGCGCGGCCCACTCGCTGGTCGAGCCCGTGGCGGCCAGCGATCCGGCCACCAGCCAGAAGGGCAGCGCGGGCTTGTCCGGGTAGATCTCTCCGTTCAGGCGTGGCACCAGGAAGTCGCCGCTGGCGAGCATGGCGCGCCCGACCTCGGCGTGGCGCGGCTCGTCGGGCGCCCAGAGGTCGCGCTCGAGGATGGCGGGCGCGAGCAGGACGATCCCCAGGAGAAAGGCGGCGCCAGGCTTCATGCTTCCTTGCCCCCGGCGCGCAGCGCGATCCGGCGCGCCAGGCGCGACCGGCGCGTGTAGATCCAGTAGCAGACCGTGAGCGCCACCAAGAGCAGCACGCCGCCCGTGATGCGCGCCGCGAAGTGGCCGTGCGCGCTGCTGCCGAGCAGGCAGCAGATGACGGTCTCCGGCGTGGTGCCGAGGATGGTGCCGATGAGGAAGTCGCGCGTGCTGATCGGGCTCACCGCCATCAACAGGTTCGAGACGAAGCAGTTCCCGACAGGCGCGGCGCGGATCAGCAGGCTGCCGGCGATGCCGTGCCGCTCGAGCTGGTCCAGGAGGGCTGCCAGCCGGCGCCGCCGCGCGGTGAAGCGCCGCAGCAGCAGGTCCTTGCCGAAGCGCCGCCCCAGAAGGAAGGTGATCAGACAGCCGGCCATGGTGCCGGCCGTGATCAAGAAGAACCCTTCGAGGAAGCCGAAGGCGGCGCCCGCCACGGCCGCGAGGAACAGGCGCGGCACGCCGAAGGCGATGCCGATGCTGGAGACGGCCACGAAGACCAGCCACGCGGCCGCGCCGTAGGCGTCGATGCGCGCGCTCATCTCGGCCACGCCGGTCATGTCGAACATGTGGCGCAACGGAGTGGCGTACACCACGCCGAGGCAGAGCAGCACGACGCCGGCGAAGATCGAGGCGCGCACGATGTCCGCCGTGGGCGTAGCCGGCAGCGTCTCGCCTCCGCCCCGCTCCGCGGCCGCCTCCGGCGGCGCGGGCCCATCCTCCTTGATGACCGCGGTCATCGCGCCTCCGGCCTGGCCGGCCGCTCCGGCCCCGCGCCGCGCACGCGGCGGCCGGGGATCGCCCGCTTGCGGTACCAGCGCATGGCGAAGCAGTCGCGCAGGCCGCGCCACAGGCGGTTGCCGATGCCGTACTTCGACACGCCGCTGGTGCGCGGCCGATGCTTCACCGGGACCTCGGTGATGCGGTAGCCCTGGCAGCGGAGCAGGGTCGGCAGGAAGCGGTGCATGCCGTTCCACACCGGCAGCTCGCGCAGGGCCTCGCGCCTGAGCGCCCGGAAGCAGCAGCCGGCGTCGGTCACGCGGTCGCCGGTGACGCGGTTGCGGAAGGCGTTGGCCACGCGCGACGAGACCCGCTTCACCCAGTCGTCGTGGCGCTCGGGACGGTAGCCGGCGGCGACGTCGTAGCCCTCGAGCGCCGCGAGCAGATCCGGAATGCTGGCCGGGTCGTTCTGGCCGTCGGCGTCGAGCGTGACGACGATCTCGCCGCGCGCCGCCTGGAAGCCGGTGGCGTGGGCGGCGCTCTCGCCCGAGTTGATCGAATGGTGCAGCACGCGCACCTGCGGGATGGACGCCGCCAGGCGCTCGAGCACCTCCTCGCTCCGATCCGTGCTGCAGTCGTTCACGTGAATGATCTCGTAACTCCGGCCCAGGCCCTTCATCACCTCCACGATCTCGGCGGTCAGGGCCTCGACGCATTCCTCCTCGTTGTAGACGGGGAGAACGAATGACACGTCGACCGCGGAATCGAGCATCCCAACCGCCTCGGGCCAGCCCTGAAGGGCGCGACCATTCTACGCTGGGCCCGGCTTCACGCCTCCGCCCGTTCTCGGCCTTCTCGATACTCGCGGCGAGGCCGCTGTCCCGCGGTGCTCCGTAACGCACTGTCCTGCTGGAGCCTACGGCGCACGGCGCGGGCCCAGCCCCTTGCCCAGCCAGTTGCCGCCGTCCACCACCAGGCACTCGCCGGTGATGTAGGACGCGGCCGGCGAGGCCAGGAAGAGCACGGCCTCGGCCACCTCCTCCACGCGCGCGAAGCGCCGGAGCGGCACGGCCTGCTCGATGGCGCGGCGCGCCTCCTCCGAGGGCCAGAGGTTCTGGGCCGCGCCCTCGCTGTGGAACGCCCCGGGCGCCACGCAGTTCACGCGGATGCCGAGGTCCGCCCACTCCACGGCCAGCGAGCGCGTCAGCGCCAGCACGCCGGCCTTGGCCGCCGCCGAATGCACCACGCCGGGCATGCCGGTCCAGGCGTAGGTGGCGCCGATGGTCACGATCGAGCCGCCCTGCCCGCTCTTCTTCATGGCGCGGCCCGCCGCCTGACAGCAGTAGAAGACCCCCGACAGGGAGATGTCGATCACCGCGCGCCAGGCTGCGGAGCGCAGGCGCAGGGAAGGCGCCAGGAAGTTGCCGGCGGCGCACAGGATCGCCGCGTCGAGGCGGCCGTGGCGCTCGATGACGGCGGCGAAGGCCTCGTGCACGCGGTCGGGCTCGCGCACGTCGAGGGCCAGCGACATCACGCGTTCGCCTCCCTCCTCGAGGATGCGGCGGTGGTGCTCGGCGTCGCGGCTCATGACCACGACCCTGGCCCCGCGCCGCAGCAGGGCGCGCGAGACCTCCAGGCCGAGCCCGGTCCCGCCGCCCGTCACCACGGCCACCTGGTTCTCGAAGGCGCCTTCCAGGAACATCATGCGGCCATTCCCTCCGGCGGGCGCCACCGGACGCGGCTCCCCCCGACCTGAGGGGGCGCCGCGTTGCGCCACCGCCGCTCCACTTCTATCCTGGAACGTGCACGCGGCAAATGGGCGATTAGCTCAACGGTCAGAGCACCACCTTTACACGGTGGAGGTTGAAGGTTCGAATCCATCATCGCCCATCACTTGCCCCGCTCCCGAGCGCCGCCGTGCGGCACGATCCAGGGAGGCGACCATGAAGCTGCCGCGACTCCTCCTGCTTGTTCTTGTCCTCGCGGCGCCGGCGTTGATCCACGCGGCCGGCAGGCTCCAGGAGCCTGCCAGCGCGGATCCGCCCGCGCCGCAGGAGGTCGCGCCGCTCCTGCGCCTGCTCCCCGGCAAGTGGCGCGGGGAGCAGGAGGCGCAGGGCGTGCGCCTGCTGGAGAACGTGAGCTGGGAGTGGGCGCTCGGCGGCCAGTTCCTCGAGTGCCGCGTCGAGTCCGCCGACCTGACCAGCGGAGCCACGGTCTTCGAAGGTCGCGGCTTCCTGCGTCACGACGCCGGCCTGGACAGCTACACGTTCCACTGGTTCGACTCGAACGGCGCGGCGAGGAGCTACGCGGGCCGCGGTTCCGGCGAGACGCTCGTCCTGGAGAGCGCCTCCCCGGGCGAGCAGGAGACGCTCCGCTTCGAAGCGCAGGACCAGGCGTACCGCTGCTCCGCGAGCAAGGTGGGGCAGAACGGCGTGTCCCTGCCGCTCTTCGAGGTGCGCTACCAGCGCCTCAAGGACCAGAAGGAATGACCAGCACGAGACTGGCCCGAGTGTCCCCTCCGCGCCGCCTGCTCCGGACGCTGCTCCTGGCCGGAGCGGCGCTGTGCGGCGCCTGCGGCAGCGATACCGGCGCGCCGCAACGGGACGCGGAGGCGGGCGCGCCGGTGCTCATCGACGAGGCCGCGGCCGTGCGCCTGATCGCGGCCATGCGCGACCTCCGCGCCCTGTGCGGCGGCCGGCCGGTGCGCGTCGGGATTTCCCAGGCGCTGGGAGATGCCGCCCGGCCGGTCCTCGAACGGCACGGCTTCGCCAGCTCTCTGGAGTTCGAGAGCCTGCTGGCTCACGCGCAGCAAGCCCTGAGCCACATCTTGCGCGGCGATCACGGCGGCTTCGACGGCACGGACAAGCGCTACCGGCTGAACTTCGCCATCCAGGAGCAGGAGTCCAGGTTGAAGGCGGTACAGAGTGACCGGGATCTCTCGAGCACCGAACGGAACGAGCGCGAGGCGGAGATCCGCCTGACGCTGGAGCGCCTGCGGGGCGAGTGGGACGATGCCGAGGGACTGGCGCAGACGTTCCGTGATGAGTATGAGAACCTCCCTGCGGTCAACATCGAGACGGTCCAGAGGCACCGCGAGGAGCTGCTCGCGCTGTTCATGCCTCAGTGAGATCCGTTCTCGAACTCCGCGCGACCTGGACTGACCATGCCAACGGCGCTCCCCGCCTGCACTCTCGTTCTGCTTCTCGCCACGGCCTTCTGCCCCTCCTGCGACCGCTGCGGCGAGGGCGCCGCTGAACGACCCGCCGCCAGGGACGCCAGCGGACTGCTCGACTCCAGGGAAGTGCACCTGCACAACCTGCGCCAGCTCACCTTCGGCGACGAGAACGCCGAGGCGTACTTCTCCGGCGACGGCGCGCGCTTCGTCTTCCAGTCCACGCACGGCGGATTGTGCTGCGACCAGATCTTCGTCATGAACTGCGACGGCTCCGGGAAGAAGATGGTCAGCACCGGCCTGGGGCGCACCACGTGCGCCTACTTCCTCCCCGGCGACCAGAGGATCCTCTACTCGTCCACGCACCTGAAGGACGTGGACTGTCCGCCCAAGCCGGACTACTCGCAAGGCTACGTCTGGCCGCTGTACGACGGCTACGACATCTTCACCGCCAACGCCGACGGCAGCGATTTGCAGCGCCTCACGGACACGCCGGGCTACGACGCCGAGGCAACCGTCAGCCCGGACGGCGCCCGGATCGTGTTCACCTCGGTGCGGGACGGCGACATCGAGATCT
>DYIW01000213.1 GCA_020723465.1 Phycisphaera mikurensis
CGCTCTGAGTCCGCGGGCGCGCGGCTCCCCTACTCCCGCTGGAACAACCGCTCGACCTCGGCCACCAGGTCCGCGGTCTCGCTCGGCTCCGTCCGCTCCACCCACGTGATCTCCGGGAAGCGCCGGAACCACTTCTCCTGCTTGCGCACCAGCCGGCGCGTCGCGCGCAGGATCTCCGCCCGCGCCTCGGCCAGCGTCATCTCGCCCCGCAGGTGAGCGGCGACCTCCCGGTAGCCGATCGCCTTGGCGGCCTCGCCGCGGAGCGCCCCGCGCGCCACCAGATCGCGCACCTCTTCCACCAGGCCCAGCTCGAGCATCCGCTCCACGCGCGCCTCCTGGCGGAGAGCAGCCAGCTCCCCGCCGCACCGCAGGCCGACGACGCGAAACGTGCCCTCGATCGCGGGATGCGTGTAGAGCCGCTGCAGCTCCGAGATCGGCCGCCCGGTGAGCGCGTAGACCTCGAGCGCCCGCGAGATCCGCTTGAAGTCCCCAGGCAGGATGTGCTCCGCCGCTCCCGGGTCGATCTCCGCGAGCCGGCGGTGCAGGGCCTCGACGCCGGCGCCCTCGGCCTCCTCGAGGAGGCGCGCGCGGATCTCCGGGCTCGCCGGCGGACCGGCGAACAGGCCCCGCAGCAGCGCCCGCAGGTACAGCGGCGTGCCGCCCAGGAAGAGGGGCAGCCGGCGCCTGGCCCGAATCTGCGCCACCGCCTGCGCGGCCGCCGCCAGGTAGCGGCCCACCGAAAAGGCCTCGGTCGGTTCGACCTGGTCCATGAGGTAGACCTCGAGCCCGCGGCGCTCCTCGGCCGTGGGCCGCGCCGCCCCGATCCGCAGGCCGCGGAAGACCTTGACCGAGTCCATGGAGATCACGTCCGCGCCGAGCCGGCGCGCCGCCTCGAACCCCACGTCCTTCTTGCCGGTCGCGGTGCAGCCGGTGAGCAGGTAGACGACGAGCGGATCGCGCGGCACCGGGCTCACGACGCGCCGGCCCCCGCCCCGCCCTCCCGCGGCAGGATGATCGAGCAGGCGCGCTGTTCCGCGCGGAGGAGCTCGCGCGCCCGCTGTTCCACGTCGTCCAGCCGCATGCACTCGAGCACGCCGAGGGCGGCGAACGGATTCGTGTCACGGAACGCGCCCGCGGAGAAGGCGTAGGCGATCCCCTCCAGGGAATCGAACATGCCGGCGAACCTGCCCAGGAACTTGTTGCGCAGGCGCGTGAAGTCCGCCGCGGAGACGCCGCGCTCCAGCGCGGCCGCGATCCGCTCGTTCAGCAGGTCGGCGAGACGCTCGGGCTCGTCCGTGTCGCCGCCGACGGTGGCGAAGCCGAAGCCGAGGTCGCCGGTGTAGTCCACGGAGAACGACTCGTCGATCAGGCCCAGGTTGTAGAGCTCCTCATGCAGCGTGGAGGAGCGGCCCAGCAGCAGGTCGAGCACCACGCTGGAGAGAAGCTCGCGCCGCACCACGTCCAGACCGCTGCCGCCCACGGCGCGATCCTTGTAGCCGACCAGCAGCTTCGGCCGCGCCACGTCCATCTCGAGCCGGGCCGTGCGGCGCGGCGGCGCGCCGTCGTCGCAGGGCAGGCGCACGTGGCGCCCGGGCGCGACTGGATCGCGCTCGGCCAGGTCTTGCTCGACCAGCTCGAGCAGCGCGCCCGCGTCGAAGCCCCCGGCGATGGTCAGCGCCAGGTTGGCCGGCCGGTAGAAGGCGCGATGGCAGGCGAACAGCACCTCCGGATCGATGCGCGCGATCGACTCCTCGCTGCCGGCGATGTTGATGCGCACCGGGTGCTCGCGGTAGAGCGACTCGAGCAGGTTGAAGAAGATGCGCCACGACGGATCGTCGTGGTACATGCGGATCTCCTGCCCGATGATCCCCTGCTCCTTCGCGACCAGCTCCTTGGTGAAGTAGGCCTTCTGCACGAAGTCGAGCAGCAGGTCGAGGCAGGCTGGCACGCTCCGCGTCGCCGAGAACACGTACGACGTGACGGTGAAGCCGGTGGACGCGTTGCACGCCGCGCCCAGCGTGGAGAAGCGCTCGGACACATCGCCCTGCTCGTCCTCGAACATCTTGTGCTCGAGGAAGTGCGCCACGCCGTCCGGCACCGTCACCAGGGCGCCGCCGCGCGGGTCGCGGAAGCGGTTGTCCACCGAGCCGAAGTGCGCCGCCATGACGGCGAAGGTGCGCGCGTAGCCCGGCTTGGGCACGAGCGTGACGTGCAGGCCGCTGGCATGCGTGCCGGCGAGCACGTTCTCGGCCATGCTGTTGTCAAGGCGCGCCAGTTCCATGCTCATCCGTTCCCTTCAGCAGATAACAGACACCCTCCACCGGCAGGGCAGCGGCGCGCACGACGTCCTCCCGCGTGAGCGCACGCACCAGCCGCGCGACCGTTTGCACGCAGGGCGGCCGCCCGGCGGCGCGCGCCACCGAGGCGAAGTCGATCGCGTGCCCGGGCGCGTCGTTGACCGAGTCCAGCGAATTGAGCATCACGGCGCGCGCCACCTCCAGCTCCTCGTCGCTGAAACGGCCCGCGCGCATGGCCTGGACCTGCTCGCGCATCACGGCCGCGGCCTCCTGCCAGCGCGCCGCCGCAACCCCGGCCGAGAGCGCCAGGAAGCCCTTCAGCCGGTCCAGGCTCGAATGGGCGTAGTAGGCCAGGCCGCGGCGCTCGCGCACCTCCTTGAAGAGCTTGGCCTGGCTCCCGCCCGCCCCCAGGATCGCGTTGTACAGGCCGAGCGCGAAGTACTCCACGTCGCCGAGCCGCCGCGTGTCGACCCGATAGCCGATCAGCAGCTTGCTCTGCGCCACCGGATGCTCCTCGATCACGGTGCGCGCCCCCGCCGGCGCCACGAAGCACTCCGGCGCGACCGGCACGGTCTGGCCGCGGCTGGAAAGCGAGCCGAGCAGCTCGTGCAGCCGCGCCGCCTCCGCCGCGTCCAGGTCGCCGACCACGAAGGCCTCGAGCGGCGCACGGCGCAGCCGTTCCTGGTGGAAGGCGAGCGCTGCGCGCCGCTCCAGGCGCCCGGCGCTTTCCACGTCCCCGAGCTCGAAGCGCGCGTACGGCTCGCCGCGGAACATCTCCTCGAGCAGCCGCTGGTGCGCGTAGGCCACCTTGTCGTCCAGGAGCCCGCGGATGCCCCGCACCAGGTTGACCCGCTCCTGCTCGAACTCGGCGGCGCGGAAGCCGCCGTCTTCCACCACCGGCTCGGCGAGCACCTCCTTGAGCAGCGCCAGCCCTCCGGTGAAGGCTTCCGCTGCCTGGCCGAGATAGCGGTCGTTGACCAGGGTGAGACGCACTTGCGTGTCCTGCCGCTCGCCCCGTTTGCCGACGTCGATCGACAGCCCGGCCCCGTACAGCTCCTCCAGCCGGCGCGACAGCGACATCATGTCCGGGTGCGAGCGGCAGCCGCGCCGGAGCAGCGAGGCGATGATCGCACGCGCGCTCGCCTGCGCGTCCAGGTTCTCTCGCAGGCCGATGCGGATGGTCGTCGTCTTGAACTTGGGCGTGCGCCAGACCAGGAGGTCGATGTCTCCCGGCAGGGCCGTGTGCTCGAAGACGCCGCAGCGCTCTGCCTCCATCTGGGATGCTCCCATGCTCCGGTGGTGACGGCGCGGCGAGAGTAGCACATCGCGGCGGCGCCGCAACCAAACGTGTCGGCGCCTGCTGGTCGGGTCCGGACGGCGCCGCCGCGAGTTTGAAGTCCGAGGTCAGAAGCTGGAAGCCGGAGGACAGTCCGGCCGACTGCTGGCCTCGACGCGTTCGAGTGCCTCGGGTTCTCGGCGAGGAGGCTCGGGATCTTCGTGCCGTGCGAAGATCCTGGCGGTTGCTGGCACAGGCCGGCGCCATGCCAAGGACGATTCGCCGCGCCCGGCGCGCGGGGAACTCGCTACGGTAGTGGCCGCGAAGCGGTTCCGCCGGAGGGAAGTCCATGTCGCAGGTCGCTCGCTGGTACAGCAAGCTCTTCGGCTGCGCCAAGCCGCTGCTCGGGGTGGTGCACGTCGCCCCTCTGCCGGGCGCGCCGCGCTGCCGTTTGCCCTTCGCCCGCGTCGCCGCCCTCGCGCTCCAGGACGCGCGCCGCTACCTCGACGCCGGCCTGCATGGTGTCATCGTCGAGAACTTCGGCGACGCGCCCTTCGCCTGCGGCCGGGCCGAGCCCCACACCATCGCCTGCCTGGCGCGCATCGCCGCGGCGGTCAAGGAGTACGCCGGCGCGCGGCCGGTCGGCGTCAACGTGCTACGCAACGACGCGCTTGGCGCCCTGGGCGTCGCCGTGGCCGCGGGGCTGGACTTCATCCGCGTCAACGTCCTCACCGGCGCCGCCGTCACCGACCAGGGCCTGATCCAGGGCGACGCGGCCGCCCTCCTGCGCTATCGGCGGGCCCTCGGCTCCCGCGTGGCCATCTTCGCCGACATCCGTGTCAAGCACGCCACGGAGCTGCGCGCGGTTCCCGTCCCCTTGCAGGTGCGGGAGCTGCTCGAGCGCGCCCTCGCGGACGCCGTGCTGGTGACCGGAGCCGCCACCGGAGTGCCGCCGGCGCCGGGTTTGCTGCGCGAGGTCAAGGCCGCCGCGGGCGCCGCGCCGGTCCTGGTGGCGAGCGGCGCGACCACCGCCAACCTGGCCTCCCTCGCGCCCCTGGCCGACGGGTTCATCGCCGGCACCACCATGAAGGCCGGTGGACGCATCGGCGCGCCGGTCGAGGCGGCGCGCGCGCGGCGCCTGCTGCGCGAGCTGGAGCGCGGGCAGACCGGCCGGCCCGCCTGAGAGAAGCCAGCCGGCGTGGTCACGCGGCGCGAATCCGCGCGCCACCACCCGCGCGGCTGCTACAATCACATCTTTCCCCTGAGACCAAACAGCCGATGGAATCCGAGCCCTATCGCATCGCGGAACCGCTGATCGTCCCCGCGTCCCTCGATCCCGACGCCGTCAAGATCATCCGCCGCCTGCAGCGCTACGGTCACGAGGCCTACCTGGTCGGCGGCTGCGTGCGCGACCTCTCCCTCGGCCGCTTACCCAAGGACTTCGACATCGCCACGTCCGCGCGGCCGCGTCAGGTGAAGCGCCTGTTCCGCAACAGCCGCATCATCGGCCGGCGCTTCAAGCTGGTGCACATCCAGTTCGGCCGCAAGATCATCGAGGTCTCGACCTTCCGGCGCAAGCCGGGCGAGGAGGTGCCGGAGGAGTTCACGGCCGAGGCCGAGGGGCCCGAGGGCCCGATCGACGACGGACCCATCGACGACGGCGACGGGAACGGCCACGACGACCTGCTCATCCGCCGAGACAACGTCTTCGGCACGGCCGAGGAGGACGCGCTGCGGCGCGACTTCACCATCAACGCGCTCTTCTACGACGTCGCCGACAACCTTGTGCTCGACTACGTCGGCGGCACGGACGACCTGGAGCGGCGGATGATCCGCACGATCGGCGACCCGCGCATCCGCTTCCAGGAGGACCCCGTGCGCATCCTGCGCGCCATGCGCTTCGCCGCGCGCCTCGACTTCTCGATCGACCCGGCCACCTACGACGCGATGATCGAGTACCACGCCGACCTGGAGAAGTGCGCCGCCCCGCGCCTCACCGAAGAGCTGCTGCGCCTGCTCTCCTGCGGCAACTCGCGCCGGGCCTGGGAGCTGCTCGACCGCACCGGGTCGCTCGACGTCGTGCTGCCGGAGATCAGCGCCTTCCTCGACGACGACCCGGAGCTGGACGGCTGGCGCGGCCACGTCTACGACCAGCTCGTCCGCTACTTCGAGGTGGTGGACGACATCGACCGCGGCCGCCGCACGTTGGCCAACGCGGTCCTCCTCACCGTGCTGCTCATCGGCCCGATCCGCCAGCGGCTGACCGAGCAGCAGGGCAGCCGCGATCCTGGACACGGGGTCGACGCGGTGCTCCGGCCCTTCTGCGCGCGCATGTCCATCTCGCGGCGCGATGCTTTCCGCGTCAAGCAGATCATCGTCGCGCAGCCCAGGTTCCGCCTGCAGCACACGAGCCGGCGGCGCCGGCGCATCAAGCCGTCGGAGATGGTGCGGCGCGAGTACTTCAAGGACTCGCTCGACTTCTTCCGCATCGAGGCCGAGGCCCTGGGGCTGAACCGCGAGGACCTGGCCCGCTGGACCAACCTGCACTACGACTACCTGCGCGAGACCGACCCGGAGGAGTACGAGCGCGCCAAGGTCGAGGCTCCCTTCGGGCACGCCATCGCCGAACAGGACGAGCGCGTCGGCCGGCCCGGCCGGCGTCCTGCCGGCGCCGGTCAGGCGGCCGGCGGATCACGCGGCCGCGCGCGCCGCGGCGCGCGCACGCCGGAACGACCGCCCGCGCGCCAGCAAGACGAGGACGAGCACGCCGGCGGGCGCCGCGCTGCCCGTACCGCTCCGGCCCGCGAGATCGGCCCGGCGGACGACGGCAGCGCGCTCGCGGGCGTCGAGGACGACGGCATGGCTGAGCCGGGCGCGGACGCGGACGCGGCCGCGGCGCGGCGCCCGCGCCGGGGCAAGGGCGGGGCCAAGAGGGCCAGGCGCTCGGCCGCGGCCGACGCGACCACCCGGACGCGGGAAAGCCGTGCGCCGGCGCCTGCGAGCGACACCTCCGGCGCACGGCTCGAGTTCGATGAGCTCCGTTCCGGTCCCTTGACTCCCCACGAGGGCGAGCCGCCGGTCGCGCCGCTCGAGGAGTCGGAGGCCGAGCCGCGCGTGGAGGTGCACTGGGACGATCCCCTGCCGACGGTCGGCGACCCCGGTCCCATCAGCGTGATCCAGACGGGTATCGACCAGACCGAGAAGACAGGACGCAGGAGGGCCCGCAAGAAGCGGGACGCGGCCTCGCGCGAGCTGTCCAAGGAGGTGCAGGACCAGCCGGCGCTGCAGGCATTCAAGATGATCGCGGGCGATCCGCGCGGGCATGAGCCGGCGCGCCCGCGCAAGCGGCCACGCGCCGAAGCCCCCCCGGAGGCGCGCGAGAAGGAGAAGCCCTTCGACCCGCTCGCCGACTTCGAGTCCATCGAGTCGCTCTTCAACTGGTGAGGATGTCGCCCCTGGCGGATACCGTGATGCACAGCACCGTCGCCCTTTCCACCAGGTCCTCCACCCGGGAGGCCATCCCGGAGGTCATCGACCGCCTGCGGGAAGGAAGCCGCGGCCTCCGGTCCGACTTGGTGGTGCTGTTCGCCACGCCCCATCATCTCGAAGAGATCGAATCGGTCACCAACGCGCTCCAGCGTGAGTTCGCCCCCGGCTGCCTGCTCGGCTGCGGCGCGAGCGGCCTCATCGGCGGGCGGCGCGAGATCGAGTCCGAACCTGCCCTGGTCCTCCTCTGCGCCCACTTGCCCGGCGTGGCGTTGGAACCCTTCCACGTCACGTTCCGCCTGGAAGGAGACAGCGGGCGCCTGTCCGGCTTCCCCTTCGACGAGATTGCGCGCTCCGAGCGGGCGAGCGTGCTCATGTTCAGCGATCCCTTCACGGTGCCGGTCGACGCCCTCCTGCGCCTCGCGAACGAGAAGACCCCGGGAACGCCGATCGTCGGCGGTCTGGCCAGCGCCGCGGTCGCTCCCGGCATGAACCGCCTGTTCCTGGAGGACAGCGTCTACGACGAGGGCGCCATCGGCGTGGTCATTACCGGTGACATCGCCGTCAAGACCCTCGTCTCCCAGGGCTGCCGGCCCGTGGGACGCCACTACGTGATCACGCGCGGCAAGCAGAACGTGATCGAGGAGCTGGGAGGCCAGCCGGCCCTGGCGCGCCTGCAGGAGGTGCGCCGCGTCCTCTCCGAGCGAGATCGAGAGCACCTCGACACCGCGCTGCACATTGGACGCGCCATCGACGAGTACCGCAGCGACTTCCGCCGCGGGGACTTCCTGGTGCGCTCCGTCCTCGGCGTCGATCAGGCGAGCGGGGCCCTCACCATCAGCGACTACATCCGCCGAGGCCAGACCGTCCAATTCCATGTCCGCGATCCACGGTCCGCGAGCGAGGACATCGACCTTCTGCTCAAGGAGCTCGCGCCGTTCCTGCGGGAACACGAGCCGTGCGGCGCCCTGCTGTTCTCGTGCAACGGCCGCGGCAAGCGCATGTTCGGCGTGGCGGACCACGACATCAGCGCGGTCCTGAAGAGCGTCCCCGGCCTGCCGGTCGCGGGCTTCTTCGCCGGTGGCGAGCTCGGGCCGGTCGGCGGCAGGAACTTCCTGCACGGCTTCACCGCCAGCCTGGCCCTCTTCTGCCGCCGGTGAGGCGGCGCGGCGAACGACGCTGGACTTCCTCGTTCAAGTTCTCGGCGAGACCTGCTCGAAACGACCGTGGCGCGGCCGGAGAAAGCACACGTGAACGAGAACGTCGCTGGCGCACAGCGCGGGACGTCCGGCGAGGATGACGGGCGGCAGGAGGGCTTGCACCAGCCAGCCGCGGCGCCGCCCGGAGCGGAACTCTCGGGTTGGGGACGGCTCTCCGTGCGCGCGCGCGAGCTCTGCCCCGAGGACCTGGAAGGCGCCTCGCGCGGCGCGGTGCTCTGCCGCGGCCTCGGTCGCTCCTACGGCGACTCCTCGCTGCCGCCGCCCGGACGCCCCGAGGTGCTGGCGACCTACCGCGCGGACCGCCTGCTCTCCTTCAGCACGGAGACCGGCCTGCTGCGCGCCGAGGCCGGCCTGTCCCTGCGCGAGGTCAACCGCCTGTTCCTGCCTCGCGGTTGGTTCCCGCCGGTCACGCCCGGCACCCAGTTCGTCACCCTCGGCGGCATGGTGGCCGCGGACGTGCACGGCAAGAACCACCACCGCGCCGGCTGCTTCGGTGAGCACGTCACCGGCCTGCGCCTGCGGGTGGCGAGCGGGCGCGTGCTCGAGTGCTCGCCCGAGGTCGAACCCGACCTGTTCTGGGCCACGGTCGGCGGCATGGGCCTGACCGGGCACATCCTCGAGGTCGAGTTCCGCATGATGCGCATCCCCAGCCCCTGGATCTGGAGCGAGAGCGAGCGCGTTCCGGACATCGACCACTACATCGACGCCCTGAAGGAAGCGGCCGCGGGCTGGCCGTACACGGTCGGCTGGATCGACTGCCTCTCGCGCGGCAGCGGCATGGGACGTGGCATCCTGCTGCGCGGCCGCTGGGCCGCTCCGGAGGAGGCGCCGCGCGCCGCGCCCCGGCCCAAGCGCAGGTTCTCCGTCCCCTGCGTCTGCCCGGGGTGGCTGCTCGGCCCCCTCACCGTGCGCGCCTTCAACGCGCTCTACTACGGCCTGCATGTCCCGCGGGTGCAGAAGAGGATCATGCACCCCGAGCCCTTCTTCTACCCGCTCGACAAGATCCTGCACTGGAATCGCCTCTACGGCCCGCGCGGCTTCACCCAGTACCAGTGCGTGCTGCCGCTCGCCGCCGGCCGCGGCGCCGCGCGCCGCTTCCTGCAGCTCCTCACCTCGCGCGGCGGCGCGTCCTTCCTGTGCGTGATCAAGGACTGCGGCGCCGAAGGTCGCGGCCTGCTCTCCTTCCCCATGCCCGGCATCTCCATCGCGCTCGACATCGCCGTGCGCGACGACACCCAGCGCCTGGTCGACGCGCTCAACGAGCTGGTGCTCGCCGAGGGCGGCCGCGTCTACCTGGCCAAGGACAGCTTCACGCGCCCGGAGCACTTCCGCGCCATGGACCCGAGGCTGGAGCGCTGGCTCGAGATCCGCCGCCGGTGGGACCCGGAGCGCCGCATCCGCAGCGCGCAGTCGGTCCGCCTGTTGGGAGACGATCCGTGAAAGCAGTCATCTGCGGCGCGACGCGCGGCATGGGCCGCTGCCTCGCCCGACTCCTGGCCGAACGCCACGACGACCTCTTCCTGCTGGGCGTTCCCGAGGACGACCTAGCGCGCTCGGCGGCCGACCTGGCCGCGCGCTCAGCCGGGGCCTCGCGCGTCGGCTGCGCCCCCCTCGACCTGCTGAAGCCCGAGGGCATCGAGGAGGCGCTCGCCCGTGCCGATGAGTTCCTTGGCGGCTTCGACACCGCCATTCTCACGGCCGGCATCTACGCCACGCAGGAGGCCCTGGAACAGGACCCGAAGCTGGTCGCCGCGCTGCTGCAGATCGACTGCGCCAGCGCCATCCTCTTCTGCGAGGCCGCGCGCAAGCGCCTGCTGGCGCGCGGCGGCGGCACGCTCTGCGCCTTCAGCTCCGTGGCCGGCGATCGCGGCCGCAAGCCCGTGGTCATCTACGGGGCGGCCAAGGCCGGCCTCTCCCACTACCTCGAGTCCCTCGACTTCCGCTTCCGCGGGCAGGGTCTCAAGACCGTGTGCGTCAAGCCCGGCTTCGTCAAGACCGGCATGACCGAGGGCCTCAAGCCCCCGCCCTTCGCGGGCGAACCCGAAGAGGTCGCGCGCCGCGTGCTGGCCGCCCTCGATCGCGGCCGGCCGGTGGTCTACGCGCCGGCTCCCTGGTGGGCGGTGATGGCCGTGATCAAGCGCCTGCCGCGCTGGGTCATGCGCCGCATCTCCTTCTGATCTACTGCTCCCGGGAATCGTCGCGCCACGCGACGATTCCCGAGTAGTAGCTCCCGCGGCCACGGGC
>DYIW01000214.1 GCA_020723465.1 Phycisphaera mikurensis
GCAGCATCTCGTCCTGGCGGCGCGCCTGCTTCGTGGAGGGGTCGTCCACGGTGGTGCGCACCTCGGCGAAGGCCTGGGCGAGCTGCTGCTGCGTGGCGCGCGCCGCCTGTCCGGCCTGGACGTTCGCCTGGGAAAGGGCCGCGATCTGCTCGTGGAAGCGCTGCTCGAACTCCCCCATGGCCTGGGGAAGCCCGCCGAGCCGCGACAGCAGCTCGCCGGTCGCCTTGCCCTGGCTGTCGAGGATGGCGGAGATCGTGGCCAGGAGCTCCAGACCGACGCGTGAAGCGTCCGGCACGTCCTTCATCATCTCCGGGATCTTCCGCACCGTGACCATCAGCTCGTTCGAGGTCTCCTGATGGCGGTCGATCTTGCGGTCGATCCCGCTGAGCACGCTCGTGATGCCCTGGAAGCCCTCCTTGAGCTTCAGGCTGAGCTCCTCGTGGCGCGGCATGGCCGAGGCCTGGATCGGCGGGCCCTCGGCCGGCTTCGGCCCCTCGGGCTCGACGGTCAGGCGCCGCGCGGCTTCCGCGATCTCCGGAACCGGGCTCGCGCCGGCGAGATCGGGCAGGCGCCGGCCGCCGAGGCGCTCCTCGGGCTGGCGCTTCTCGCGTTCATCGCCGCCGAGGCCGAAGCGGCTACGGGGCGTACCCGCAACGCCGCGCTTCAAGAGCTCGGCCTGCCGGTCGCCGTTGGGATCGTTGCGGCTGAAGAGGCGGGCGAAGAGCGACTTCTTCACCATGGGTCTGTCCTTTGTCGGGCTGCGCGTCTGAACGATCTCCGGTTCGGCAGCCCGAGAATAACGAAAGGGGGACCCATATCAAGCGGATGGGGTGGAATCTCCCGGAGCCACAACCTGTTGCGGAGGCTGCCCTCGGCGCGGGCGCCGGGCCGCGCGGCTGACGCGCGTCAGTACGCGCGCGCGAAGGTGGCCAGGTGCTTGCCCGGCCGGCCGCTCACCATGCAGGGCCCGGTCGGATCGGAACGGCCGTCCTCGAGGCAGCGGATGGTCGCCTTGGTCTCGGCCTTGACCTTCTCCTCGGTCTCGGCCGTGCCGTCCCAGTTGGCGCGGATGAAGCCCCCCTGCTCGATCAGCTCCTTGAACTCGGCGTAGGTACCGGCATGGCGCGTGTTCGCCTCGCGCAGCTTGAGGGCCGCGGCGTAGAGCGCGTCCTGGATCTCCTCCAGCACCGCGGCCGCGCGCTCGGGCGCGCCCGCCACGGGCACGCTCTCCTTGTCGCCGCCGGTGCGACGCTTGAGCACGCACTGGCCAGCCTGCACGTCGCGCGGGCCGATCTCCACGCGCAGCGGCACGCCGCAGAGCTCCCACTCGTTGAACTTGTAGCCCGGCTTGTACTGGTCGCGGTCGTCGACGTGCACCGAGAGGCCGCGGCCGCGCAGCGCGGCCTCGAGGCGGCGCGCCTCCTCGCAGACCGGGCGCTGCTCCTCGTCCTTCTTCCAGATCGGGACGATCACCACCTGCTCGGGCGCGATGCGCGGCGGCAGCACCAGCCCCTGGTCGTCGGAGTGGGCCATGATGATCGCGCCGATGAGCCGCGTGGACACGCCCCAGGACGTGGACCAGCCGAGCTGGCGGCCGCCGTCGCGGCCGGTGAACTCGACGTCGAACGCCTTGGCGAAGTTCTGCCCCAGGTCGTGCGACGTGCCGCACTGCAGGGCCTTGCCGTCCTGCATCAAGGCCTCGATGCACAAGGTCTCGAGCGCGCCAGCGAACCGCTCGCTCTCGGTCTTCCGGCCCTGGATGACGGGCAGCGCCAGCATCTCCTCGGCGAACGCCTTGTACACGCCGAGCATGCGCAGCACCTCTTCGCGCGCTTCCTCGTGCGTCTCGTGCAGCGTGTGCCCCTCCTGCCAGAGGAACTCGGTGGTGCGGAGGAACAGGCGCGTGCGCATCTCCCAGCGCAGCACGTTGCACCACTGGTTGATGAGCAGCGGCAGGTCGCGGTAGGACTCGACCCACTTGGCGAACATGTGGCCGATGATCGTCTCCGACGTCGGCCGGATCATGAGCGGCTCCTCGAGCAGGGCGCCGCCGCCGTGGGTCACCACCGCGCACTCGGGCGCGAACCCCTTGACGTGCTCCGCCTCCTTGCGCATGAACGACTCGGGAATGAGCAGCGGGAAGTAGGCGTTCTGGTGGCCGGTCTCCTTGAAGCGCCGGTCGAGGTCGGCCTGGATGTGCTCCCAGATGGCGTAGCCGCGCGGGCGGAAGACCATGCAGCCCTTGACCGGCGAGTAGTCGCCGAGCTCGGCCCGCAGCACGATGTCCTGGTACCAGCCGGAGTAGTCCTCGGCGCGCCGCGTGATCTTCTTGTCGTCCGCCATGTGTGAGCCGCCCTGATTCGCCGTCACCTGCCGAGCAGGATGTTGACCAGCCGATCCTTGACCACGATCACCTTCGCCACCTCGCGGCCGCCGATGGCGCGCTGCACGCGCGCATCGGCCAGTGCGGCCGCGCGATGGGTCTCCTCGTCCGCGCCCGCCGCCACCTGCACGCGCGCGCGCACCTTGCCCAGGACCTGCACCGCGATCTCGACCTGTGCCTCACGACAGAGGTCCTCGTCGCAGCGCGGCCAGGAGGCGCGCGCGATGCTCTCCGCGTGCCCGAGCAGCTCCCAGGCCTCCTCGGCGAGGTGCGGCGCGAAGGGCGCGAGCAGCCGGGCGAAGGTCTCGAGCGTCTCGCGGTGCTGCACGCCGCCGCCGGCGAGGCCGTTCAACAGCTCCATCATGCGCGAGATCGCGGTGTTGAACTGGCTGACGCTCTCGATGTCCGCCGTGACCGCCTTGACCGTGCGGTGCGTCAGGCGGCGCTCCGCGTCGGGCGGCGGCTCCTCGCTGAGCGGGCGCTGGAAGAGGTCGAAGAAGCGCTCCAGGAAGCGGCGCACGCCCACGATGCCGCGCGTATTCCAGGGTTTCGTCGACTCCAGCGGGCCCATGAACATCTCGTACAGGCGCAGGGTGTCGGCCCCGTGCTCGGCCACCACGTCGTCCGGATTGATGACGTTGCCGAGCGACTTGGACATCTTCTCCCCGTCCTCGCCGAGGATCATGCCCTGGTTCACCAGGCGCTGGAACGGCTCCTTGGTCGTGACCAGCCCCGCGTCGTAGAAGACCTTGTGCCAGAAGCGCGCGTACAGGAGGTGCAGCACGGCGTGCTCGGTGCCGCCGATGTACAGGTCGACCGGCAGCCAGTAGGCCGTTTTCGCCGCGGCGAAGGGCGCCTGCTCGTGGCGCGGATCGATGAAGCGCAGGTAGTACCAGCAGGAGCCGGCCCAGTTCGGCATGGTGCTGGTGTCGCGCTGCGCCTCCTGGCCGCACGCTGGACAACTGGTGCGCACCCAGTCCGGTGCCCGCGCCAGCGGCGGCTCTCCCGCGCTCGTCGGCCGGTAGTCGCTGATCTCGGGCAGGAGCACGGGCAGCTCGCTCTCCGGGACGGGGACCACGCCGCACGCGGCGCAGCGCACCAGCGGAAAGGGCTCGCCCCAGTAGCGCTGGCGCGAGAACAGCCAGTCGCGCAGGCGGTAGTTCACCGCCGCCCGGCCCACGCCGCGCTCCGTGAGCCAGGCGGTGATGCGCTGCCTGAACTCGGCGGTGGGCAGGCCGTCGAAGGCGCCCGAGTTCATGGCGAAGCCCTCGCCCGTAAAGGCCGCGTCCGGCGCGGGCGTGCGCCTGCCGTCCAGGGAGACCACGCAGCGCACCTCCAGGCCGAAGGCCCGGGCGAACTCATAGTCGCGCTCGTCGTGCGCCGGCACGGCCATGATCGCACCCGTGCCGTACGAGGCCAGGATGTAGTCGCCGATCCAGACGGGGATGCGCTCGCCGCTCGCCGGGTTCAGGGCGTAGGCGCCGGTGAAGACGCCGGTCTTCTGCTTGCACAGCTCCGTGCGGTCGAGATCCGATTTGCGCGCCGCGGCCGCGACGTAGGCCTCGACCGCGCCCCGCTCTGCGGCGCTGGCGATGCGCGAGACGAGCGCGTGCTCCGGGGCCAGGACCAGGTAGGTGGCGCCGAACAGGGTGTCCGGCCGCGTAGTGAACACCTCGATCGCGCCGCCGCCGCCTTCCAGGGCGAAGGAGACCTGGGCCCCCTCGGAGCGGCCGACCCAGTTCTGCTGCATGGTCTTGAGCGACTCGGACCAGTCGAGGTCGTCCAGGTCGGCGAGCAGCCGCTCGGCGTAGGCCGTGATGCGCAGCATCCACTGCCGCATGGGCCGGCGAATCACGGGATGGCCGCCGCGCTCGCTCTTGCCGTCGATCACCTCTTCATTGGCGAGCACCGTGCCGAGCGCCGGGCACCAGTTGACCGGCACCTCCGCCTCGTATACCAGGCCGCGATGCCAGAGCTGCAGGAACAGCCACTGCGTCCAGCGCACGTAGGCGGGATGGCTCGTCGAGATCTCCCGCTCCCAGTCGTAGCTGAAGCCGAGCGCCTGGATCTGGCGGCGGAAGGTGGCGATGTTGCGGCGCGTGCTCTCGGCCGGATGCGTGCCCGTCTGGATGGCGTACTGCTCCGTGGGCAGCCCGAACGAGTCCCAGCCCATGGGATGCAGCACGTTCCGGCCCTGCATGCGCAGGTAGCGCGCCACGATGTCGGAAGCGGTGTAGCCCTCGAGGTGGCCGACGTGCAGCCCTGCTCCCGACGGATAGGGGAACATGTCGAGCACGTAGGCCTTGGGGCCGGGTCTGCCGTCCTCGGCGCGGAACGTCCGGTGCTCGAGCCAGTACCTCTGCCACTTCGCCTCGATGGCGGCGTGGTCGTAGGCACGGCGCGAGGAATCGACGTGTCCGGACATCCAGTCGGCTCCCGGGACCAGCGTGTTCGCGAGAACGGAGAAACGCGGCATTATAGGCGGCGCCTGCCGGGCGCCTCCCCGCGAATTCCCCGGTCGCGCTGGTTTCGCTTGCTTTGCGTCGCGGTGGCGGCCTAGACTTCGCGGTTCCGCAAGCGACAACTCAGCGTGGGGCCTTAGCTCAGCTG
Organism: Phycisphaera mikurensis; assembly: GCA_020723465.1. Classification (GTDB taxonomy): domain Bacteria; phylum Planctomycetota; class B15-G4; order B15-G4; family JADJEK01; genus JACQZJ01. Next base: position 4,994 of record DYIW01000214.1, read on the forward strand.
GGAGAGCGTCTGGATGGCATCCAGAAGGTCAGGGGTTCGATCCCCCTAGGCTCCACCACGAATGATCGGGGCTGGTCCGGCGGCGTCCGCCGGGCCGGCCCTTTTTGATTCCGGAGGGGGAGGATAGGGAGAAGAGCGTCGCAGCCGTTTCCCTGGATTCGCAGGGGAGGTCAGCGTGAGAAGCGTCGCGGCCGCTTCCCTGGATTCGGAGGGGAGGTCAGCGTGAGGAGCATCGCGGCCGCTTCCCTGGCCTCCGGGAGCGGCAGCGGCTCCCGGTGCATCGAGCGCGCGATGAACGCCGGGTGGCCCACCAGCGGTGAAGGCGCTGCTGGCGGTCCGGTGCGGTGAAGGCACGGGTGGCGAAGTGGTACGCCGCCGCGGCCGTTCCCTGCGCCAGGGAAACGCCGCTCGCTCCTCCAGCGCGCCGTCCCGATGCTCGATGCGAGGCAGGCCCGCTCGGGTGCAACCTGCCTGAGGTCGGCGCCGGCGAGCAGGAGCCCGTTCCCACCCCACACGGAATGGACCGGGCGAAGCGGCCCGGTCGAGAGAACCGATGGCCGCCACCGACACTGAACCGGGGAAGCGCCGCTCCGAGCCTCAGGCGCCCGTCTCGATGCTCAGGTCAAGGCGGGCCAGCTTTCGCGCAACATACTTGCGGTCGGCGCTCGCGGGCCAGAGCCCGCTCCCGCCCCACAATGGTGCACCGCGCGGGGACGCGCGGTGAGATAGGCGTCGCAGTCGGTTTCTCGGAGCCGGAGGGGAAAGAGGAGCATCGCGGCTGCTTCCCCGGCTCCCGTGGACGGATGCGCGGGGCGCCGCGGCTGAGCCGCGGGCGTCGCGCCCGTCAGATCCAGCCGGGATCCGAGCTGAAAGCTGACGGCCGAGAGCTGAGAGCTGAAGTGCGCGCGGGCACGGCGCTCTTGCACCTCGGCCTCGGGGCGCCGTCCGGTAGAATCCGTGCGAACGCGGCGCCGGGCCGGCAGAGAACCGCCGCCACCAGGCCGCCGCGGGAGGCAGGCGACGACTCGGTCCCGGCCGCCAGGGAGGACGGCTGCATGCGGCTCTCCGTCGAGAGGCAGGTCACCGCCGGCTTCGCCGTGATGCTGCTCCTGCTTGGCGCCATCGGCGCGGTCTCCTACCGCAGCACCGCGCGGCTGGCCTCGAACGCCGCGTCCGCGCAGAGCGCGCGCGAGGTGCTCACCCGGATCGAGACGGTCCTCTCCCTGACCACGGACGCCGAGACCAGCCAGCGCGGCTTCACGATCACGGGCGACGAGGCCTTCCTGGAGCCGTATCGCGACGCGGTCGCGCGCGCCCGGCCCATGCTCCAGGAACTGCGCCAGCCGCTCGTCGATGCCGCGCAGCTCCGCCGCTTCGAGACCCTGGAATCCCTCGTGCTCGAGAGACTGGACGTCGCGGGGCGGATCATCGGGGCGCGGCGCTCCCTCGGGTACGAGGCGGCCAGGGACATGACCGCGACAGGCATGGGCAAGCAGGTGCACGACCGCGTGCGCGTCGTCGTGAGCGAGATGCGGGCCGCGGAGGAGGAAGTCCTGCGCCAGCGCGACCAGGCGACCCGTGCCACGGCGCGCTTCACGTACGCCATCGTGCTGCTCGGCGGCGGGATCGCGCTGCTCTGGATCGCCGGCTCCCTGTTCCTCGTCCAGCGGAGTCTGCGCCAGCGCCGTCTCGCCGAGCGCGCGCTGCACGCGTCCAGTGCCCTGAAGCAGGCCATCCTGGACGGTGCGGACCACGCGATCATCTCCGGCAGCGCATCCGACATCCGCACCTTCAACCGCGGCGCCGAGCGTCTCCTCGGGTGGGACGCGGACGAGGTCGTGGGCAAGCAGACGGCCGCGATCTTCTTCGACCCTGCGGAAATCGCACGGCGCGCGCAGTCGCTCTCGGCGGAACTCGACCGGACCATCGCGCCCGACCTCGAGGTGCTCCTGATGAAGGCGCGCGGCGGCGAGCCGGAGGAGCGCGAGTGGACCTTCATCCGCAAGGACGGCAGCCGCGTCCCCGTGCTCCTGACCGTCACCGCCCTCCGCGACGCCACAGGCGCGATCGCGAGCTTCCTGGGCATCGCGCGCGACATCACGGCACAGAAGCGGGCCGAGGAGCTCCTGCGCGAGTCGCACGCCAGGATGGCGCTCGCCAAGGAGCGCGCCGAGGCCGCCGATCGCGTGAAGTCGGCCTTCCTCGCCACCATGTCCCACGAGCTGCGCACGCCGCTCAACTCGATCATCGGCTTCACCGGCGTCCTGCTCCAGGGGCTGGCCGGCCCTTTGAACGCGGAGCAGCAGAAGCAGCTCGAGATGGTGCAGAGCAGCGCGCGCCACCTGCTCGCGCTCATCAACGACGTGCTGGACATCTCCAAGATCGAGGCGGGAGAGCTGCGCGTCGACGCCGTGCCCTGCGACGTACGCGCCTCCATGAACAGGGTCGCCGGCATGGTCAAACCGCTGGCCGAGAAGAAGGGCCTCCTGCTGGACGTGGCGCTGCCGCCGCCCGGCGCCGAGCCCGTGGGCGACGCGCGGCGCGTGGAGCAGGTGCTCTTGAACCTGCTGAACAACGCCATCAAGTTCACGGAGCGCGGTCGCGTCGCGCTCCGCGCGCGCGTGGCCGCGTCCCGGCTCGAGATCGCCGTGGCCGAGACCGGCATCGGCATCGCGGAGCGGGATCTGGCCACGCTCTTCCAGCCCTTCCAGCAGCTCGACTCCACGCTCACGCGCCAGCACGAAGGCACGGGCCTGGGCCTCGCCATCTGCCGGCGCCTGGCGAGGCTCATGGGCGGCGACGTGCGCGCCGAGAGCGAGCCCGGCAAGGGAAGCGTGTTCACCCTCACCCTGCCCCTGGCAGAAAAGGGCGCCGCGCCATGAAACGCAGGATCCTGCTGGTCGAAGACAACGAGCACAACCGCTACCTCATCACCTACCTGCTCGAACACCGCGGCCACGAGGTGGTTCACGCTGCCGACGGCCCGCAGGGCGTGCGCCTGGCGGGCCAGGCTCGTCCGGACCTGATCCTGCTCGACATCCAGCTCCCGGGCATGGACGGCTACGCCGTGGCCCGGGCCTTGAAGGGCGATCCCACCACCGCGTCGATCCCGGTGGTCGCCGTCACCTCCTACGCCATGTGCGGCGACCAGGAGCGGATCATGGCGGCCGGCGGCTGCGGCTACATCGAGAAGCCGATCGACCCGGAGACGTTTGCCTCGACCGTCGAGAGCTTCATTCCCGAGCCCGGAGGGAGGGACGCGCCATGACCCGAGCGCTGATCGTCGACGACAAGGAGGAGGGCCGCTACCTGCTGCGGGCGCTGCTGCAGGGCCACGGCTTCGAGGTGGACGAGGCGCGCCACGGTGCCGAGGCGCTGGCCAAGGCCAAGCTCGATCCGCCCGACCTGATCATCTCCGACCTCCTCATGCCGGTCATGGACGGCTACACCCTGCTGCGCCGCTGCAAGGCCGACGCGCGGCTGCGGGGCGTTCCCCTGGTGGTGTACACCGCCACCTACACCGACCCCAGGGACGAGCAGGTCGCGCTGGAGCTGGGGGCGGACGCCTTCATCCTCAAGCCGGCCGAGCCGGACGCCTTCCTGGCCCGCGTCCGGGAGGTGATGGCCCGCGGCCCGGCCAGCAAGCCCACGCCTCGGCTGGCGCCGCTCGAGGAGGAGGACCAGCTCAAGCTGTACAGCGAGGTCCTGGTGCGGAAGCTCGAGCAGAAGGCCCTCGACCTGGAGGAGGCCAACCGCAACCTCGCCGCGCGCGATGCGCACCTGCGGGCCATTTTCGACTGCGAACCCGAGTGCGTGGCGCTGCTCGCTCCCGGCGGCGAGCTGCTGCAGATCAACCCGGCCGGGCTGCGCATGCTCGGGGCCGGCGCGGCTGAGCAGGTCGAAGGGCGCCCCTTCGAGCCGTTCATCGCCGAAGAGCAGCGGCCGGAGTTCCGCCGCCTGCTCGAGCGGGCCGCGCGCGGCGAGTCCGCCGTCCTGGAGCTGCAGGTCAGCGGCCTCACGGGCGAGGCGCGCTGGCTGGAGGCGCACGCCGGGCCGCTCTGCGACACGCGCGGGGCGGCGACGGCGGTGCTGGCCGTCATGCGCGACGTGACCGAGCGCAGGCGCGGCGAGGCCGAGCTGCGCGCGGCGCAGGAGCGCCTGCAGCGCGCGGTCACCGCGGGCAGGGTCGGCCTCTGGGACTGGGACCTGCGCACCAACAGGGTCCAGTACTCGTCGATGTGGAAGCAGCAGATCGGCTACCGCGACGACGAGATCACGGACGACTTCGACGAGTGGCAGAGACGGGTCCACCCCGACGACCTGGAGCCCGTGCTGCAGGCCCTGCGAGCCTTTCTCGCCAGCGACGCCGCGGACTACCAGTCGTCCTTCCGCTTCCGGCACAAGAACGGCACGTACCGCCACATCCTGACCCACTCGTCCGAGGTGCGCGGCGCCGATGGCACGCGCGTGCGGCTGGTCGGCTCGCACGTGGACATCACCGAGTACATGGAGGCGCAATCGCAGCTCATGCGCGCCCAGAAGGTCGAGAGCGTGGGGCAGCTCGCGGGCGGCCTCGCCCACGACTTCAACAATCTGCTCACCGTGATCCTCGGCACGGTGGATCTGGCCATGCTGAGGCTGCGCGACGCCGATCCTCTGGCCGCCGAGCTGGGGAGCATCCGGCAGGCCGCGGATCGGGCCGCGTCGCTCACGCGCCAGCTCCTGGCCTTCGGCCGCAGGCAGATCATGAAGCCGCAAGTCCTCGACCTGCGCGAGGTCCTGGCCGGCATGAGGGACATGCTGCAGCGAGTCGCGGGCGAGAACGTCGAGCTGGCGCTCCGGCAGGCCGAAGGACTTGGCGCCGTGCGAGCGGATCGCGGACAGCTCGAGCAGGTGATCCTGAACCTCGCCGTCAACGCCAGGGACGCCATGCCCGACGGCGGGACCCTGACCATCGAGACGCGCGATGTGCTGCTCGACGAGGCCTTCGCCGCGGACCACCCGACGGTGCGGCCCGGCCCGCACGTGATGCTGGTCGTCGCAGACACGGGCGTCGGCATGGACGAGCGCACGCGCGCGCACATCTTCGAGCCCTTCTTCACCACCAAGGGCCCGGGGAAAGGCACCGGTCTCGGCCTCTCCACGGTCTACGGCATCGTCAAGCAGAGCGGCGGCAGCATCTGGGTCGCGAGCGAGCCGGGCAAGGGAACCACGTTCGCGATCTACCTGCCGCGCAGCGACGAGGACGTGACCAGGGCCGAACCCACCCCGGCCGCGGCGCCAAGACGGGGCGCCGAGACGATCCTCATCGTCGAGGACGACGAAGCCGTGCGCAATCTGGCCAGGCGCGTGCTGCAGGGCGCCGGCTACCTGGTCCTCTCCGCGCCCAGCGGCGAGGAGGCCCTGCTCCTGCTGGAGCGCCAGCACGGCCCGATTCACCTGGTATTGACCGACGTCGTCATGCCGGGCATGAGCGGCCGGGAGCTGGCGGCGCGGCTCGTGGGTAAGCAGCCGGG
>DYIW01000215.1:0-7415 GCA_020723465.1 Phycisphaera mikurensis
TACCCTCACCCTGGCCTGTCGGGGTCCATGGATTTGCTCGCGCCGAACTTGCATTCGACAATCCGTGATCCCAAGCCCGCAGCCGCAGGGCGGGCCGTCTAAGGCCTATTTGTGACAGGGCCGCGATTCGCGGTATGTCCCGGCCGCGACCGCACATGAGGCGGCATCGGAAGGCAGGGCCGTCCGGGGAAAGGTGGCCCTGCCTTTGCACCCGCAGGATGGCGAGTAGAGGCGAAGACGCGCGCGGGTCGAGCATGGATCCACTTCCGAACAGAGGGTCGGCCACGCTCGCGACGCCGGCCGCGCCGGGGCCGAGGACGCGGGAGCAGAATCTGGACGTATTCACGTCCGTGTGGCCCAGCAGCTCCTGGACGGTGCGGATGTCGCTGCCGTCCTCGGCGAGATGCGCGGCTACGGAGTAGCGCACGCTGTGGCCGGTCGCGCGCTTGAGGATGCCGGCGGCCAGCACCGCGCTCCGCTGCGCGGGCTGGTGGACGGTCTGGTGCAGGTGGTGGCGGCGACGCTCGCCGGTCAGCCGGTCCACGTAGATGCGCGCGGCCTGGAAGGCCCGCTGCCGGAGCCAGCCGCGGCCGATACTTGGAAGCTTCGTCGCGAGCGTCCCGGGTAGCAGCGCCCACCCAACCCTGTTCCCCTGGTTGCGCGCGGAGTCCAGGTCCTGGACGCGCTGCCAGCAGCACTCGAGCAGCCTGGGGCCGCACCCGCGGGGGCGCGTCTCCGTCAAGCCCGGAGGTCCGTCCACGTTGGCCAGCACGGCTGGCGCCTGCTCGTGCGAGAACACGACCGGCAGGCGCACGACGCGCCTACGCACGCGGCCCTGCGCCGAGGCGGCGGGCACCGGACCCGCCGGTTCCCATCGCTCATCGGGCGCGGAGATCGGCGCCTCGCACGCCGCGGTTGCGGCGCCGCGCTCTGAAGGCAGGGCATCCCCTCGCCCTTCCGCTTCCCCCCGTGGAGCCGGTCGAAGCAGGGCTGGACGAAGCGGTCTTCCTCGAGGCGCCATCGTCAGCATCGGAATCCCTAAGCTGGCACTCGAGTGTAGCAAGCAGATTCTCGGGAACAAGAATCCGCCTGGCCGCGGTCCTGGATCTGACCGACGCGCCGCCGTGACGGCACGGAGGCGTTGTGTGGCGCGGCACGACGTGAACCGCTCCATCACCATCCGGCTGGATCAGACGCTGAGCCGTCTCCTGGACCGCGTCGTGAAGCAGACCGGGCGAACTCGGAGCGAGATCGTGCGGGAGGCCATGCGGCGCCGGTTGCGCCTGATCCGCTTCGAGCACCTCCGCCGCCAGGTGCTTCCCTTCGCCGAGGCGCGAGGATGCCTCACGGACGAGGACCGGGCGCGGCGAGGTCGGCCCCGCGGGAGCCTGCGGAAACGACCCGCTCATCGCCGCTGGGCCGCGCGCCCTCGACGGCCATCGCTGGGCATCAGCGGCCGGCGTGTTGGTGGGTCCGACGCAGGCCCTCGTCAGGCCTCCAGGATCGACGCGATCTGCTTGCGCAGCTCCGGCATGCGGTTCCGCACCACGTCCCAGACCAGATCGTAGTCCACCCCGAAGTAGTCGTGGATGAGGCGATCCCGCATGCCTGCCATCGCCCGCCACTCGACTGTCGGATGCAGCGCTCGAAAGGCGTCCGGGACGTTCTTCGCCGCCTCTCCGATGATCTCGAGGCTGCGAACGAAGGCGCGCCGAATCGTGTCGTCCACGGAGAAGCGCTCGAAGGTCAGCCCCGCCTGCTGGGCGATCAGGTAGTCCGCCTCGACCAGCATGTGGCGAAGATAATCACGCGGCTCGAAGGACATCCCGTGCTTCCGCCAGAATGCGCGGTCCCAAGAACGGCGAGAGAGCTTCCGTCGTGACCAGATCCACTCGCCGGCCGAGGCATTCCTCGAGCAGGTCGGCCAGCGCGAGGAAGCGCTCGTAGGTTTTCGATCCCTGGGCGAACTGGACCAAGAGGTCGACATCGCTCTCTGGCTTGGCCGACCCGTGCAGCACTGAGCCGAACAGAGCCAGTCGCGTCACCCCAAAAGCCCGGATCTGGGGCTCCACGGCTCGAATCCGCGCGATGGTCTCTTCCTGCGTGAGCGGCGCTTCCAGCATGTCGATGAATCTACCGCAAGAGGCAAGTCCCGGTCCATGCCCGATCCGCGCCCGCACGTGCCTCCCGAGGTCCCGGCGAGCGCGCGGTCGCGGACCAGCAGGCCCAGCTCGATGTTCCGTTCGAAGGCGGCCTCGGTCAGGTTCGCCGAGATGACGAACACGGTGTCTTGGTCCGCGACCACGGCCTTGGCGTGCAGCACCCCGCCCGGGCCCTCCGGCTCCAGCGCGCGCGGATCATGGAACACGCGCGGGCGCTCGGAGCCCGGCCATTCGACGCTCCAGAAGCGGTCGGCGAAGCGGCGCACGAGCTGCTCCGCGACTGTGGTGTCGCCGCGCCTGCGCCGGATGTCGAGCAGCACGGTCGCCTGGAGTCCGGACGCCTCCTCCAGGCGGCGGGCGAGGATCTCGAACGCCCGCGGGCCGTCGAAGAACGCGTAGGTGCTTACCCACAGGGAGCGCACCGCGGAAACGAGCGGCTCCTCCTACACGCGCTGCGTGTCGCGCGGGTGCAGGCCCGGGACCTCGGGTCCCGACCAGACCAAGTCCGGCCGCGGCGCGCAGGCCTGCAGCCTGTCCATGGCGCGCAGGCACGCGGCGGCCGCGGGTCCGCTCGGACCGGCATGCCGCCCATTCGCGGCCGAGACGCCGCTCTCGCCTTGAGGGTGCATCGTCGTCCGAATACTCGGCGAGCCGTTCACGCGCAGGTGCACGCGGACGCGGGTGCGGGGGACCTTCGCGCGTCTTCTTGCCCGCGCAGTGGTCGAGTGCGCCGGAGAAACGGAGGCGCCGCGCTGCCGCCGCGGCCCGCTGCCAGGCCGCGGGCGCTCGCCACCTTCTGCAACGGCCGCTGCCGCGCCGTCTTGACGGCCTCGACGCTTTGTCTTACAATGTAGGACATGAGCAGCTCCATCACCATTCGCCTGGATCAGAGCCTGAGCCGGCTGCTGGACCGCCTCGTGAAGCAAACAGGGCGAACCCGGAGCGAGATCGTGCGGGAGGCCTTGCAGCGTCACTTGCGCCTGGTTCGCTTCGACCACCTCCGCCGCCAGGTGTTGCCCTTCGCCGAGGCGCGGGGATACCTGACGGACGAGGACGTGGCCCGGCAAGTCTCGTGAGGGTCTTCCTCGACACCAACGTCCTCGTGAGCGCGTTTGCCACTCGGGGGCTCTGCGCGGACGTCATGCGTCAGGTGCTCGCGGAGCACGAACTGATCATCGGTGAGGTCGTGCTGCGGGAACTTCGCAAGGCGCTGCGGGCCAGGCTGAGGCTGCCACCGGCGAGCGTGGCCGGGATCGAGGAGCTTCTGCGGGAAAGCGAGGTGATCCCAAGGCCACGCGCGCCCTCGGATGTGGACGTACGAGACCCTGATGACCGTTGGGCCCTGGCGAGCGCGATCGCGGGCCGCGCGGACATCCTGGTCTCCGGGGATCGCGACCTGCTGGAAGTCGCGACGCTCTCGCCCGTTCGCATCGTCGATCCCAGAGGCTTCTGGACGATTCTGCGCAAGCGACGTCCGACCCGGTAGCAGCCCGCTGAAGAAGTGGTCCGCCGGCCGATGCGCCGGCGCGGCTCGCACACGACGCCCACGGCGGTCGTCCGCCGCGGGCTTCGCTTGGTGCCGTCGCCGAGGCGACGCCCCTCACTTCAGGATCTTGGCGATGCGCTCGAGGGCCCACTCCAGGTCCGCCTTGGCGATGACGAGAGGCGGGGCGAAGCGGATCACGTCGCGGTGGGTCTCTTTGCACAGCAGCCCCTCCTGCTGCAGGCGCTCGCAGAAGGGCCGCGCGCCGCCGAGCTCGGCCTTGAGGCGCACGCCGATGAGGAGCCCCTTGCCCCGGACCTCGGCCACGTGCGGGCTCTTCAGGCCGCGCAGCTCCTCCATGAACCAGTGGCCGAGTTCGGCCGCGCGCTCGGGCAGGCGCTCCTCCACGATGATGCGCATGGCCTCGCGCGCCAGGGCCGCGGCCAGCGGGTTGCCGCCGAACGTCGACCCGTGCGAGCCGGGCTCGAACACGCCGAGCAGCTCCTTGGACGCGACCACGGCCGACACCGGGTAGAAGCCGCCGGCCATGGCCTTGCCCAGGATCATCGCGTCCGGCTTGACGTTCTCGTGCTCGCCGCAGAACATCTTGCCGGTGCGGCCGAAGCCGACCTGGATCTCGTCGCTGACCAGCAGCACATTGTTCTTCTTGCAGGCGCGCGCGGCCTGCGCCAGGTAGCCCTCGGGCGGCACGACCACGCCGGCCTCGCCCTGGATCGGCTCGACCAGGAAGGCGGCGGTGTTCTTCGTGATGGCCTTCTCCAGCGCCTTGATGTCGCCGAAGGGGATGATCTTGAAGCCGGGCGTGAAGGGGCCGAAACCCGCGCGATAGGCCTCCTCGGTGGAGAAGCCGACGATGGTCGTGGTGCGGCCATGGAAGTTCTCCCGGCAGACGATGATCTCGGCCTGGTCGGCCGGGATCTTCTTGTGCGTGTAGCCGTGGCGGCGCACCATCTTGATGGCGGTCTCGACCGCCTCGGCGCCGGAGTTCATGGGCAGCGCCATCTCGTAGCCGCAGAGCTCGCACAGCTCCTTGAGGAAGGGGCCGAGCTGGTCATTGTGGAAGGCGCGCGAAGTGAGGGTGAGCTTGCCCGCCTGCTCGCGCATGACCTTGACCAGGCGCGGGTGGCAGTGGCCCTGATTGACGGCCGAGTAGCTGCTCAGGAAGTCGAGGTACTTCTTCCCCTCCACGTCGTAGACCCAGATGCCCTCCCCGCGCGCCAGCACCACCGGCAGGGGGTGATAGTTGTGGGCGCCGTATGTCTCGCAGAGCTGGATGAGTTCCTTCGAACTGGCCACGGATGACTCCTTTCGCGGGCGGCCATGCGGCGCGCCCCTGGCGGCGGATAATAGATAGTCGTTCCTACTTCCCCCCCATCAGGGTGACCATGATCGCCTTCTGGCAATGCAGGCGGTTCTCGGCCTCGTCGAAGATCACCGAGCGCGGGTGCTCGCACACCTCGACGGCGACCTCCTCTCCGTGATGGGCGGGCAGGCAATGCATGAAGATCGCGTCGCTCTTGGCCTTGCCGAACAGCTCCAGGTTCACCTGGTAGCCCTGGAAGGCCTTGACCCTCTTGGCGTGCTCCGCCTCCTGCCCCATCGAGGCCCAGACGTCGGTGTAGACCGCGTCCGCGCCCTTCACCGCCGCGACCGGGTCCGACATGACCTCGATGGTCGCGCCGGTCTGGCGCGCGTCCTCGCGTGCCCGGGCGATGGCCTCGGCCTTGGGCAGGTACCCCTCGGGGCAGGCGGCGACGAAGTGCACGCCGGTCTTGGCCGCGCCGCTCGCCAGCGAGTGGCACATGTTGTTGCCGTCGCCCACGTAGGCGAGCTTCAGGCCCTTCAGGCGCTTCTTCTTCTCGAGCAGCGTGAAGTAGTCGGTCAGCGCCTGGCAGGGGTGGTTGTAGTCGGTCAGGCCGTTGATCACCGGGATGGTCGCCCAGCGCGCCAGCTCGGTCACGATGTCGTGGCCGAAGGTGCGCGCCATGAGGCCGCTCAGGTAGCGCGACAGCACGCGCGCGGTGTCGGCGATGGTCTCGCCGCGGCCGACCTGCAGGTCCTTGGGGCTCAGGTAGAGGCCCACGCCGCCCAGCTCGAAAATGCCCACCTCGAAGGAGATGCGCGTGCGCGTCGAGGACTTCTCGAAGTACATGCCGAGCGTCTTGCCGGCGAGGGCCGTGCGGAACGCCTCGCGGTCGCGCTTGATCTTCGCCGACAGGTCGAGGAGCGCCTGGATCTCGGCCGGGGTGAAGTCGTGGAGCGCGATGAAGTCCTTGTGCGGCATGGGTCCGCCTCCTGAGCGGGGCCTGGGTTCTTTCGGACGAACTCTGCGAACGCGGCGAAACTCCTACGTTTAACCCGGACGCGGCAGGCGAATCAAGGAGGAGCCGGCGCGAAGGGTGGACAGCCTCGCCGCGCGCGGGCCGCGGCGCGCGTACACGGCCGGGCGCGGACAAGCCGATTGCACTGCCGCGAGGCCGGCCGGCCCGGTACGCTTCGAAGCTCGCGCGCGCGCCCTTGCCGCGCGCCTCGGCCAGGACCCAGACGGAATCGAGAACCATGCACAGAACGCTCTTCCTGACAGTGCTTTGCGCCGCCTTCGCCGCGCCTGCACTCTTCGCTCTCGAACGGCCTGGCAGCTCCGCCACGGGCGGCAAGCCGCAGGTGATCGTCCTCGGCTTCGACGGCGTGGATGAAGTCCTGGCGCGGCAGTGGATGGAGTCGGGCGACCTGCCCAACCTGAAGAAGCTCGCCGAGCGCGGCTCGTTTCGGCCGCTCACGACCGCCAACCCGGCGCAGTCGCCGGTCTCCTGGGGCGTGATGGAGACCGCCTCCAACCCAGGGAAGACCAACCTCGGCGACTTCGTGCGCCGCACCTTCTCGCCGAGCGGCAAGCCCTCGCCCGCCCTGGCCGGCATCAAGCGCATGGACGACCCGGTCGCTGCCGGCGACCTGGCCGAGAACGTCGAGCTGACCCGCACGGAGCGGCTGCTCCTGCCGCTCGGCCTGGCGCGCAACCGCTTACTGGCCCTGGCCCTGATCGGGATCGCGCTGTTCGTCCTGTTCGCGCTCCTCTTCAAGTTCGCCTTCCGCTTCCCGCGCTGGGCCGCGCTCCCCATCGGCCTGCTGCTCGGCGCCGGCGCCACCTTCGCTCTCGACCGCGCGCTGCTCGCCCCGCTGCCCGCCAAGTACGAGCTGTTCCGCACCGAGATGCGCGGCGAGCGCTTCTGGAACGCGCTCGGCGAGGCGGGCGTGCGCGTCACCGGCCTGCAGGTGCCGCTCGCCTTCCCGGCCCGGGAGAACCCGAACGCCCGCATCCTCGGCGGCCTGTTCGTGCCGGACGTGGCCGGCGGGCCGGGCTCGTGGTTCATCTACACCAACGACGAGTGGCAGATGAACGAGGACGACACCGACTCGGGCGGCGTCGTGTATCGGCTCTACGAGGAGAAGGACGGGGTGATGCGCGCCACGCTGCGCGGGCCCGAGGACTTCGTCGGCAAGTTCGGCTTCAAGGAGAAGATCGACCTGCTCAAGGCGCGCCTGAACGAGCCCGGCCTCACGGCCGAGGATCGCCAGGAGGCGGAGGACGAGCTGCGCGCGGCCGAAGCCCTGCGCGACTCGTGGGACAAGCTCGAGCGCTACAGCAAGGTCGACCTGTTGATCAGGCCGGACTATGAGCGGCGCCAGGCCGAGATCACGGTGGACGGGACGGCGCAGGTGGTGAAGGAGGGCGACTTCTCCGACTACTA
>DYIW01000215.1:7425-10447 GCA_020723465.1 Phycisphaera mikurensis
CCGCATGCGCTTCGAGCTGGGCAAGTCGCCGGACGACCTGCGCGCCGAGAAGAGCCGCTGGACCACGGTGCAGCTCTTGCAGAAGGGCAAGGCGCTGGCCAGAAACCCGGCGCTCGACGCCATCGGCCGCGTCTATGTCGAAGAGTGCTACCTGGACGAGGACGGCAGCCCGCGCCTGCGCCTGTTCGTGCCGCCGCTCTCCATCTCGCCCGAGAACCCGCCGCCCTGGCTGCCGATCTCCTCGCCGCGCGCGTACGCGTCCGAGCTGGCGAGCGCCATCGGCCTGTACGACACGGTCGGCTGGGCCTGCTACACGAACGCGCTCAAGGACATGGAGACGCCCGTCGACGCGTTCATGGAAGGGCTCGAGCACGTGCTCGGCTGGCGCACGAAGATGCTGCTCTACGAGCTCGACCGCAATGACTTCGACGTGCTGTTCCACGTCGAGTCGGTCACCGACCGCGTGGCGCACATGCTCTACGCCTACGTCGATCCCGAGCACCCGCTCTACAACACGACCGAGAAGGACGGCAGCCTGACGCGCGACCAGGAAGTGCACGCCTACGGCCGCACCTTCCGCGTCAAGGACGGCATCAAGGAGACCTACCGCGAGATGGACCGCGTCGTGGGCGAGGTCATGGCGCGCATCGAGAGCCGCGCTTCAGACCGCGCCGTCCACCTCATGGTCATCTCCGATCACGGCTTCCAGCCTTTTCGCTACGGCGTGAACCTGAACGTGTGGCTGAACCGCATGGGCTACCTGGCGCGCACGGGCGAAGGCGAGAAGGTCGGCCAGCCTGGCGCGGCCGAGGAGATGGACGGTTCGAGCCGCTACCTCGGCTTCATCGACTGGAGCCGCACCAAGGCCTACTCGTTGGGCCTGGGCAAGATCTACATCAACCTCAAGGGGCGCGAGCCGCTCGGCATCGTCCCGCCCGAGGAGTTCGCGCCCTTGAAGCGCGAGATCATCGCCAGGCTCAAGGAGTTCGTCGACCCGGTCGAGGGACACGGCAAGCGCCAGGTCGTGCTGAACGCCTATGACGCGGCCGAGATCTATCACGGCCCCTACTCCGAGGTGGCGGAGGACGCCGAGTTCATGGCCGGCTTCGGCGACATCGTCCTCGGCTTCAATCAGGGCTACCGCATCTCCTGGGAAAACTCGACCGGCGGCTATGAGAAGGAGACCTACGAGGACTTCGGCGTGGGCGTGAACGAGGAGCCGTGGAGCGGCGATCACTGCGGCGTGGAGCTGCCGCTGGTGAACGGCATCTTCTTCTCGAGCTTCCGCGTGGCCGAGGGCTTCGTGCCCGATCTGGTCAACGTCGCGCCCACGGTGCTCGACTTCTGCGGCGTGCCCCTGCCCGAGGACTGGGACGGCACGCCCATCCCGCGGCAGTAGGGCTGCGTCTCTCGAGCACCCGCGACCTGCCGGCCCGGAGGCCTTCCCTTTTGCCGGCGGCTGATGGACAATGGCGGTGTTCCCGAGTCCATCGGCCTGGAGCGCACCATGAAGAGGCTCTTTCTCACCGCCGCCGCGGGCCTGGCGCTGGCCGCCGCGGCGCTCGCGCAGGGGACCGTCCTCTCGTCCACCTACGTGCTGGACCGGAACTCCATGCTGGCCCTGGGCTGCGTGGGAGGGTGCGCCTGCCCCATCTGGCTGGTTCCCGACTTCCGCGGCACGTTCGACCTGAAGAAGGTGACCAGCCCCGACCCCGCCTTCGAGCAGTACGCCATCACCAGCGTCAACTGGCTGGCCGGTCATGCGAACGGCGAGGTGCGCGTGGTGGGCTCGGGCACGTACAAGGTCGGATCCTCGTCCACCGGCCCGGTCCAACGGCTCATCCTCGATCTGCGCGTGGGCGAGGCGCCGGTCGATTCCTATGACAGCGGCCTGATCGCGGGCGGCACCGGCGGCGAGTTCCCGACGATCGACGTTCCTCTCGCGCTGGCGAACCCGGTCTGCTTCGGCGCCTTCCTGCACGTCTCGGCTGGCGCGGCACCGCTCTCGGCGCTCGTGCACTACAAGCTGGCGGCTGGGACGTTCCAGGAGGGCTGCCTGCCGCCCTGTATGTGTCCGCTCATGCAGGAGGTCCCGGTGACGGGCACCTTCGACCTGGTGCCGATCTGGCGCAACCCGCCGTCCGTCGAATACGGCGTGGTGAACCTCGACTGGGCCATCCACTCCTTTCCGCCGCCGCTGCCGGCCTTCATCCCGGTGAACGGCGCCGGGATCTACCAGCTCTTCGGCGGATGGCCGGGCAGCCCCCACCGCATGCTCCTCGACCTGGAGGTTGGAGGCGCGGACGAGCACTACGACAGCGGCCTGGTGCGCGGCTCGTCCATGCCGATCATTCCGATCTCCTTGGCGATGAACGGCTTCTTCTGCTACGACCGGGTCTTCGTCATCCTGGCCGTGCCCAGGTAGCCGCGCTCCCGCCTGTCCGGCGCGCGGGTGCAAGGCAAGCGGATGCTCCGGTGCCCGAGAATGACCAGCCCAAGACCCTCGCCGCGGTCGATCTCGGATCGAACAGCTTTCATCTCGTCGTCGCCCGGGAGGAGCACGGGCAGCTCCAGTTGCTGGACCGGCTGCGCGTGCGCGTCGCCCTGGCGGAGCGGCTGTTCGCCCGGCTCGTGGTGCTCTTCCGCATCGCCGTGCGCCTGAACCGCGGCCGCAGCAGCCGCCCGCTACCCGAGATCGAGGTCGAGGCTGGCGAGGACCGCCTGGCGCTGGCGTTCCCCCCGGGGCTGGCTCGACGAGCACGCCCTGACGCGCGCGGCCCTGCGGGAGGAGGCGCGCCGGCTGCGCGCGCTCGGCCTGCGGCTGCGGGTGAAGTGAGGCGCGGCCGCCCGCGTCACTCCTGCCGCCGGCCGCTGGCGTCGTCCAGAAGGCGGCGACCCGCTTCGGTCAGGCGGTACTTCTGCAGGCGGCTTCTGGGCCGAGCTGGCAAGGTCATCTCGATGAGGCCTTGGACCAGGAGCCGCTTGACCTGCTTGTTCAGCTCCCCGGAAACGACCCTGTGAC
>DYIW01000216.1 GCA_020723465.1 Phycisphaera mikurensis
GGCGCGCAGGACCTCGGCCGCGCGATAGCGCAGGAGCGGCGGCAGGGAGAAGCGCTGGTCCTGCTCGATCAGCCTCGCCAGCGCCGAGAGCGCCGCCTCGTCCTGGCGCGCCCCCTCGAGTGCCGCCAGGGCGTTCACCGCCTCGCAGCGCACCGCCGGCTCGGCCGTTTCGTCCTCCGCCACCTCCAGCAGGGCCGGAATCACGCGCGCGCCGAACTGCGCGTGGCCGGCCAGGCGGCGCAGCGCCTCGACGGCGTTCCGGCGCACCAGCGCGTTCTGCTCGCGCGGCAGTCCGGCGGTGGCCTCGCTCGTTCCCAGGAAGTGGTGGAGCCACTGCCAGAGGAGGTCCGCGTTCTCCGGCTGGGTGTAGGCCGCGAGGCTGTCGTGGATGGCCCAGATCAGCAGCACGCGCGTCTCGGCCGTCGCCCTGTCGACCTTCTCCAGGCGGCCGCGCTCCATCTCGTTCGGGTTGTGCAGATGGATGAGGCGCAGGCGGCCGAGCGCGCGCATGACCGCGGGCAGGTCGCCCGGCTGGTCCTGCGCCGGGAGGAACGACTCCGCCTCGCGGATGGTGGCGAAGCTCAGGCGGTCGATGGCCGCGCTCAGGCTCGGGCTCTTCTTGCGCAGGGCGCGCAGCTCCTCGCGGATCTCGGCGACCTCGGCCTCGTCCACGGCCGCGCCGGTCTGGCTGCCCATGAAGCCCTGGAAGTAGGCGATGCCGCGGTCGATGTCCTGGAGCTTGCGTTCCTGGAGCATGCGCAGGGCGAAGGCGCCGACGGCCAGCAGGCAGGCCGCGAGCAGCGCGAAGAGCAGGCGCGTGGAGTGGCGCCGCACGAAGCGGATGCTGCGCGTGATCGGGCCGGCCGAGCGCGCCTGGATCGACTCGTAGTTCAAGACCGAGCGCAGGTCCTGGGCGAGAGCGGCGGCGCTCTGGTAGCGCCGTTCGGGATTCTTCTCCAGCGCGGCCAGCAGGATGGTCTCGACGTCTTTCGGCAGGCGCGGGTTGAGCTTGCGCGGCGGCGGCGGCTCGACCGAAACGATGTTCCGGAGCGAGACCTCGAGGCTGCGCGCCTCGAACGGGTGGCGCAGGGTGAGGAACTCGTACAGGGTGACGCCGAGCGACCAGACGTCGGTGCGGTGATCCACCGGCACGCGGCGCGTCATGGTCTGCTCGGGGCTCATGTAGGAGGGCGAGCCGAGCAGGTCCCCGGTCTTGGTGATGGAGCGCGCGTCGCCCATCTTGGCCAGGCCGAAGTCGGCGAGCAGCAGGCGGCCGTCCGGCGCCAGCAGCAGGTTCGAGGGCTTGATGTCGCGATGCACCACGCCCTGGCCGTGGGCGTAGTGCAGGGCGTCGGCGATCTCGACGAACAGGCGCAGCGCCTCGTGCACGTAGTTGCGCTGCGGGAAGAAGAGGATGGGCTCGCGCTCGGCGTCCCGGTCCGCCGCCGTGCCGGTGAAGGGCGTGCGCAGCTCGTGGACCAGCTCCAGGGCGGGCTGGCCGTCCACCGTCACGCGCTCCACCACGAGCGCGCCGCGCTGCGCCATCTTGCGCTCGCGCAGGCCGCGCAGGATGTGGGCGAGGGTCACGCCCGGCACGTACTCCATCGAATAGTAGTAGGTGCCCTCCAGCTCGCCGGCCGAGTAGATGGGGATGATGTTGCGGTGCCTGAGCCGAGCCGCCGCCTGCGCCTCGCGCAGGAAGCGCTGCACCACGCGCTCCTCCTGCGCCACCGAGTGCGGCAGGATCTTGATGGCCAGCTTGCGCCGGAGCTGCGGGTCCTCGGCCAGATAGACCACGCCCATGCCGCCGCGCCCCAGCTCGCGGATGAGGCGGTACTTGCCGAAGGGGCGCGGCTCGAAGGCGCCCTTGGGTTCGCCGCCGGCCGTGCCGGCCGCGCCGGGCTTCTCCTCCTCGCGCGGCGCCGTCATCTTCCGTCCCTTCCGTGCCAGAGCGTCCACTCGCTGCCGCTCCAGCGCAGCACGTGCGTGTCCTTGTGCAGCTCGTGCGTGGGTTCGTCGATCGAGGTGCTGCCGGTGACGCCGGTGAAGGAGCGGAGCTGCTGGACGAGCGCGGCGCGCAGGTCGTCGGGCGTTCGCACCTCGGCGGTCAGGGCGGCGGTGAGCAGGCGGCCCGTGTCGTAGCCGAGGGCGATCGCGGAGGTGGGCGGGGCGCTGCGCCCGGCGAAGGCGCTCTCGTACAGGCGCAGGAACTCCTGCGACTGCGGATCGGTGCCGCCGCCGGCGTAGTGGGCGGTGATGTACATCTCGCGCGGCGTGGCGGGCTCCTCTTTCAGGAAGTCGATGAGGTCGGAGGAGTGCCAACTGTCGCCGCCGAGGAGCGTCAGCCGGCGCCGGCTCCAGATGGGCTGCGTGCGCCGGATGGTCTCGTTGATGTCCGTGCGGTAGAGCGGCAGGTAGAGGGCGTCGCACGGGTGCGCCTCGAGCCAGGCGACCACCTCGTTCGAGCTGACCGGGGCGCGGTGGTAGGACAGCTCGCCGGCGATGGCGCCGCCGAGCGAGAGGAACGTGGTGGCGAAGGCGTCGGCGAGTCCCACGGAATAGTCGTTGGTCACGTCGCGGATGATGGCGACGCGGCGGTGGCGGAGCGACTCGAAGGCGAAGCGCGCCATGTGCGCACCCTGCTGCGGGTCGCTGAAGCACATGCGGAAGGCCCACTTCCGGTCCTTGGTGATGTCGGCGTTCGTGGCCACGGGGGTGATGAACGGCACCTCGAGCGCTTCCGCGCGCGCGGCCGCGGCGAGCGCGCAGGGGCTGGCCATCGCGCCCACGATGCCGAGCACGTGTTTGCTCGTGACCAGCTCGTGCACCAGCTCGGCGGTGCGCGCCGGCTGTCCGCCGTCGTCCTCGAAGAGCAGGCGGATGCGCGCGGACTCGCCCTCGAGCGCCATCTCGAGCGCCTTCTTCACCTGCTTGGCGCCCGTGCCCGTGCCGCTGGAAAAGGGCAGGATCACGCCGATCGCCGCGGGCTCGGCGCGGGCGGGGTCGTCCGGCGCGCAGGCCGGCAGGCCGGACGCGAGTAGCAGCGCGGCGCACCGGCCCAGAAGGGCGGCCGCCGCGAGGCGAAGCGGCGCGCGCGCGCCGCGGCTCGTTGTCACCTCCGGTCTCCTCGAAGCGCAGATTGCGCCCGATGCTAGCACCACGAGGGGCGCGGCGCGATGATGGAGCCGGAGCAGACGAACGGTGGCTGCGGGTGCGAGGAGGATCGTGGCTGCGGACGTGGAATCGACTTGCCTGCAGGCGCTTTTCCCCGAGGGCGTGATCGCGCTCGCGGGCGACCCGGAGAAGCTGGACGGCGCGCTCTTTCCCGAGGAGCAGGCGTCGATCGCCCGGGCGGCGCGGAAGCGCGTGCAAGAGTTCACCGCCGGCCGCGTCCTGGCGCGCCGCGCGCTCGAGATCCTGGGCTGCGGCGCTATGCCCCTGCCGGCGCGGAAGGACCGGACGCCCGCCTGGCCTGCGGGCGCGATCGGGAGCATTACCCACACGCGCGGCTTCTGCGGCGTGGCCGTGGCGCTCCGGAGCCGCGTGCGCGGCATCGGCCTGGACGCCGAACGCGCGGCCGATCTCAAGGACGAGCTCGTGCCGCGCGTGTGCACCGCGCGCGAGCGGGAGTGGTTGGCGCGCCAGCCTGAGCAAAGCCGCGGCAGCCTGGCCAAGCTCCTCTTCAGCGCCAAGGAGTGCGTCTACAAGGCGCAGTACGCGTTGACGGGGAAGTTCCTCGGCTTCCAGCAGGTCGAGATCGAGGTCGACGTCGCGGGTCGCGCCTTCCTGGCGCGGATCGAGGGCACCGCGCTTCCCGTGAGCGGCAGGTTCTCTGCCGGCACGGACCTCGTGCTCACCGGCGCGACGATCTGAGCAGGCGGGGTGGCCGTCGCGCGCGCCGAAGTTGTGCCTTCCCCGTGCCCTCGCTACACTTCCGGTCACACCGGGGATTACCATGCCGACGACGGTGTCTCGAGGAAAACCACTCCGTTCAGCCCTGCTTCGACCGGCGCGATGGGCAGCCGTGGGCCTGGAGTCCGCCGCCCCGCGGCAAGGCCGGCCGCGCAGGCTCGGCGAGCGTGGCCGCGGCGCCATGCACCAGCGCCGCCTGAGCAAGCCGCCGCTGGCCCGCCACCTTGAGGGCACGTGCCTCCAGCACGAACGGGACCCCCAGATGGGCGCGGGCTTCGTGGAGCTGCCCGGGTCGCACGCGCCCCGTGCTCTCGGCCACGTGCCGCGACTGGCCCTCGCAGAGGGCCTTTCCGGCCAGGCGCTGTTACGTGGACGGGCTGACCGGAGAGCGCCGGCGCCACCACCTGGACGAGACCGCGCAGCAGCGCGCGGTGCGGCGCGCGATCCCTGCCGCCGACATCACCGGGCGCGCACCCTGCGACACCCTGCGTCGCTTCTTGGCAACCCATTTCCCGCAGGTCAGCAGCGACATCCGCACCGTCCGGAAGTCGCTCGGCCACCGAGACCTCAACACGACCTTGGTCTACACTCACCTTCTGAACCGCGGTCCGGCCGGCGTCGCCATCCGATGCCACCCTTGTGCGGTCGCGACAGGGACTTGCCGCGTGCCCGGATCCTCCCTCGCTCCGGCCATAGGCGGCTTGCGCCATGGCCACGGGTCCAGGATCGCAGATTGTCGAAATCAAGTAGACGCACGGCGCCATGAGCCAGAAAGTGACGCCCGCGGCTTTCGGTGAGCCCAACCTGAAGGTCGCGGGCTTCCAGCTTTGGGTACACGGGCGCGAGTGTCCGGAATCGGAGGACTGCGACGATGGCAACTGGCTCCGCGTGACGGCGCATTGCGGCGCATCGGGCGCGAGTGTCTGGGCTCAGGGCGCTCTTCTCATGGTCACGGACATAGCGGCTTTCGCAGACAAATGCGCCGCGATGCTCAGTGGGGACAGCAAGTCGGCGGCCTTGAATCCTCTCGAGCCGGAGCTCATGGTCTCGCTCGAGATCGCCGATCGCCAAGGACACATCCGGGCGCAGGTGGAGGTTACCCCGGACCCACGGGCACAGGCCCACTGGTTCGAGTTCGAAGTAGAGCAGAGCTACTTACCGGCCATCATCCGCCAGTGCTCGGCGATCGTGCGGGAGTACCCGATTCGCGGAGAGCGAGATCGAAAGGGCGTGTAGGAACGAATTGGAGGCCGCAGATGAAGGAGCCGAGGTACAGGTAGGATGCAGTTCGAGTGGGACAGCAAGAAGGCAGCATCCAACGTCAAGAAGCACGGTGTGTCGTTCGACGAGGCCGTCACCGTCTTCTACGATCCGCTTGCTGCGACCTTCGATGATCCGGACCATTCAATGGACGAGGGCCGCTACGTTACAGTAGGATTCTCGAGTCGAGATCGACTTCTCGTTGTCTGCCACCTCGATCGGGGTGATGCGGTCCGGGTCGTCAGCGCGCGCCGTGCCACCAGAAGCGAAAGGAAACGCCATGAAGGATAGAAAGGGCTCTCGCCGCGAGGATATGCGGCCCGAGTACGACCTCGACTATTGCAAGGCCGTGCGAGGTAAGTACTACCGCCGGCTGCTGGAGGAGGGAGCGAACGTCGCGGTTCTTGAGCCGGACGTGGCGAAGGCCTTCAGGG
Organism: Phycisphaera mikurensis; assembly: GCA_020723465.1. Classification (GTDB taxonomy): domain Bacteria; phylum Planctomycetota; class B15-G4; order B15-G4; family JADJEK01; genus JACQZJ01. Next base: position 5,607 of record DYIW01000216.1, read on the forward strand.
ACTCGGCTGCCGTGAACGAGGCACTTCGATCCCTGCTGCGGATGTCTGAAGCGACGCGCCGGCTAACGTCGCGCTCCAGCGGACGGCCGAGGACCGTCCGCCGCTGAGCGCGGCCGTTGACAGCAGGGCATGTGTCGGTGGCGACGGCAACGTCACTGGGCCCGGCCGCATCGAGTCGCCGGTGGCGAGAGCGCAGCCGGAGGCCCTCCGGCCGACAGGAGAGCAGATCCGCCGTTGGGAGTGGCTCCACGCCGGTTTCTTCCGGGAGGTGCCGGAGTACCCTGGCTTCGCCTGGCAGGAGGTGATCGTCAACGCCTTCGCGCACCACGACTACGAGGATCAGGGGCGCGAGATCGAGGTCTGGTTCTTCGGGGACCGCATGGAGGTGAACAGCCCCGGGAACCTCGTCCCCCCGGTCACGCTCGACGCGCTGCGCAGCCGAGAGCCGGTGCACGCGAGCCGCAATCCGCTGCTCGTGCGCGTGCTCGTGGAGGTGGGGTTGATGCGGGAGGAGGGCGAGGAGATCGCCCGGATGTTCGAGGAGATGGAGACATCCTATCTACAGGGCCCGGAGTTCGCGTTCGACGCCGCGACGTTCACCGTGACGCTCCGCAACGAGCCGATCTTCGCCGGAGTCGGCACCGAGTGGCAGGAGGTGGTCCGCGGCCTGCCGCTGTCGCTCGCGCAGCGCCGCGTGCTCCTCGCGCATCCCGATCGCCTCACCAATGAGGATTACCGTCGCCTGAACGGGGTCGATCGGGACGAGGCCTATCGCAAGATCCAGGAGATGGTGGCCCTGGGCGTGGTGCTGCCCGCGGAGGCTCCTGGCCGCGGGGCCGTGTACCGGGTGCAGCGGGAAACGGCCGAGCGAGAGGGGCGCCGGAATGCGCGGGGCTCCAATGCAGGAGACGCATTACGTGCCGCGCATACCGGTGGCGATCCCGTCTGGATGCTGGAGCGCGCGGCGGCCCTCCGCGCCTTCTTCTCGAATCACGCGACCTTGAAGAACGCAGGCTACCGGCAGCTCTTCGCGGCCGGACGCGGTGTGGCCTTCCGGGAACTCAGGCAGCTCGTGCGCGGCGGTTAGGCGGCGTAAATAAATAAGTGTACCATTCAGTCTATGACCGTCTGGGGTGAATGATGTAGTTCCACTCTCCATGGAACTTGTTCTGGACCAGGTTGACCCGCTTCATTTCCGCGTCGCTCACCTTGCGGCCGGTCGGGTACTTGCGCCGGTCCAGGCGACAGGTCACCTTCAGACCTTTGGCGGTCGTAGTCCGAGAAATCAGATTGACGATGGTCTCGTAGTCCCGCAGCGGCTCGCCGCGCCAGTTCGACGAGATGAACGAGAAGAGCCGGTGCTCGATCTTGTTCCATTTGCTGGTTCCGGGCGGGAAATGGCAGACCGACAGGGAGAGGCCCGTTTCGTCCGCCAGCGTCTGAAGCTCCAGCTTCCACAGTCTCAGGCGTGCCCCGTTGCTCCCTCCACCATCCGCGGTGATCAAGATGTCCCTCGCTGCGGAATACAGTCGGCGGCCCTCGTAGCGCCACCAGCCCCTGATCGACGCCACGGCGAACGCCCCCGTATCGTGGTCCGTCCCCACGTTGACGAAGCCGGTGTTGTGCTTGAGGTCGTAGACCCCGTAGGGATACGCCCGAGGAACGTCGGGGTCCGGGAAGTCGTGTCCCTCGACCTTGACCGGCTTCTTCCGCGGAAGCCACTGCCGCCCGCCGTTGGCGTAGTTTCCGACGAGCTCCTTCTTCTTGGTGTCCACCGAGATGACCGGTGCTCCCCTCGCCAGAGTCCGCTTGATCTGGCTGTTGATGTGGCAGAACTGCGCGTCCCGATCGAGGTGGTCGTCGCCCTCCTCCGTCTTCCGGTTGCCTTGCAGGCTGTACCCCTCCGCGTGCAGGAGCTGGGCCACTTTCATGTGGCTGATCGGATGCCGCTGTCGGGTGAGTTCCCTCGCCAGGGTCCGTGTGCTCTTGCATGTCCAGCGCAGCGGCGTCTCCGGGTCGCCCCGTGTGTCGGGATCGATCATACGCTCCAGCTCGCCGACCAGGCTGGGATCCTGGTCCGTGAGCCTCTTGCGTCCCGCGCCGGGCCGTCGGACACGGCCTGCTGGGAGCGCCCTTCCCTCCTCGATCTCCTTGATGCCCTTCGCGATGGCCTTCCGCGACAGCCCGCACGCACGGCTGACTTCCGTGATGCCGCCGCGGCCGAGGGCCCGCGCCTCGTTGGCGGCCGTGAGTCGCCGCGTCCGCTCGTCCAAAAGTGGCCACAGGCTGGCCAGCTTCTCCTCAAGTGTGGCGCATGCCGCCATGCTGCGCCATCATACAAGAAGCGAAAACCGCGCGCAACCTTTCTTTATTTACGCCGCCTTACCTGTGCAGGGAGGGCGCGCGACGGGCCGCCAAGTACCTGGCAGGCCCGAGAATCGTCGAGGGGGGAGCGTGACCGCGGTGGCTCGAAGGGCTCCGCCCCTCCCCAGTTGTTATCCCGCTGTTGGTCTGCTACCTCCAGTTGCTCCATCTCCCGTCCACGGAATCGGTGTAGGGTTAAGCGGCGGGGCCGAGCCTTTCCACGCCCCGGAGCCGCTGCCTCCGATCACCGAGCAGGAGATCCACCTGATCACGTGGCTGGCACTTCAGCGAGAAACAGGAGATGGCGCCGAGTGACAGCCGGTTGCAGCGGGCGGTCCGCTGCGCGGCCAGCCGGTGAACCGGGGCGTTAGGCGGTATTCGGGTCACTCGCACCGGGGTCCATGACAGGAGTCGTGACCGAGATCGATGAGAGCTGCGAGGGCAGTGACAGTGGAATGCGAATGAAACGCTCAACCAAGACCATCGCGACATCAGCAGCCCTTGTTGTTCTGTTCCCTTCGGTAGCGTTCGCCGATGGCGGCGGACCGCTGCTGCTCCTGATCAGCCTTCCACTCTTCACGGTTGGCCAGGTCTGGATTGTCGCGTCAGAGTGGGTTGTCCTGCGCACGAGGCTTGTGGCCGAGCCGCTGCGACTGCTGAAGTGGATCGTGGGCGTCAACTTCATTTCCGCGGTAGCGTGCTCGATCGGCCTTCCAGGCATCTGGGCAGTGGTTACAGCGATCATCTCACACCTCGCCCGAGGCACAGAGTTTGCCGGGATCGCGCTCGCGAGTGGATCCTGGATTGTCGGAGACAACTCCCCCTATCCAAACCTTGCTCTCGCCGCCACGGCCGCCGGCTTGATTGTCACCTTTATTCCGACCTGCTGGGTTGAATGGAAACTCATTCGCCGATGGGCCTCCAAGAACGGAGAGCCACCCGAGGGGCTGCGCGGGCTGATTCTCCTCATGAATGCCATCAGCTATCTCGGTCTGATCCTTCTCTCCGCTGGCTTCGTCCTTCTTGAGAGGGTGTTGAATCCGCCGGTCATCCAGTAGCTGTCCTAGAAATGGATCTTAGGCGCGTAACCAGCCCCAGCAGCCGACCTGCTCCGCCGGCGGCTGAACGGCAAGATGTCGGGCTGCCGCGCGGTATGATCGACTCCGCACGGGGCCTTGGCTGGGTCGGGTGCAGTCGTGGGGGACAGCGGGCATGGAGCGGTGGTGGGTCGAAGACCGGGAGGGAACGTCCATGAGAGGCACGCTGCTGTTGGTCCTTCTGGTCGCCGCGAACGTGCTGGCGAAGGAGGCCGGCGTGGACGCGGGTCTGGTGAACGCGCTGACGGGCGCTCTGGCGGGCTGCGGGCTGATGTGCCACGCGCTGTTCCAGCGTGGCAGGGGGGCGAAGGCCGAGCCGGCATGGTGCAGGCCTGAGTTCTCGGCCGGCGCGCTCCTGATCGTGTTCGCGTTCGTCATGGGCATGCCGACGGGAATGTCCCGGTGGCTGCAGTACACGATGCTCGCGCTGATCATGGCCTGCGGGTTGGCGCTCGCGTGGCGGGTCGCCAGAGGGAGAGCGCGGTAGAGCCGTCGCCCGGAGAAGAGGCGGGCGCGACCGAAAGCCGCGAACGTGGCCGCGGCGCGGCAGGCGGTCGCAGAGGTCCGGGCCGAGCTACCCCCCCCCGACCCTCGGCCGGACGAAGGCGCCCTTGCCGGGGATGTGAGCGGTGGAGGAGAGGACGCGGCCTTGCTCGTCCTCCTGGAAGGTGATCGAGGTGGCGGGGTACAGGCGCAGGCGCCACTCCTTGCCGTCCGCGGGCGTGATGAACTCGAGCACCGCCGGCACGAGCGGGGACTTCACCGCCAGGTGTCCGTTCTGGATGAGAAGCTCCACGTCCACGTTGCTTCCCGGGTCGTGGCAGGAGCCGAGGTACTTCTGCACGGCCCTTTCGCCGCGCGGTAGGTCGACGACCTGGAAGTCCTGGTGGGAGCGCATGGCCAAGACCGCGCCGGCGTCGTCCTGCACGAAGGAGAGGGCCTGGCGCTCGTCGAACTCGGCGACCCGGCGGCCCTCGCCGTCCGGAGGCTTCAGGCGCAGCATCTCCTGCTGGGGCAGCTCGACGGCGAGGGTTCCACCCTGCACGAGCACGCGGAAGCGCGCGCGGCCGTCGAAGTAGCAGCCGGCGTATGCGGCGAGTTCCCTGGAAGCGGCCGCACCGTCCTCGCCCGGATGGACGAGCAGGCGGTCGATGTCCGTCTCGAGCGTGTGCCCGCGCCCTGGCCGCGGGACTGGGTGTAGTAGAGCACCATCTCCACGCCAGCGCGTGCACGAGGAAGCCGAGCGCGGCGGCGGCCGTTCCGGCGCGCGGGCCACGCGGGTATGGTGCGCTGCATGGTCGAGGGAGCGAGCTACCCGATCCTCGCCGAGGAGAGCCGCCAGGAAG
>DYIW01000217.1:0-6247 GCA_020723465.1 Phycisphaera mikurensis
GGTCTGGGAGCCGGTGCCCTGGTCGAAGCCAGGCGAGAAGCCCCAGTACGCCGAGTGGGCGTCCATCAGGCCGACGTCGAACGCCGGGTCGTTCTGAACGACCGTGGTCATCGTGGCGTCGATCGTGCCGAGGCCGATCGACCACTCAAACCACGGCACGAACGCGAACACGTAGCCCGTGCCCTGGGACCACAGGAACGAGTAGCTGGAGCACAGGTTCCTCTCGTCCACCGAGCCGGTCCAGTACTGCCAGTCGTACTGCGCACCGCACTGGGTCGGGTCGTCCGCCACGTACAGCGCCACGCTCTCGCCCTCGAAGGTGGCGATGGACGAAGGCGTACCGAAGAGCGTCGTCAGATTCAGGGCAACCTGAACGATGTAGCCCGCGCCAGGCGCCGGGTTCACGAACGACAGGCCGCCGATCAACGCGTACAGGTTGACGACGCCCGCGCCCGTGGGGCCGACGATGAAGGAGCCGAAGCCGGCGACCGACGCCAGACCCCAGTTCAGCGACCCACCGCTGGTGAAGAAGTTGCACGACGCAGCCCCGCCCGAGATGGCGATCGTCGGGTAGCTCATGAGCTTGCCCGTACCGCCCGTCACGGTGAGGTGAACGGCGTTCAGCTTCGAGGCGTAGGTGCCAAAGGCCCAGGACGCCGGATCCACGACGAGGGTCGGAGAGTGCAGCATCTCATGCGGGAAGCAACGCCAGATGCCTGGCGTCGCACCGCACGGCGGGGTCTTCAGGAAGTAGTAGTCCACGCCGTTGGTGAGGTGCAGGTAGTTGGAGCCGTTACCTGCCTGGGTGCTGGGAGCGGCGAAGAGCACGACACCCAGAGCCAGAGCAGCCACGGCAACGCGACCTAGCTTCATGCGAAACCTCCTAGAGACAGACACAGGGACAGCAGTCGAATCCTTGCGAGAAGAAGCCTCGGACCCGGCCTGGTCCGCGCGTCTCGATCTCCATCCCCGGAAGACCTCAACGCCCGACCAAAGCGCCTGATCCCACGGCCGCCGGCCCGATACGACACGAATTCGCTCTTTCGAAGCGACCAGACCCGGTGTCGACCTGACCTTAGGCTGCGCCTTGCGACGCACCAGGATGTTACCTTGAGTCTGATTTCTGTCAACCGAACCGACCGTGTTTTTTTCCTGCCGTCACCACGCAATCGTGCAGGACTCGACGTACTCATGAAAGAAACTTTAAGTTACCGGACTTCCATGAGGTCTGGTCGGGCACGCGAACGCCGCTGCAACGATGACCACTCCAGCAGGCGAGGCTTGACGGGCCGGGACCAGGTCGGCAGAATCACCCGCTTTGCCTCGGGAGCGTCTTCTCGCTGTGCGTCGCCCGCGTTGCTGACTCCTCGACCCCAACCGGGTTCTGCGCGGTCATCGGCAGAAGCGGCACCTGATCTGGAATCGCTTTCTCGAGTGCGCCTCGGCCTCACGAGTGGAACCGCACGTGAACTGCCCCGCTGTCGTTGTCGTCCTGGCCGCCGGCCGTGGGACGCGCATGAAGTCGCCCGCGCCGAAGGTCCTCTTCGACGTCTGCGGGCGGCCTTCGCTTGTCCACGTCGTGGCGCTGGCCCAGTCGATCGGGGCTGGCGAGGTGCGGGTGGTGGTGTCCCGCGAAGGCCAGGACGCTTGCCGTTCGGCTCTGGCTGAAGCCGGTCTCGACGCTGCGCGGCTGGTGATCCAGGATCCGCCGCTGGGCACCGGGCACGCCGTGCGCGAGGCGCTGGCGGACGTGGGCGACGCAAACGGCGACGTCCTCGTGCTTTACGGCGACGGTCCCTGCCTCAAGAGGGACTCCCTCGAGCACCTCCTAGAGCAGCATCGCGCGCCGGCAAACGCCGCGACACTGCTCACCGCAAACCTCGCTGAACCAAAGGGATACGGTCGCGTCGTCACGGGCCGGGACGGCGCCGTGGAGCGAATCGTCGAGGAGCTCGACGCGGACGCGCAGACTCGATCGATCCGCGAGGTGAACACCGGAGTCCTGGTCTTCGACCTTGCCCCGGGACGCCGCGCGGTCCAGGCCATCGGCCGGAACAACGCGAAGGGCGAGTACTACCTCACGGATATGGTGGAGCTCCTTCGGAAGGCGGGTCATCGGGTGGGTCGCGTACAGCTCGATGATCCGGAGGAAGCCCGCTCGTTCAACTCCCACGCGGAGCTGGCGGCGGTACGCCGCCTCCTGCGCGAGCGCATCATCCGCAGGCACCAGGACAACGGGGTGGACATCGTCGATCCCGCGACCACCTACATCGACGCGGACGTGGAGATCGGTCCGGGCACGAGGATCCTGCCCTGCACGGTCATCGGCGCGGGAGTGCGGATCGGTTGCGACTGCGTGATCGGCCCGTTCACCCACCTCAGGATCATGACCGTGCTCGAGGACGGCGCGGAGATCGGCAACTTCACCGAGGTGAAGAAGAGCATCATCGGTGCCGGCGCCCGCGCCAAGCACCTGACCTATCTCGGCGACGCCTCCGTGGGTGCGCAGAGCAACATCGGCTGCGGCACGATCACCGCGAATTTCGACGGCAAGACCAAGCACGCGACGACCATCGGCGCGGGCGCGTTCATCGGCAGCGGCACGGTGCTGATCGCTCCCTGCGAGGTGAGCGCCGGAGGCACCACTGGCGCGGGCGCGGTCGTGCTGCGAGACTGCCGCATCGGTCCGGGCGAGATCTACGTCGGCGTTCCGGCCCGCCCGCTGCGGAAGCGGGCGGACGCGCCCGCGGGCGCGCCGCCGGCACCAGGCGGAGAGGAGCGTTCATGAGCTCAGCGGAGCGGCTGAAGATCTTCTCGGGCACGGCCCACCGCGAGCTGGCGGAAGAGATCTGCCGGGAACTTGGCCAGCCCTTGGGTTCGGCCAGCGTCGGCCGTTTCCCGGACGGCGAGATCGACGTCAAGATCAACGACGACATCCGCGGCGCGGACGTCTTCATCGTGCAGCCGACCTGCCCGCCGGTGAACGAGAACCTGGTCGAGCTGCTCATCATGATCGACTGCTGCCTGCGCGCCTCCTCCGACCGGATCACCGCCGTGATCCCCTACTTCGGCTACGCGCGCAAGGACCGCAAGGACGAGGGGCGCGTGCCGATCTCGGCCAAGCTGTGCGCGAACATGATCTGCGCCGCCGGCGCGGACCGCGTGCTGACCATCGACCTGCACGCCTCGCAGATCCAGGGCTTCTTCGACATTCCCGTGGACCACCTCTACTCCAAGCCGGTCCTGTGCGACTACTTCGCCCAGCTCGAGCTGAACCGGCCGGTGGTGGTCGCTCCGGACGTCGGCTCGATCCGCCTGGCGCGCGCCTATGCCAGCAGCCTGCACGCCTCGCTGGCCATCGTCGACAAGCGGCGCCACTCGGCGGACAACACCTCGGTGGAGAACGTCATCGGCGACGTCTGCGGGCGCGACGTCGTCATGGTGGACGACATGATCTCCACCGGCGGATCGATCACCGAGGCGGCGCGCAACGTCAAGGCCAAGGGGGCCGAGCGCGTGTACCTCGGCGCGACGCACGCCGTGCTGTGCGGCTCGGCGGTGGAGAAGCTGGCGCAGGCGCCGGTGGAGGAAGTGGTCGTGAGCAACACGATCCCGGTCTCCGGCAAGAAGCTCATCGACAAGATCAAGGTGCGGTCCGTGGCGCCGTTGCTGGCGCGCGCGATCGACCGCATCCACCGCAGCGCCTCGGTCAGCGCGCTGTTCAGCGGCGAGTAGCGGACCACAGAGCGAAGGACACGATCATGGTGGAAGTGACGAAGCTGGAACTGGCGCCGCGCGCGGCCGTGGGCAGGAACGCGGTGCGCGCGCTGCGCAAGGCCGGCAGCATCCCGGTGGTCCTCTACGGCCACGGCCAGGAGGCGCTGGCGCTGGTCGCGGCCGGGCGCGCGCTGCGCGACGTGCTGTCGCGCAAGGCGCGTTTCCTCGAGCTGTCCATCGAAGGAAAGACCGAGACCGCGCTGATTCGCGAGGTCCAGTACGACCCCTTCGGGCTGGAGGTCCTGCACCTCGACCTCATGCGCGTCGACATCGACGAGGCGATCAACGTGACGGTGCCGGTGGAGACGCGCGGCCGGCCCAAGGGGCTGGCCGAGGGCGGCGTACTGCAGCTGCTCCTGGCCGACGTGGAGATCCGGATCGCCCCGCGCCACATCCCCGAGGCGATCGTGGTGAACATCTCGGGCCTGGAGCTGAACCAGTCGATCTACGTGCGCGACTTGGAGCTGCCGCCGTCGGCGAAGCTGCTCGAGGACCCGGACAAGATCGTGTGCACCGTCGCGGTGCAGCGCGGCATCGAGGAGGCGGCGCCGGCGCCGGCGCCGGAGCAGGCCGCCGAGCCGGAGGTCGTGGGTCAGAAGAAAGAGGCCGAGGAGAGTGCGGAGTAACGCGTGGCTCGACCCGCCGCGGCGCGCATCGTCGTGGGGCTCGGCAACCCGGGGAGCGAGTACGACGGCACCCGTCACAACATCGGTTTCGTGGCCGTGGACCTGCTGGCCGGGCGCCTCAAGGTCTCGTTCCGCCGGCGCGGCGCGGAGTGCGCGCTGGCGGACGGGCGCGGTCGGGCGGCCAGCCCTTTCCTGCTGGTGAAGCCGCTGGGGTACATGAACCGCAGCGGCGAGGTGCTGCGCCAGGTCCTCGCTGATCTGGACGGCTCGCTCGAGGAGACGCTGGTGCTGCTCGACGATTTCAACCTCGAGCTGGGGCGCCTGCGGCTGCGCGGCGCGGGCAGCGACGGCGGGCACAACGGCCTGCGCTCGCTCATCGAGCGCCTGGGCACCGAGCGCTTCGCGCGGCTGCGCCTGGGCATCGGGCCGCCGCCGGCGCGCTTGCCGGCGGAGGTGTACGTGTTGCGGCGCTTCTGGCCGCACGAGCTCGAGGAAGTCGACGAGATGGCCGCGCGCGCGGCCGAGGCGGCTGAGGAGTGGATCGGCGGCGCAGACGTGGAAACGTTGATGAACCGCTACAACCGGCAGTAATCCGCGGCCGCGTGCGCTAGACTGGCGCGTTCCGCGCGGCCGGACAAAGTCGTGAAAGCGAGGCTCGAAGCCAGTGGTGAAGTACTACGAGGGCATGTTCCTGACGCACAACAAGGAGGCGAGGAAGGACACCGACTACCTCGCCGCCCACGTCAGCGGTCTGATCGAGAAAGTGGGGGGCACCGTCCTGCAGATGACCAAGTGGGACGAGCGCCGGCTGGCCTACCCGGTGAAGGGCGTCACGCACGGCGTGTACTTCCTGGCCTACTTCTCGGGCGACGCGGCCACGGACGCGCGCCTGCGCGCCGAGGTGCGCCTCTCGAGCCTGATCCTGCGCCACTTGACCCTGCACCTCGAGGAGCTTCCCGAGCAGCCCATCGAGACGTTCTCCGAGATGCAGCTCCGCCTCTCGGGCGGCGAGGCCCGGACTGCGCTGGACATTCCCGCGCCCGGCCTGGATGAGGACGAAACCGCCACGGTGGCGGTTCCCCGGATCGGTGATGAACACGCGCCCGCGAGCGACCGGCGCGATGGAGGTGAGCGATGAGACGCGGTGCACAGAGCGGCCGCAAGAAGCGCAAGGTCCGCCGGTTCAGCGAGCGCCACCGCGTGCGCGTGGGCCGCGACAAGGCGGAGGCGCTGTACGACTACAAAAACGTGCCGCTGCTGCAGCGGCTCACCACGCAGCAGGGCAAGCTCTACTCGCGCAAGCGCGCCGGCAACACGGCCTGGGCGCAGCGGCGGCTGAAGCGCGAGGTCAAGCGCGCGCGTTTCATGGCGCTCTTGCCGTACGTCGGCTAGCCGGGAAGGCCAACCATGCAGCAGATCATCCTCCTGAAGGACGTCGAGAATCTGGGCCGGCGCGGCGGCCTGGTGCGCGTCAAGGACGGCTACGCCCTCAACTACCTCGTGCCCAAGGGATTCGGGGTGCGCGCCACTCCGGACAACCTCAAGCGGCTGGAGGGTCTGCGCCAGAAGTTCGAGGCGGAGGAGCACGAGCGAACGGAGCGGGCGAAGAGCCTGTCCGAACGCCTGAGCAAAGTCTCGCTCACGATCCAGGCCAAGGCCTCGGCGGAAGGCCACCTCTACGGCTCGGTGTCGGCCAGCTCGATCGTGGAGGCGCTCCTGGCCGAAGGGATCGAGATGGAAGCGCGTGCCGTGCGCCTGGTCGAGCCGATCAAGGAGATCGGCGTGTACAATGTGCCGGTCGTCCTGCACGATCAGGTCAGGACAGAGCTGAAGCTCTGGGTCGT
>DYIW01000217.1:6257-10408 GCA_020723465.1 Phycisphaera mikurensis
TCGACGACCTGGCCGCCGAGGGGCGGAAGATCCCGGAGCCGAGCCTGCGCCGGAGGGCGCCAGCGAGGCCTCCTGACGGCGGCGTAGACGCTGGGAAGGGAGGGTGCGATGGCGGACCAGCGCTCCGTCGAGCGGGTTCCTCCGCATGACATCGAGGCCGAGGCGGCGCTTCTCGGCGCCATGCTGCTCGACCGGGACGTGGTCACCGCGGTCGGGGACAGCATCCGTTCGGAGCACTTCTACACGGGCGCGCATCGCCTGATCCACGAGGCAATCACCGGCCTGGACGAGCGCGGCACGGCCATCGACGTCCTGACGGTCAAGGATGAGCTGCGGCGCCGCCGCACCTTCGAGCAGGCGGGAGGCGCGGAGACGCTGGTCCGCCTGATGGAGAGCGTCCCCTCGGCGGCGGGCGCGCGCCACCACGCGGCCATCGTCCTCGCCTGCGCCCGGCGCCGCGCGCTGATCCGCGCAGCGCAAGAAACCCTGGCGGACTGCTACGAGGCGGGCAACGAGGTCGGCGACCTGGTGGACCGCGCCGAGCAGCGCGTCTTCGACGTCAGTCGCGAGCGGGAAGGGGAGACGGTCACGGTCAAGGACCTGCTGCGCTCCACCTTCGACCGGATCGAGAGCCGGCACGGGAACGGCGCGGGTGGCTTGACCGGGCTGGACACCGGCTTCGCCGACCTGAACGAGCAGCTCGACGGGCTGCATGCCGGCAACCTGATCATCGTCGCCGCGCGCCCGAGCATGGGCAAGACCTCGTTCGCCATGAACATCGCCGCCCGCTCGGCCATGAAGAGCGGGCGCGGCGTGCTGGTCTTCTCCCTGGAGGTGCCGAGCGACCAGGTGGTGGAGAACCTGCTCTGCTCCACGGCGCGCGTCGACGCCCACAAGATGCGTCGCGGCCGCCTGGAGCAGGAGGATTGGGACCGCCTCACCACCGCCGCCGATGACCTGGCGAAGACGCGCATCCTCATCGACGACACGCCTGGCCTCTCGGCGATGGCGATGCGCGCCAAGGCGCGCCGCATCGCCGCGCGGCGGGACGTCGACCTTTCCCTGGTCGTCGTCGATTACCTGCAGCTCATGACCTACCCGGACGCGGAGAGCCGCCAGCACGAGATCACGATGATCTCCCAGGCGCTGAAGAACTCCGCGCGCCAGCTCAAAGTGCCGGTGATGGCGCTCTCGCAGCTCAACCGCGCGGTCGACGCTCGCGAGGACCACCGGCCGCGCATGTCCGACCTGCGCGAGTCCGGCTCGCTCGAACAGGACGCGGACGTGATCATGTTCCTCTACCGCGAGGCGTACTACCGGGACCTGCCGGAATCCGAGGTGCCGATCACCGAGGTGATCATCGCCAAGCACAGGAACGGCCCGACCGGCATGAAGAAGCTGCACTTCTTCAGCCAGTACCTGAGCTTCGAGGACCCGGCGCGGCCCTACCTGGTCCAGTGAGAGGGCCGTCGCGCTGGCGCGCTCGCGATTCCGCCTCCGGCCGGTTCTGCACAGGTTGTTCAGATCACGCCAGCCCGAGGCTGCGGCGCGCGCGCGGCCGGGCCGCTGGCGAATCCCGGCAAACAAAAAGGCGGGACGTTCGTTTCGTCTCGGGCCCGTACTAGAATCCCCCGCAGACCTGGGACGCTTTGCCGAACGGGCGGATCATTGGGCGGTCATCAAGTCCTCATCCTCGTCCTCGCCCTGCTGCTGCACGGGTTCGGGCGCGCGCGCGAAGGGGAGATCGTCGTCGACATCCGCTTCGTGGGAAACGAGCGCGTCACCGCCGAGCAGATGCTGCAGACGATGCGCACGAAGAGCGGCGAGGCGCTGGACCCGGACAAGATCAGCGAGGACATCCGCGACCTCTACCAGCGCTTCGGCATCCGCGTCACGGTGCTCGAGGAGGCGGTCGAGGGCGGCGTGCGTCTCACCCTGGAGGTCAGCGAGGAGGCGCTCATCACCAAGGTCGAGACCGCCGGGGTCCCGGCGCCGCGCGGCCGCGAGCTCCTGGAGGAAGTCTCGCTCGGGGGGGCGCGCGGGCTGCTCGAGTCGCAGGTGCGCGACCGCGCCGCCGAGCTGCAGCGCCGGCTGCAGGAGGAAGGGCGTTTCTTCGCCCAGGTCAAGACCAGCGTCGCGGCGCGCGACGATGGCGCGGTCGCGGCGCTGGAGATCCACGAGGGCCCCAAGGTCGAGGTCGCGGCCATCAAGTTCGTCGGCCTGCGCTCGCTCGACCCGGATCACCTGCGCAAGGTGATGACCACCAACGCCACGCGCTTCCTGCTGCTCAAGTCGTACCTGCGCCAGGACGTGCTCGACCGCGACATCATCGAGCTGCAGCGCTACCTGCAGGCCGAGGGCTTCCGCGACGGCCAGGTCTCGCTCGAGGCGCTCGACTTCAACGCCGCCCAGGACGAGGTCACGGTGACGCTGCGCGTGCAGGAGGGGGAGCGCTACACGGTGGGCTCCATCCGTGTCGAGGGCAGCACGGCGCTCGGCGCGGAGGAGCTGTACGGCTTGCTCGAGCTGGCGGAGGGCGATCCCATCCGTCAGGCGGTGCTGGAGAAGGATCAGCACCGCCTGCTGGCGCGCTACGGCGAGCTGGGGTACATCCGCTGCGTGGTCGAGCCGCAGGTCACCTACGCGGCGGAGGGGACCGCGGTGGGGGTGCGCTACCTCATCAGCGAGGGCGACCAGAAGCGCGTGCGCGCGGTAGTGATCACCGGCAACACCAACACCAAGGACGTGGTGGTGCGGCGCGAGAGCACGCTCAAGCCGGGCGACGTGGCGAACACGGCCGAGCTCATGCGCACCACCGAGCGCCTGCGGGCGCTCGGCTACTTCACGGACGAGAGCGGCCACAACCTGGTGTACGCGCGCTTCAAGCCCACCGGCGACCCGCTGCTCGAGGACCTCTTCATCGACGTCGAGGAGACCCGTTCCGGGCGGCTGTTCTTCACCGCGGGGGCCACCACCGACACCGGCTTCTTCGCCGGCGTGCTGCTCGAGAAGACCAACTTCGACATCAGCGACGCCCCGTCCTCTTGGGATCCGATCACGCTCTTCAGCGAGTTCTGGCGCAACGAGGCCTTCCACGGCGGCGGCCAGCAGCTCTCGCTGCAGGCCCTGCCCGGGAACAAGGTCTCGGACTTCCGCCTCTCCTTCACCGAGCCCTACCTCTTCGGTCCGGAGGAGTTCCCCTACTCGCTCAACGTCGAGCTCTACAACCGCACCGAGCGGCTGTTCGACGACTTCCGCGAGGACCGCTTCGGCCTGTCGACGACGCTCGGCAAGCGCATCGATGACCATTGGAGCGCCGGCGTCACCGGCCGGCTCGACATGGTGGACATCGAGGACGTGGAGGACGACGCGCCGGACGACGTCGAGGACGTCGAGGGCACGAACTTCGTGCCCGGGATCGGCGTGTTCGCGCGCTACCGCAACCTCGATTCCCTCACCGATCCCAAGGAGGGGTACGAGGTCGGCGCGCGTTACGAGTTCATGGGCGCGGACGCGGCCGGCGCGAAGATGGTGCTCGACGGCTCGTGGTTCCTGCCGCTCATGGAGGACGAGCGCGGCCGGGACCAGGTGGTGGCTCTGCGCGGCGCCGTAGGCGCGGCCCAGGGCTTCGGCGGCGAGCTGCCCTTCTTCGAGCGCTTCGGCGGCGGCGGCTCGACCGGACCGTTCGCCATCCGCGGCTTCGAGTACCGCGGCGTGGGCCCGGAGTCGAGCGGCGTGCACCTCGGCGGCGAGATGGCCTGGGCGGCCGGCGCCGAGTACCGCTTCCCGCTCTACTCGACCTACGATCCGCTCCTCGACGAGGAGGTCGAGCTCCTGCGCGGCGTGCTCTTCCTCGACGCCGGCGCGGTCGAGGACACGGTGGCCGACGTGCTCGGCTCGCCGCGCCTGGGCGCCGGCGCGGGCGTGCGCGTGCGCCTGCCCTTCCTCGGCCAGACGCCGGTGGCCATCGACTTCGGCGTGCCGGTCCTCTCCGAGTCGGACGACGAGACGGAGTTGTTCAGCATCCGCGTCAGCACGAGGTTCTGAAGCGCAGGGCTTCGCGGCTTTTCGGCTCGGAACCGGAGGGGAGGGGAGGGTGCCGAGCGATCGCGGCCGTTTCCCCGGCCTCCGGGGACGGGAGCGCGCCTTCC
>DYIW01000218.1 GCA_020723465.1 Phycisphaera mikurensis
GGGGGCCGTGGGCGGGCGCGGCGGCGGCGCTCACCATGCTCGAGTCCATCGTCATCCTGATCGTGGCCCTGGCCGGCGGGCTCCTGCCCCTCTTGGTGCGCTGGTCGGACCGCCTGCTGCACTCGGTGCTGGCCCTCTCCACCGGGGTCTTTCTCGGCGCGGTGTTCCTGCACCTCCTGCCCTCGCTCTCGGCGGTCGAGGCGGGGGAGCACGGCGCCGCGCACGCCCACGGGAACGTGCTCATCTGGGGCTTCGTGCTGACCGGAGTCCTGGCGGTCTACCTGATCGAGACGCTCTTCTTCAGCACGCGCGAGGGCGATGACGTGCACCGTCACACGGCGGTGGGGTACGCGGCGCTCGCCGGCCTGTCGATCCACTGCTTCACCGCCGGCATCGGCTACTCGGCGGCCGCGCTGAATGAAGAGCTGGCGATGCCGGTCTTCGTCTCGCTGGTCTCGCACAAGGGCTTCGAGGCCTTCTCCCTGGCCTCGGTCTTCCTGCTGGCGGAGTTCCGCCGGCGGCGCATCGTCGTGCTCATGGTCCTGTTCTCGCTCATAACGCCGACCGGCATCCTGGTCGGGGGTCTGCTCACGGCGCAGCTCACCCAGGAGGGCATCGCCATCGCGACCGCGCTCGCGGCCGGGACGTTCCTCTACGTCTGCCTCTGCGAGCTGCTGCCCGAGGTGTTCCACCACCGCGAGGACAGCGTGGCCAAGATCACGCTCATGGCGCTGGGCATCGGCGCCATGGTGCTCTTCCACAGGCTGGGCGCATGATCGGCTTCCTGAGCGAGTGGCTGGCGGCCATGTGGATGATCCTGAGGGAATCAGGGCCGTTCCTGTTCATCGGCTTCACGCTCGCCGGGCTCATCAAGGTCTTCGTGCCGGCGGACAAAGTCCTGCGCCACCTGGGGCGGGATGACTTCCGCTCCGTCTTCATCTCCTCGTGCGCGGGCGTGCCTATCCCGCTGTGCTCCTGCTCGGTGATCCCGACGGCCACGGCCTTGAGGAGGAGCGGCGCCAGCAAGGGGGCCACGACCTCGTTCCTGATCTCCACGCCGGAGACCGGCGTGGACTCGATTGGCATGACCTGGGCGGTGATGGACCCGCTCATGACCTTCGCGCGGCCCATCGCCGCCCTGCTGACCGCGCTCGGCGCTGGCTCGCTCGTCAACCTGCTGGTGCGGCGCGGCTGGGACGACCACGGCGCCGAGGAGGCGGCCGCGAGCGCTCCGTGCTGCGTCTGCGGCGGCGCGTCGCCGGCCGAGGCGAGGACGGCCGGTGCGAGCGCCGTCGTCGGCGCAGGGGACGCGCCGGGCAGCAAGGACGCGCGACCCCAGCGGAGCGTGAAGGAGGTGCTCCGCTACTCCTTCGGCACGCTCATGGCCGACCTCACCCCGTGGTTCATCATCGGCTTCGTCCTGTCCGGCCTGATCATGGTCTGTGTGCCGGACGACTTCCTCACCGGCGTGCTGCCGGCAGGCTGGACCTGGCTGTCCATGCTGGCGATGCTCGTGATCGGCATCCCCATGTACATCTGCGCCACGGCCAGCACGCCCGTGGCCGCGGCGCTGGTGGCGAAGGGGCTGGATCCGGGCGCGGCGCTGGTCCTGCTGCTTGCCGGGCCGGCCACGAACGTGGCCACGTTCTTCGTGGTCAAGAACCTGCTCGGCCGGCGCGTGCTCTTCGTCTACCTGGGGACCATCGCGGTCGTCTCGCTCGCCCTCGGCGGCCTTCTGAACGGCATCTACTCGGCCTTCGACATCGAGCCGCTGATGTCCCTGGTGAACGGCGCGGAGTCGTCCTTCATGGCCGTCGTGCGCGTGATTTGCGGCGCCGCGCTCGGGCTGCTCCTCTTCTATCACGCCCTCGAGCAGCACGCGGCCGCGCGCTTCGGCCGCTGGCTGCGAAGCTGGTGCCCGCGCGCCGGCTTCGACCCGACCTCACGGACGAGCAAGGCGGCCGCGGCGGCGGCCCTGCTGATCGCCTACTTGACCACGGCGTTCACGGTGGTGGGGCCGGGGGAGACCGGGTTCCTGCTGCGCTTCGGCGCGGTGGCGGGCACGTTCCGCGAGCCCGGCATCCGCTTCCACCTGCCCTTCCCCATCGATCGCGTGGAGATCGTGAAGGACACGCTGGTGCGCGGTGAGGAGTTCGGCTTCAGCTCGGAGGCGGAGGCCCAGGCGCGCTTCCGCGAGGGCGGCTTCGCGCGCGCGGACGGGCGCGACTTGGAGGCGGAGGCGGAGGTCGTCACCGGCGACGAGAACATCGTGCGCGTCTTCTACGCCGTGCAGTACCTGGTGGCCGACGCCTATCGCTGGCGCTTCGGCGTGGAGGATCCCGAGGGCCTGCTGCGCGCGCTGACGGAGGCCTCCCTGCGGCGCGTGTTGGCAGGGCGCCACTCCGACGCGATCCTGGTGGCCGATCGGGACGAGCTGCAAGCGGCCGCGGCGGCCATGCTGCAGCAGGAGCTGGACGGCGCGCGCGCGGGCATGCAGGTGGTGGCGTTCAAGCTCATCTGCCTGCATGCGCCGCCGCAGACGCACTACGCCTACCGCGACGTGGCGAGCGCGTTCGAGGACAAGCAGCGCCAGATCCGCGCGGCCGAGGGCTATCAGCGCGAGAAGACCGCCAAGGCGCGCGGCGCCGCCTACCGCATCGAGCAGGAGGCGGAGGCCGCGCGCGGCGCCGCGGTCAACGCCGCCGCGGGCGCGGTCGTCGCTTTCCTCAAGTTGTACGAGGCGCTGCAGACCGGCGGGCGCGAGGTCACCCTGGTCCGGCTGCGGGACGAGGCCGCGGAGACAGTCCTCGGCGGCTGCCGGCTGATCTTGCTCCTCGACGACGGCGTCGAGGTGCGCCTCTATGACGCCGCCGCGGGCGCTCCGGCCGCGCCCCAGCCGGTGAAGCTGGAGCCGGAATGAGCCGGCGCATACGGACGAAGGGACAGGTGGCGATGCGATGAAGACGGCATTTCGGCTGCTGGTGCTCGCTGGCCTGCTCTGGCTCGCCTGCTGGGCGTGCCTGTTCCAGGTCAACGAGAACGAGCACGTCATCGTGGCGCGCTTCGGCGATCCGCGGCGCGTGATCAGCGAGGCCGGCCTCGCGTTCAAGTGGCCGCCGCCCGTCGACGTGGTGATCCGCATCGACGGCCGCATGCACGTGCTCGACCCGCAGCCGGACGAGTACCTGACCGGCGACAAGAAGAATGTGATGGTCGACAGCTTCCTCGCCTGGTCGGTGGACGATCCGCTCAAGTTCCTGAAGAGCGTCGGCAGCCGCATGGTCGCCGAGTCGCGCCTCACGGACGTGCTGCGCTCGGTGGTGGGCGACGTGCTCAGCGCCGAGCCTTTCGCTTCCCTGGTGTCGAACGAAGCGCACGAAACCACGCTGCGGGACATGGAGGAGCGCATCACCGCGGCGGCCGCCGCCGAGGCGCAGGCGAGCTACGGCGTGAGCGTGGCGGCGGTGCGCATCAAGCGCCTCAACTACCCCCTGCAGAACAAGCAGGCCGTGTTCCGCCGCATGGAGCAGGAGCGCGAGAGCATCGCCCAGGGCATCCGTTCGGAGGGCACGGAGCAGTACGAGCGAATCAAGGCGGACGCCGACCGCGAGGAGGTGGAGATGGTCTCCGCGGCGGAGCGCCGCGCCCAGGAGCTGCGCGGCGAGGCGGAGGCCGAGGCGACGCGCATCTACACCGAAGCCCACTCGCGGGATCCGGACCTCTACCAGTTCCTGCGCTCGCTCGAGACCCTGGAGAAGATCCTGGACGAGGGCAGCACCGTGATCCTGCCGAGCGACCACGAGCTTCTGAAGGTGCTCGAAGAACAGCGGGCCGCGGCTCCGCCCGCTTCCGGGCAGGGATGATGGCGGTGCGCGGACAGGCGACGCTGGTCGCGGCGGGAGGCGGCGCGCTGCTGCTCGTCCTCCTGGCGGCGCTTCTCTACTCGTCCACCTGGGTGGTGCGGCAGGACGAGCAGGGCGTGGTGCTGACCTACGGGCGCGTGTCGCGCGTGGCGCAGGCGGGGATCAACTTCACGCTGCCCTGGCCGCTCGAGACCATGAAGCGCGTGAACATCACCCAGGTGCGGCCCATGCCGGTGGGCTTCAAGATGCAGGACAAGGTGCGCAACATCCCGCCCTCGGACGACGAGGTGCAGTGGCTCTCGGGCGACACCAACATCGTCGAGCTGCAGGCGACCGTGTACTACACGGTGCAGGACCCGGTGCAGTACCTGTTCGGCATGAGCGACACCGGGGACGGCGCGAGCCGCGACTACGTGGTGCGCCGCGTGAGCGAGGCGGTGCTCTCCGGCTTGATCGCGACCATGGCGATCGACGACATCCTCACGGCCGGCAAGGCGAGTCTCTCGATCGAGTCGATCGGCCGCGTACAGGAGGAGCTGGACGCGCTCGCCACCGGTCTGCGTGTCAACGCCATCAACGTGGTCGAGGTCAGCCCGCCCCAGGACGTCATCGGCGCCTTCAACGACGTGTCCACGGCCAAGCAGGACAAGGCGCGCCAGACCGAGGAGGCGCAGGGCTACGCCTTGCGCGTCAAGCCGCGGGCGCGCGCCACGGTGAACTCCCTCGAGCAGGGGGCGCGCGCCTACCACAGCGAGCTGCTGAACCGGGCGCAGGGCGCGGCCGCGAGCTTCGGCAAGCTCCAGGAGGAGGTCAAGAAGGACCCGGTGCTGGCCAGGCAGCGCCTGTGGTTCGACGCGGTGGAGCGCATCCTGGCGCGCGGGCGGACCATCGTGGTGCAGCCGGCGCAGGACGGCGAGGTGGTGACGGTCTACCTCGAGGCCGGCGGGCGGAAGAAGGAGCCCGCGGCGCCGGAGCAGGGCCAGGGGGAGGGCAGACGCTGATGCCGCGGCGGCCGCTGGCGAGCGCGGTTCTCACGGTCCTCGGCGCCGTTCTGTACGCGCCGGGCGCGGCCGCGCGCCAGCAGGGCGAGCCGCTGTGCGGCGACTGCCAGGGCACGGGACGGCTCAAGCATGAGCACGCCGCCGCCGAGCTGGAGCTGGAGCAGGGCGCTCTCTTCTGCTCGGTCTTCCTGGACAGCGACCCGGAGGCGCTCGGCCTCGACTGGCTGCCGTGTGCGCGCTGCCGCACGCCCTCGCTCAAGGCGGCGGCGGAGCGTGAGTTCGCCGCCGCGCTCCTGCCGCGCCGGGCGTGGCTCGAGGAGCGGCGCCAGACCGTGGACGCGGTCGTCCAGAGGAAGATCGACCACGTGGAGACGGCGCACTTCATCATCGCCTGCGACCTGCCGAAGATCACGCTCGGCAAGCGCGTCCTCTCGCGGCACGAGGCCATGCACCTGTATGCGCGCCGCATGGAGGAGCTGCACCGCCAGATCCTCGACCTGCACGGCATGGCCGACGCGGACACGAACGGCGTCAAGCACCACCTCTACCTGTTCGAAGCCAAGAAAACGGCGCAGCTCGCGGCGCCGCGCTTCGCCAATCGGCCGCTCTCCGCCGGCACCAAGGTCTCCCTGCTCGGCATCGAGTCCCATCTTGTCTCCTGGGACGACCCGTCGGTCATCACCTGCGACGAGGAGCGCCACCAGTTCCTGACGCACGCCGTCTCTCACCACATCCACGACGCGGTGGCGGGCCGCCAGCACTGGCTGTTCCAGCGCTACGGCTGGGTCTACGAGGGGCTGGCCCACTACATGGAGGTCAAGAACTTCGGCTCGCCGGTCACCTGGTGCACGGCCGAGGCCGGCGAGTTCGCGCACTGGCAGAGCCGCAACTGGGAGGCGAACGTCAAGCGCGCGGTCGCGGCCGGGCAGGAGCCGGCCTTCGCGGACATCCTCGGCAAGGACGTGGGCTCCCTCAGCGCCATGGACCACCAGTTCGCCTGGTCCTACATCGACTACCTGCTCTGGCTCGACCCGAAGAAGATGTTTCCCATGCTGCAGCTCATGACCGGCCCGCAGCCGCCGGATCGCGACTGCCTGCAGCAGGCCTACGGCCTGACCGTGGGCCAGTTCGTCGAGGGCTGGCAGGAGTACGTGCGCAAGGAGTACTCGTACAAGCCGTGGCAGGGGGCGGTCACGCGCGCCAAGAAGGGCAAGGGCTGAGGATTCCGCCGCGGGCGCGGCGCCGGCGTCACGTTCCCAGGGCGGCGCGCACCGCGGCGAGGTGCTGGTCGAAGCGCTCCTTGTCGGCGACGTACTCCGCCATGCGGATGGTGTGCGCGAAGGAGCCGGGCGCGACCGCCATGGTGGCCAGGTAGCGCCGCGCCTTCCCGGCCGCGCTCACCTCGAAGAGCAGCTCCACTCCGGGCGCGCCGTTCCACTTGACTTGCCGCTTCTCCAGCAGCGTGTAGCCGCGGCTCTCGACGAACTCCTTCTCCAGCGCCTCCGCCCAGAAGGCGAAGTCGCCGCGCATGCCGTCGCGGAACTGGCGCACCCAGAAGAGGGAGTCGTCCGGCGCGATCGCCTTCACCTCGCCGCGGCCGCCGTCCACCACGAGGAAGTCGGCCGGAGCCGGCGGCGTCGTGCAGGCCGCGGCCGCGCCGGCGAGCGCGAGGAGGAGGAGGGCCTGAAGGAAGCGCATCATCTCGATCTCCCGTCAGAACTCGTCGAGCACGCGCTCGATGCCGACCTCGCGCAGCCAGGGGAAGCGGCTCGCGGTGCGGCGGCGCACCGGCGCCGCCGCGGGGGCGTTGGCGCGGAACGCGACCGTGACCGTGGAGAAGGCGATGCGGCTCTGCAGGAGCTTCAGCTCCGCCTTCATGCGCTCCAGCTCCTCGGTGAGGCGGCGCAGCTCCTGCTCGATCTTGAGCGTCGCCTCGATGTCGTCGGCCCGGGCCAGGAGGTCGAGCAGGCGCTGGCGTGCGCGCTCGGCGTTCTCGATGCGGATGGTCAGGTCGAGCGACTGCCTGGTGACGTCCTGGGCTTCGAGCGACTCGGAGAGGACCGTGCCCAGGTCGGGGATGCGGCCAAGGAGGGCGTCGAAGCGCTCCGCCGGCACGCGGCAGGTCACCTCCCCGTCGTTCCTGGATTCGAGGTAGCCGCCGTCCTCCCGCACCCACTCCAGGAAGCGGCGTACGCCGTCCGTCACGTTCGCCACCAGGACCTCGTAGCGCGCCGAGTAGATCATGAGGCGCTCGGCCGGCGCGGCGAGCGGCTCCGGGGAGGGTGCGGGCGCGGCCTGCGGCTCGATCAGGCGCAAGCTGGGGGAGAGGTTTCCCGTGACGTCGGGGGCGGCGAACCCGGCTTCCGCCGCCGCCACGCGATCCGCCATGCCCGCGCGGCAGCCGAGGGCCGGCGCCGGCACGAGGCAGAGGAGCGCCAGTGTCGCGAGTGTGTGTCGCTGTCTCATGCCGCCCAGCGTAGCGTCCGGCGGCGGCGCGGGCGAGGTGCGCGCGCTGCGCGTTTCCTTTTGCGCCGCACCGTGTCTACAATCTGCCGCGCACGCAGGACCGATTCGCGGAGCTGGCCGTGGAGCGCCATCAGGCCGACGTGGTGAAGAAGAACTTGGGCGACGTGCTGCTCTTGGTCGGCAACGGCAAGCAGCGCGTCGTGATCCAGCGCGCCGGCGCGGACCGCGCCGCGCTCATTCCTCTCGAGGACCTGGCCTTGCTCGAGAACCTGGACGGCGAGGCGCAAATCGCGGTCGAGCACGTGCCCGCGGCCGAC
Source organism: Phycisphaera mikurensis (assembly GCA_020723465.1). Taxonomy (GTDB): domain Bacteria; phylum Planctomycetota; class B15-G4; order B15-G4; family JADJEK01; genus JACQZJ01. The sequence goes on from DYIW01000218.1 coordinate 7,648, forward strand.
GTGAAGCGGCACCTTGCGCGGGACGTCGACCTCGTGGCGCAGCGCGGCCAGCGCATCGTGCTGATGGAGGACGGCAAGGACGTGGCGGCGCTCGTTCCCGCCTCGGACGTGGCGCTGCTCGAGAACCTGGACTCGCGCCTGGACATCGAGGCCGCCAAGCGCCTGCTGCGGAAGGAGATCGACAAGGGGGAGTGACGTCGAGGACGAGCTCTCAGCCTCAGCGCCCGCGGTAGGTCGCCTTGACGTGCTTCTTCCACGCCTCCTCGAAGGTGAGCACGTCGAACCCGAAGTGCTCCAGCAGCGGCTGGCGGATGCTCTTGCCCTCCTTGATGGCGCGGCACACGGCGCCGAAGCCCGCGGGATTTTGCGAGATCAGGAACTCGCAGTAGGACCAGGACAGGATGTGCTCGTCGTAGGAGAGCTCGTCGCTCTTCTTGCGGATGGTCTCGGCGAAGGAGGGGCGGTCCGCGGCGGCGGCGAGCGTGCGCGCCGGGGCCCGCCAGCGCGCACCGCGGAAGTTGGCGATGGTGTCCTGCTCGCGGTAGCAGAAGTTGGTGCAGCGGCCGTGCAGCTTGTCCTCGAAGTAGTGGGCCACGCCCGTGTCGATCCAGCCCCCTTGCAGCTCGCCCGGCCAGAGGGCGTTCCAGGCGTTGGCCAGCAACAGGTGCGCAACGTTGTGCACGATGGCGCGGTAGAGGTCGGCGGCGGCGCTTTCGTCCGGGTCGACCGTGCTCGGGTCGAGAAAGACGGTGTAGATGCCGACCGCGCCCATGCGCTTGGTGCCGGTGTCCGGGTTGGGCTGCCCGGTGAACTGGGCGGCGGCGATCTGGTGGTGCTTGTAGCGCTTCCAGACCATCACCTGGAAGACGGTGCTGAAGTCCTCGTCGGTCGCGCCGGTGGCCGCCTGGAACTGCTGGTACAGGTCCTCGAGGCGATCGAGGTAGAGGTGCATGGCGGCGTGATCCGAGAGGCGCTTCTTCTCGGCGACGATCGTGTCGCCGTCCCACCACAGCTCGAAGTGGGGCGAGCGGCCCATGGGGAACTCGTGTTGCAGCAGCTCGAAGTTCTTCCCCTGCCGTTCGAGCCAGCGTTCCTTGTCCTCGCGCGCGTAGGCGATGTGCTTGTCGCCGATGGCGCACTTCTCGCAGTCGATCTCGAGGACCCCGCCGCAGGTGCGGCAGCGGATCACCTCCGAGCAGAAGAGGGTGTTCTTCTCGAGCTCGATCTCCTGCTTCTTGTGCGCCGGGCATGGCAGGCTGCCGCGATCGGCGCACGCGGAGCAGGTCTCCCGGGGAGCGGGATCCTGGCAGACAAGCAGGACCGCAAGGGTGGCCAGAAGTTCGTTCATGGAGCGCTTCCGCCTGCGTGACGCGCAGCGCTCAGCCGGCTGCCTGCGGCCAGGATAGCAGCTTGCCGCCGCGTCAGATCTTGATGACCCGGCGCGACAGCGGCGGATTCTCGAACTCGACGGACACGTGCACCGCGCCGGCCACCCCGGCCTTGTCGCGCACGACCAGCACGAACTCGCCGTTGCTCTCGATGACCACGCCGGCGACCTCGGTCCTGCGCCCGAAGTTCTCGAGGCGGGTCTTGTCGCGGAAGTCCAGCTCGCAGCCGCTCGGGTCGAGCAGCCGCAGATCGACCCGCATGCCCTCTTCCGGCTCGACCTTGAGCAGGCCGATGCGCCGGTCCGCCATGCCGTCGAAGCGGAAGCGCGCCTCGCCGTGCGGCGCGAGCGCCAGCGTCTCCTCGGCGCGCTCCGGAAACACGGCTGACGTTTCCAGCAGGTAGGGGCCGTTGTGGTCCGTCTTGAAGGCGAAGCGGATGGAGTAGACGCCGGTCATCTCCAGCCGGTGGTCCGCGAGCAGCAGATCGCGCGCGTTGTCCGGCGCCGCCACGAAGGCGACGTGGCTGGAGCGCAGCGGATCGATGAGGTCGGCCAGCAGTTCCGCTTCCTTGTGGCGCGTCGACAGGCGCAGGGTCACGCGCGTCCCCTTCACCGCCTCGAAGGAGATCATGTTGTAGAAGCCGAGCACGATGTCGCCGCGCGCGCTGGCGCCGAGCGGGATGGACCCGACGCCGTGCTCGCGCGTCACGTCGGGCGCGTCGCCCGGGTCCTTCGGCGCCCATTTCTTGTTCTTGGCCTGGGCAACGCTGCTTGGCGCGATGAGGAGCGCCAGGCCCAGGGCGAGCAGGATCGTGCTTGCGGCTCGAGGTCTCACGGCGCCTCCCGGGCGGTTGGCCTGAAAGGACATTCTAACCGCCGCAGGAGGCGCCGGGCCTGCGCCTACTCGAGCACGTGGATGTTCTTCTTGGCGCACATGTCCTTCAGCACCTTCGGCCAGACGGTGACGCTCACCTCGCCGAGGTGCGCCTTGCGCAGGAGGAGCATGTACGTGCGCGACTGGCCGATGCCGCCGCCGACGCTCAGCGGGATCTCGTTCTTCAGGATCGCCTGGTGGTACGGCAGCTTCAGGTAGTGGTTCAGCCCGCTCATGTCGAGCTGCTTCCTGAGCGTCTCAGGGTTCACGCGGATGCCCATCGAGGTCAGCTCGTGGCGGCGCTTGGTCACGTGGTTCCAGACCAGGATGTCGCCGTTCAGGCCGTGCATGGGCTTGCCCTTGGCGGACGTGGTCGGGGTGACCCAGTCGTCGTAGTCGGCGGCGCGCATCTCGTGCGGATAACCGTCCGCCAGCGGCCAGCCGATGCCGTAGATGAAGACCGCCGGGTACTTCTGCA
>DYIW01000219.1 GCA_020723465.1 Phycisphaera mikurensis
TCGATCGTCGGCTCGCCGGCGACGGCGCTGGTCACGGCCTCGAGCCCGTTCTCCGCGAGCAGATCGAGCAGAGCGGCGGCGCGCGCGCGGCCGCCCGGCGGGGTGGCCAGGGCCGAGGCGCCCGCGACCACGAAGGCGCGCCGGCCGAGCGCGCGGGCGAGGGGGCCGATCTCCCGCAGCACGCCGGCGCCGAAGACGACGCGGCCGGCGGAGGCGAACTCGAAGCGCATGCCTAGCCCCAGCCCGTGTCGTCCGGGAAGACGCTGCTGTAGCGCACGCCGGTGCGCGGCTCCGCCAGCAGCGGCTCCACGGCCGCGCGCCAGGCCAGGTAGTGGCGCGTCTCCTTGTGCCGGGCCGGGTCCTCCGGCGTGCGATAGGCCTCGACCAGGACGAAGCGCGTGGGGTCGTCCTGCTGCTGGACGACGTCGAAGCGGGCGATGCCGGGTTCGCGCAGGCTCTGGCGCGCGTTCTCGCGCGTGGCCGCGATGAAGGCGGCGAGCGACTCCGGCTTGACGTGGACGTGCACATGGACGACGAGCATGGAAGCGCTCCTGCGCGCGGGCGGCCTCGGGTGCGCCCATCCTGCCGCGCGGGGGCGGCGCGGCGCAAGTGCGGGACCGCGCACGACCCCACCGTTGCGCGGCCGCGGGTGTCCCGGGCAGAATCAGCGCGTCGCGCGGGAGCGTTGCTCGATGGACGGCTGGCCAGGTTTCTTCCTCGTGGGCACGGGGCGCTGCGGCTCGTCGCTGCTGCGCCGGCTCGTGGGCCGCCACCCGGACGTGCACGTGCCGCAGGAGACGCACTGGATCCCACTCCTGCACGACTTCTTCGGCACGCGCGAGATCACTCTCGACGAGTTCATCGACGCGGTGCGCGGCGTCTACCTGGCCAAGGGCAAGACCACCTACAACCGCATCCTCAAGCAGAACGGCCACACCCACAAGACCTACTGGCCCGAGTTCGCGGCGCGCGCGCAGGGTCTGCCGCGCCTGGACATCGTCACCCTCACCACCGCCTTCCTCGAGGACATCGCCGCGAGGAACGGCAAGGCGCTCTGGGGCGACAAGACTCCCGATTACGGGCAATGCATGGGCCTGCTCGAGCGCTTGTGGTCCGGCGCCCGCTTCGTCCACATCCTGCGCGACGGCCGGGACGTGGCGCTCTCCATGCCCGGCGTGTTGAGCTTCCGTTTCCTGGCGGTCTGGGGCGCGTGCTACTGGCCGGCGATCGCCTGGCGCATGGCCTACGCCGCGAAGGAACGCGAGGCGCAGGAAGCGATCCCACTGGACGCGTTCTTCGAGCTCTGGCGCCGCCGCCTGCTGCGCATCCGCGACGAGGCCGCGCGCCTCGCCCCGGGCAAGTACCTGGAGGTCGCCTACGAGGACCTGCTGGCCGACCCGCGCGCCGTGCTGGCGCGCGTGCACGAGCACCTGCGCCTGCCCGGCGGCCGCGACTGGATCGAGGCCGCGGCCGCCGAGGTGCGCTCGGGCGACACCGGCAAGAACCGGCAGCGGCCCGAGTACGTGGAGCTGACCAGGCGGCACGCCGCCACCCTCGAGGCGCTCGGCTTTCGCCCTTGAAGCGCGCGCGCGTGCGGCGCTGCTCCTACCAGCGGCCGACGAAGTGCGTGCCGGCCCGGCCTTCCAGGGCGTCCTGCAGCGACTGCGGGTTGGTGATGAGCGCGCGCTGGCCGCCGCCCTCGAGGAAGTTGACCACCGCCTCGATCTTCGGCCCCATGCTGCCCGGCGGGAACTCGCCGGCCATCATGAACTGGCGGATCTCCCTAAGCGTGACCGCGTTGAGCTTCTTCTCGTCCGGCTTCTTGTAGCGGACGGAGACGTTGGGCACGGCGGTGAGGATGATCAGGAGTTGCGCGCCGATCTGGTTGGCCAGCACGGCGGAGGTCAGGTCCTTGTCGATCACCGCCTCGATCCCCTCGTACGCGCCCTCCTCGCCCGACGTGATGGGGATGCCGCCGCCGCCGCAGGCGATGACGATGTGGCCCGCCTGCGCCGCCTCGCGGATGGTCTCGCACTGCACCACCTTGACCGGACGCGGCGAGGGCACCACGCGGCGCCAGCCGCGGCCCGCGTCCTCGACGATCTGCCAGCCGAGGCGGTCGCGCAGCTCCTCGGCTTCCTTCTGCGCCAGGAAGCGGCCGATGGGCTTGGTGGGCTGGCTGAAGGCGGGATCCTGGCGGTCGACCAGCACCTCGCAGATCACCGCGACCACGTGGCGCAGGGCGGCGCGGCTGCGCAGCTCGTTCTGCAGCGACTGCTGCAACAGGTAGCCCAGGCTGCCCTGGGTCTCGGCCACCAGCACGTCGAGAGGCATGGGCTCGACCTCGGTGCGGCTCAGCTCGTTCTGCAGCAGGAGGCTCCCCACCTGCGGCCCGTTGCCGTGCGTGACCACGATGTTGTAGTTGCGCTCCACCAGGGTCATGAGCTGCTTCGAAATGGTCGCGGCGTTGCGCTTGTGGTCCTGCTCCGTGCCGCGCTCGCGGTCGCCGATGAACGCGTGCCCGCCCATCGCGATCAGCACCACGGGCCGGTCCTTGGTCGTCATGTGCGTTGCTCCTTCGCAGGGTCCGGCCCGCCGGCCGGCCCGGAGTTCGGGAAACCAGCCCTGTTATCCGATCTTGCGCCGGGTTTCCAGCCTGCGCTGCGTGCGGATCGGCCGGGCCATTGTGCCACTACCCGCCCAGATCTTCGCACGGCACGAAGATCCCCAACCTCCTTGGCGAGAACCCGAGGCACTCCAGTGCGCGGAGGTTGGCAGTCGGTCGAAGGGTCCTCCGGCTTCCAACTTCAGACTTCGAACTTCAAGCTCGCGGCGGCGCCGGCCGGACCCGACCGGTGAGCGGCGACACGTTTGGTTGCGGCGCCGCCGCGTTGTGCGGGAAGGAGGGAGAGAGGTACGATCTGGCGCGCAGAGAGTGACGCAGCGTTGTGGGGCGAGTCGTCGTCTGCAGGCCGGAAGGGTGCTGGCGCGCATGGCAATGCTGGTGTCGACCAGCGGAGCGGAGGACAGAGAGATGAAGGCGAGGTGTGGCAAGTCCTCTTTCGAATCCAGGGCGCGAGCGGCATCGGGCTGGCCCGTGTGCCTTCTCGCTGTCGTGTTGACCGCCGCCTGCGACACAGGAGGAGAGACGAGCGCCGGCTCGGCCGCAGGCGCGGCGGTGTGGTTGGAGGTCAATCCGGGTGGACGTTCCATCGTCACGCTCGAAGGCGTGAGAATCGAGGTCGCGCCGGACGTCCCGTTGAGCGTGCGCAACGTTCTCGAGTCGGAGGTCTCCAGCGCGACCGGCGGCAAGGAAGTGCGCAGCGAGACCGGGCCCGAAGTTCGGATCGACCAGCTCCTGCTGCGCATCACCGAGGGCCGACTTTTCATCGGAGAGAAGGACCACGGGCCGGTTGCACGCGAGGACCAAGTCGAGATCAGGAGGGATGGCGTGTTCGTCAACGGGGAGCAGCGGTGACGATCGCGACCTCGAGCCGGGGGACACGGTGCCGGGCGGGTACGTGACGTTCGGGCGCGCGCGATGAAGGGCGTGCTCGACAGGGCCATCAAGCCGCTGCAGGAGTTCCTGCGCCTTGAGGCGGCCGGAGGCCTGCTGCTGGTCGGAGCCGCCTTCCTGGCCCTGCTCGTGGCGAACTCGCCGCTGGCGCCGCGCTACGCCGCGCTCCTCGACCTGCCCGTGGTGGTGACGGCCGGCGGGTTCGGCGTGGCCAAGCCCCTGCTCCTCTGGATCAACGACGGGCTGATGGCGGTGTTCTTCCTGCTCGTCGGCCTGGAGCTGAAGCGCGAGGTGTGCGTGGGGCACCTGTCGGCGCCGCGCCGCGCCGTGCTGCCGGCGGTGGCGGCGGCGGGCGGCATGCTCTTCCCCGCGGCCGTGTATTTCGCCTTCAACCGCGGGGACGCAGCGGCGCTGCGAGGCTGGGCCATCCCCGCCGCGACGGACATCGCTTTCTCCCTGGGCGTCCTGGCGCTGCTCGGCAGCCGCGTGCCGGCGGCGCTGAAGGTCTTCCTGCTGAGCGTCGCCATCTTCGACGACCTCGGGGCGATCGTCGTCATCGCCGTGTTCTACAGCGCGGAGCTGTCGGCGCCGGCCCTGTGGAGCGCCGCGGCGTTGCTCTGCGTTCTCGTCGCTCTCAATGTCTGCGGCGTGAGACGGCTGGCGCCGTACATCCTCGCCGGCAACCTGCTGTGGGTGGCGGTGGTGAAGTCCGGAGTGCACGCCACGCTCGCCGGCGTGGTGCTGGCGGCCGCCATTCCGCTGCCTCAGGGCGCGGCGCGGGCGCGGAACGGCGAGGAAGAGTCCGCGCCGGTTCACCCGCTGGAAGCCGCGCTGCATCCGTGGGTGGCCTTCGGCGTGCTGCCGGCGTTCGCCTTCGCCAATGCCGGCATTTCGCTGGCCGGGCTGGCGCCGGCCGACCTGCTCCACCCGGTGCCGCTCGGCGTCATGCTCGGGCTGTTCGCGGGCAAGCAGGCGGGGATCATGAGCGCCTGCTGGCTCGCGGTGAAGTCCGGGCTCGCCGACCTGGGGGAAGGCCTGCGCTGGCGCGACGTGTACGGAGCGAGCCTGCTGTGCGGCATCGGCTTCACCATGAGCTTCTTCATCGCCTCGCTCGCCTTCGAACAGGGAGGCGGCGCGTACTTCGGTCTGGAGCGGCTCGGCATCCTGTGCGCGTCGCTCTGCTCCGGCGCGGCGGGGTATGCCCTGCTGCGGGCCGTGCTCAAGAAGGGAACAGGAGCGGCGGCCGGCGCGCGGCCCGACGCGGCGGAGTGACGGCGCGAGGCCGCCGTTACCGGCTCCTGCCGAACACCACCCTGTGCAGCGCCGGATTGTGCTCGCGCAGCGTCTTCTCGGGCCGGCGCAGCTTGTGGATGCTGTGCGGGTAGATGACCTCGCGGTCGACCTGCTTCACGTAGTAGTGCGGCTGCTGAATGGCGCGCGGCACGGTCCAGGTCGCCTGGCTTTCGGAGTTGTAGTAGACCGCCGCCACGCGCACGCGCTCCAGGTTCAGGTTGCGGCGCAGCGCCTCCTTGAGCTTCATGAGCACGTCGTTCACCACCTGGCCGCTGCGGAAGGTGGTGTCGACGATGAGCAGGTTGTCGTCCTTGTTCACGTGGTCGACGAGGTAGTTGATGCCGATGATGTCGGAGCGGTAGCTGGTGCGCGTGCGCGCCGTGGTCAGGCTGATGTGGTCGGGCGTGGCGCGCGCCGGGTCTTTCTTGGCCGCGTATTTCAGCACCTCGTGCAGCGGCAGCCCGGTGCCGATCCCTCCCGGCCAGAGCGCCACCAGGAAGTCCGGGCGGAAGGCGTCGTCGTGAGCCACCATCAGGCCGAGGCGGATGGAATCGAGCAGCAGCTCGCGCGCCGAGAGGAGGAGCGAGGGGCCGTCGCTCGCGAGCGTCTCCGGCCGTGGCGGTTCGGCGGCGCGCAGCAGGCGCCAGATCTCCTCGTCTTTCTCGCGGATGAGGCGCTCCTTGGGGTCATCCGGCTGCACCAGGTCGCTCAGCTCGTGGGGGTAGTCGATCCACACGTCGCCGTCGATGTCGTGCAGGGTGATGACGGGCGCCGCGTCGAACGGGCCGCGCTCCGGCTTCCTGTGAACCGTGGCGACGCGGATGTCCGCCGGGCAGTTGGCGCGCGCGCGCTGCTGCAGGATGTCGAGGATGCGGCGGATGGTGTGGCCCGTTTCCAGGACGTCGTCCACGATCAGCAGGCCGTCCTCGCGGCAGATCACGTCGATGACGTGCTCGAGCCCCTTGACCGTGACCTCGCCCTGCTCGCGGATGCCGGTGTAGGACTCGGTCGCGATCGTGGTGTGGTTGAGGAAGAGGCCGCGCGTGCGGAAGAACTCGTCCACGCCGAGGCCCACCGGGGTGCCGCCGCGCCAGATGGAGATGACGTGTTTGGGGCGGAAGCCGGTGTCGTACACCGCCTTGCCCAGGCGGAAGGTGTCGACCAGGAACTCGTCCGGCGAGACATGCAGCAGCTTGACCATGGGTCGCTCGCAAGAGACGGATCCGCGCGCGGCGGCAGGATGCTGGGGAAGAGGGTAGAAAGAGGACGGGCGCCGCGCCATCCCGCCGCGGAGATCAGCCCGGCCGCGGTTCCCGTGCGGCACACCGAGCGGGTAGACTCTCTGCGGCGCGCTCCGTACCAGTGGCGGGCCATGTTCCGCCTGTCGCCATGAATACCACGCTCCAGGAACGGAAGGCGGCGAACAGCCGCCTGCTGCGGGAGGACCTCGAGCGCCGCTCCGTGGTCTACCGCGCCATGCCGGAGATCGTCGGGCTGCACACCTCGGAGATCTGCAACCTGCGGTGCATCCAGTGCCCGCGGCACGAGCGGCAGGGGCGGCACAGCATGTCCCGCAACGCGCTGGAGCGGGTCTGCACGACGCTGTTCCCCAGCGCCAGGAAGGCGATCCTGAGCGCCGCGGCGGGGGAGCCGCTCCTGGCGGAGTTCGACCTGGTGCTGGAGCAGGCGCTCCGGCACGAGGTGCTGCTGGACGTGATCACGAACGGCACCCTCCTCACCGCCGAGTTGTACTCGAGGGCGGCGCCGGTCCTGGACCACCTCAACGTGTCGCTGGACGCGCTGGATCCCGAGCTGTACCGGCGCATTCGCGGCGGCAACCTCGAGCGCGTGACCGGTCACCTGGAGGCCATCCGCGACCAGCGCCGGTCCAGGCCGGACGACGTCTTGCTGACGATCAGCGCCGTAGTCCTGCGGGAGAACCTGGCGCACCTGCCGGACTTCGTCCGCGCGGCGGCGCGGCTGGACGTGGACGGGGTGGTGCTCCAGCGGCTCCAGCACCAGATCAAGGACTCGAGGCGGCGGGATCCCTTCCTCGACCCGGGCGAGGAGGCGGTGCGATCAGTCATCGAGGAGGCGCGCGCGGTCGCGCTCGACCGCGAGGTGAACCTCTTCCTCAGCGAGTTCGGCCTGGAGAACGCCGTGAGCGCGCCGCCGCGGGACAAGCGCCCGCCGCCCCTCGAGGGGAAGGGGCTGTGCTGGTTCGTCGCCCAGGAGTTCGCCGTGATGTACACCGGCGACGTCTATCCCTGCTGCTTCGTCACCGACCACTTGCTGGGCAACGTCCTGCTCCAGGAGCCGATGGAGATCTGGAACGGCCGCGCCGCGCGCCGCCTGCGCGCCGCGCACTTCTCCGGCAAGGGGACGCTGTTCTGCCGCGGCTGCAAGCATGCCCCGCACCTGCCGTCCCCGTCCCCTTCCCGGTGGACCGACCTGCTGCGGCTGGCGCGACGCGCATTCGTTCACGCGCGCTCGAGGGTCCGCCTGCGCCGCCCGGTCCCGCGCCCATAGGACCCGGCAAGAGCGCAGCCCTCTCCGTCCTGGGACGGAAGCCGGTGTCGACCGCCCTCTCGCCCGGGCGGAAGGCGTCGGCCACCCCGACCCGCGCGCGACGGTCGCGCTTCTCAGTCCTGCAACCTCCGGCGCGCTCTCTGCTCGGGAATTGCACGGCGCCCTGAACTGAGCGGACGCCGCCGAAAAGGGCCCGGGCGCGCGCATCGTCGCTCAGCCCGTCGCCACCGAGAGCTTCCGGCCCGCGAAGGGGAGCCGCGAGTCTCGACGGTGATGATGCCGCGGAGTCCTGCCCTCCCGGCAGCGCCCGGTCCGCCACTCCTGCCCGGAATTCCATGAGACGTTCGCCCGGCGGGCGCCTCGAAGGGAGTACTCCATGCTCAGTCGCCTCCCGTGTGTCTTCCTCCTCGCCGCGCTCGCGGCTCCGGCCGCGGCCGCCGATTCCCTCGACGCCGGCGTCCCCATCGACGTGTTCGACGAACTTGCCCTGGCGCGCAGCGGGGAGCTGGTGCGTCTCGCCGTGCCCGTGGCAGAGTCGGCCGCCGTCTACAGCGCCGCGAATCTGCGCCTGCTGAAGCAGGACGGCACGGAGGTCCCGGTGCAATGGCGCGTGCTGACGCGCTGGAAGGGCGCCCCGGCGGACCAGGCCCGCCCGATCCGCTTCGCGCTGGCGCAGTTCCAAGTCGACCTCGGCGCCGGACAGGCGAAGACCTACGTGCTGCGCCGCCGCCATCCGGGCGACCCTCCGGCGGCCGCGCCAGCCGTGCCGGTCAAGCTCCTCGCCGGCGATGAATGGTTGTCGGTCCTCACCGGACCGGCGCGCTTCGACTTCCTCCTGTCCTCGTTCAACCTGTTCCAGAGCGTGTGGCTCGACCTCGACGGCAACGGCAAAATGGAGGAGGCGGCGGGCGAGTGGGTCGTGCGCCACGCTCGCTCGCTCGGCTCCTGTCTGGTTGATCCCTTCGACGGCGCCTACTTGGGCTGCCTCGACACCCAGCCCCAGTACACGGTCGAGGAGGCCGGGCCCCTGCTCGTGGTGCTGCGCGTCGACGGGCGCCACCTGCCGGCCGGCGCGCCGGCGCTGCAGCGCGACTACCTCCTCTTCAGCGCGCGCTTCTACTTCGTGGCCGGCTCGGCGGCCGTGCGCGTGGAGTACACCCTGAAGAACACCTACCTCTCCGAGCCGCTCGGGGCCATCACCCTCGCCCGCTACCTGCTGCACACGCGTCTGGCGGCGAACGGCCTGGCGCAGGTGGCGTTCGGCCCGGACGAGGGCCAGGCGCAGGCCGCGGCCACGGCGCTGGCGCCGGGACAGGAAGCTCTCCTGCTGCAGGACTCGTCGGGCGGCCCGCACTGGAACCACGCATGCAACCCGGGCACGACCTTCTGCGGCTGGCGCAAGTACGTGGGGCCGCACGCCCTGCTGCGTCCAGAGTCCCTGCCGGCCTCCGCTCCGGCCGCGAGCGGGGCGCGCGCCGAGGGTTGGATGGACGTCCGCGACGCAGAGAAGGGCGTGCTCGTGGCGCTCCGTTACCCGTGGCAGAACTTCCCCTACGCCTTGCGCGGCTGCTTCGAGGGCAGCGTCGTGGTCGACCTCTGGCCGGCGGAGTTCGCCGGCCTGCACTGGCTGGACGACGCGCAGCGGAAGACGCACGAGCTGGTCTACGCCTTCCATTCCGCGAGCGGCTTCGACGCCCGGCTCGAGGCGCGGCGCCAGACCCACCCGCTCCTGCCGCGCGTGCCGCTCTGGTACTTGCGCGAGACCAAGGCGTGGGGCGACCTCGGCGACCTGCGCGATCCTGGCCTTTCCTTTGCCCAGATGAAGGCGCAGGGCGAGGCCGAACTGGTGGAGGACTACAACGGCATGGACCTGAACGGCGGCTTCGGCTGGTCCGAGTTCGGCGAGCCGGTCTGGGCCAAGAACACGCACACCACCGGCTCGCCGCGCAACCGCCTGACCTACTTCGACCGGTTCATGATCAGTGGGGCGCGCGCGTGGTTCGAGAAGGAGGAGGTATTCGCCCTGCATTCGATGGACCTGCGCACCTACCACCTCGACGGCTTCCGCATGGAGGACCACCCCAACACCTACTTGATGGAGGGCCTGCCGCACTACGCCAGCTATGACCAGCTCGGCCGCGATCAGATCAGCGCGGCGCTCGATCCGTACAAGGCGGGGATTCCCGACAAGGGCCACAAGTGGAACGGCTACGACGCCGACCACATGGTGCTGGACGACCTGTACGAGTACTACCTGTTGACCGGTTCGCGCAATGCGCTGGACGCGGTGCAGACCATGGCCGAGGGCATCAACACCTGGATTACGATGGTGCCCACTAAGGCGAGCCACAGCTCGCGCAGCACCGGCTGGACGCTGCGCGCCTTGATGAAGGCGTACGCCATCACCGGCGACGCGCGCTTCCTGGCGCGCGCGCAGGGCGTGGTGCAAAGCGTGAAGAACTTCCGCGGCCAGACCCCTTCGCCCCTGACCGGTCTGCTCTACCACTACCTGACGCGCCAGTACTACGGCGCCGAGGGACACAACATGACTTCCGAGTACGACATGCCCTGGCAGATCGCGGTTGGCATGTACGGCCTGGCGCTCTACGGCAGGGAGACCGGGGACCCGGCCATCGACCCGATCCTCGCCGACCTGTCGAACTACATCGTCGACTATGCCGTCGCCGGCGGAGTCGTGCTGGAGGCTCTGGCCTGTGACAACCACCTCGACGTGAACCCCAAGGAGAGCAACAGCGGCGTGAACTCCTGGATCACCTCGGCGCTGGCCGTGGCCTGGCGCGTCACCAAGCGGCCGGAGACGCTCGCCCTGGCGCAGAAGATCTTCACCGAGAACAAGACCGGCTTCGGCGACGCGGACGAATCGTACCACTGGTTCCACACGGCGGGCGCCGTGCTCGGCAAGTAGCCGCGCGGCGCGGCGGGCGCGGCCTCAGAGCCTGAGCAGGAATCCCCCGCGGCCGCGTTGCGAGCGCCGGGGG
>DYIW01000220.1 GCA_020723465.1 Phycisphaera mikurensis
GTCGGCGCGGGCGTCCACCTGCTCGCCCCGTGCCTGTTCGGGCGAGGCGAAGTGAGGGGTGCCCACCATCATGCTCTGGGCGGTGAGGTCGCTGTCCTGGCGCAGCCAGGCGCGCACCATCTCGCCGTGCCTGGCGGCGCTGAGCCGGCCGGGGGCGGCGACCTGCTGCTGGCGCTTCTTGCCAGCGGCGCGGCGTCCCTTCCCTTGCCGCTTGCTGTCCTTCGAGCTCATGGTGAACTTCCTCCGGGACGTCCCGGCAGGGCGCGCTGCCGCGCCAGCGCCCGGCGCGTGCCGCGCGCATCACGTTCAATCTAGCGGCCGGCGGCGCAGGCCGGCCATCCCGAGGCCGCCGAGCAGCGCGGCGAACACCAGGATGAACAGGTGAGCGCAGACGGCCGTGGCCAGCGCGCATTCCAGGTCGAGGCCGGCCAGGCGGTAGCCCACGGTCCAACCCGCCTCGAACGACCCGACGCCGGCGAAGGTGTTGATCGGCAGGATCAGGGCCACGCTCAAGCCGGTGGAGCCGAGGATCGAGGCGCTGAAGGCGAACTCCACGGCGGCCGCGCGCAAGAGGGCATAGCAGCAGAGGAGGGTGCACAGCCACTGCGCCTGCGTCACCAGGAAGACAGACGCAGCGGTGCGGCGCGAGCCGACCCGGGCGACGTGGTCGAGGAGGGCGCGGCAGCGCTCCAGGAGCTTCTGGACCAGCGGGTGCGAGTCCACCCCGCAGCAGGCCGCGAGGCGCCGCGCCGCGCCGAGCAGCAGCGGGGCCCCGCGCGCCAGGGCGAGCAGGGCCGCGCCGGACAGCGCCAGGAGGAGCACCGCGCCGCCGGCCAGCTCGCGCGCCGCGTCGCCGGCGCCGCGCCAGTGCAGAGCGAGGGCGGCGAGGAAGAAGACGACGATGCCGACCACGTCGAAGAGGCGCGCCAGCAGCAGCGCGGACAGTCCTTCGGCGATGCTCAGGCCGTAGCGTTTGCGCGCCAGGTAGATCCAGGAGAGCTCGCCCGCGCGCAGCGGGAGGAGCATGTTGAGCAGGTTGTGGACCGAGACGACAGAGAGCAGGTCCGCCAGGCCGGGACGCGCCGAGTGAATGAGCTGGCGCATGCGCGCGGCCCGGCAGGCGTACGAGAGGAAGTAGCTGAGGAAAGCAAGAAGGACCCAGGGCACGCGCGTGCGCGCGAGCACCGCGGGCACGTCCGTGTCTGGAGCGGCGAGGAACAAGAGCCCGACGACGACGAGGCCGAGGAGAGCCGCGGCGATGGTGCGCAGGCGCGACCGGCGCCTGGGCGGTCCTGCGGTCACGTCTGGATCCATGCGCGCGTCACCGGGCATACCTGTCGGCCGCGAGGAGCACGAGTGTAGCAGGAGAACGGGGCGATGCGCCGCAACATACGTTCGAAAAAGACGATAGGTCCGCGCCCGTCGCCATGACGCTGGAACCTGTCTGATCAGTGGGCGAATTCTGGACCCCACCCCTCATGTCGGGCGGGGTGTTGTCCGATACACAACAGCAATCTCCTCCTTCTTGTAGTCCGAGGCTCCCTGCGAGCTTGTCTCCCGGGAGCCTCGGCTATTTTTGGGCCGAGGGCGGGGAGTCGGCGGCTCGACCGGCGCGCGCCGGCTCCGCGCTTTCCTGACGCCAGCGGCCGCGCTACAGTGGCCCAATGGTGCGCCCATCCAGTCCAGCCGACGAGCCGAACGCGTCTCGTCCCGTCCTGCACGCCGGTGAGAAGATCGTGCGCGAGGGGATCACCTTCGACGACGTCCTGCTGCTGCCGGCGCGTTCCGATGTCCTTCCCGCTGACGTGAACACGGCGGCGCGCTTCTCGCGGAGCGTGCCGCTGCGCATCCCTCTGGTCTCGGCGGCGATGGACACGGTGACCGAATCGCGCCTGGCCATCGCTCTCGCGCGGCAGGGCGGCCTCGGGATCATCCACAAGAACATGTCCATCACGCAGCAGGTGCTGGAGGTGGACCAGGTCAAGCGCTCGGCCAACGGCGTGATCGAGGATCCGATCACTCTGCCCCCGGACGCGACCGTCGCCGCCGCCTGGAAGATCATGCAGGAGCGCAGCATCTCGGGCGTGCCGATCGTGGAGGGGAACGATCGCCGCGTGGTGGGCATCCTCACCAATCGCGACCTGCGCTTTCAGCGCGGGCCGGAGACGATCGTGTCCGAGGTCATGACGCGCCGCCTGATCACGGCGCCGCCCGGCACCACCTTGGAGCAGGCCAAGGACATCCTGCACCGCAACAAGGTCGAGAAGCTCCTGCTGGTCGACGCCGAGATGCGCCTCAAGGGGCTGATCACCATCAAGGACATCAAGGGGCTGGCCGAGTTCCCGGCCGCGGCCCGGGACCAGCGCGGGCGCCTGTGCGTGGGCGCGGCCGTGGGCGTGAACGACGACGAGCGCGCCGCGGCGCTGGTCTCGGCCGGCGTCGACGTGCTCGTAGTGGACACGGCGCACGGCCATACGCGCAACGTGCTCGAGGCCATCCGCCGGCTGAAGGGCGCCCACGACATCGACGTGGCGGCCGGCAACGTGGCCACCGCCGAGGCGACGCGCGCCCTCATCGACGCCGGCGCGGACGCGGTCAAGGTCGGCATCGGTCCGGGCTCCATCTGCACCACGCGCGTCATTGCCGGCGTGGGCGTGCCCCAGGTCACCGCCATCCTCGACTGCGCCGAGGCGGCGCGCGCCGCTGGCATCCCGCTCATCGCCGACGGCGGCATCCGCCATTCCGGGGACATCGTCAAGGCGCTGGCCTGCGGCGCCGCGACGGTCATGGTCGGCGCCCTCTTCGCCGCGGTGGACGAGAGCCCGGGCGAGGTGATCCTGCACCGCGGGCGGCGCTACAAGGCGGTGCGCGGCATGGGCAGCCTCGGGGCGATGTCGGCCGGCAGCGCCGACCGCTACGGCCAGGGCGAGGTGCGCGACCGCACCAAGCTCGTGCCCGAGGGGGTCGAGGGCATCGTGCCGTACCGCGGGCCGCTGGCGGACTTCGTCTACCAGCTCGTGGGCGGGCTGCGCTCGGGCATGGGCTACTGCGGCGCGGCCGACCTGGAGGAGCTGTACCGGCGCGCGCGCTTCATCCGCGTCTCCACGGCGACGCTGCGCGAGAACCATCCGCACGACCTCGAGATCACCAAGGAGTCTCCGAACTACACGCACGATTGGTAGGAGCCCGCACCGTGCGAGAGACCATCGCGATCGTCGACTTCGGCTCGCAGTACACGCAGCTCATCGCGCGGCGCGTGCGCGAGCAGCGCGTCTTCTGCCGCATCTACCCCTGCACCGTCGACCCGGAGGACCTGGCCCTGCAGCCGCTCAAGGGCGTGATCCTCTCCGGCGGGCCGGCGTCGGTCTATGAGGCCGGCGCTCCGGCGCTGAACCCGCGGCTGCTCGAGCTGGGCGTGCCGGTGCTGGGCATCTGCTATGGGCTGCAGGCGATGGTCGCGGCGCTCGGCGGCGTCGTGGCGCGCGGCGCGGAGGGCGGCGAATACGGGCGCGCGACCCTGACGCTGCGCGGCGCCAGCGACCTGCTGAGCGGCGTGCCGCGCGACTCGGTGGTGTGGATGAGCCACGGCGACCAGGTGGAGCGCCTGCCGGACGGCTTCGAGGTCCTCGCCGCCTCGAAGACCTGTCCCTTCGCGGCCGTGGCGCAGCGCCCGCGCCGCTTCTTCGGGCTGCAGTTCCATCCGGAGGTCACCCACACCGCGCACGGCCCGTCGATCCTGCGCAACTTCCTCTTCGGCATCTGCGGCGTGCGCGGCGACTGGACCATGGCCAGCTTCGTGGACGCGGCCGTGCGCCAGATCCAGGACACCGTGGGCTTGAACGGGCGCGTGGTCCTCGGCATGTCCGGAGGCGTCGACTCGTCGGTGGCGGCGGTGCTGCTGCACCGCGCCGTGGGGGAGCGCCTGGACGCGATCTTCGTCGACAACGGCCTGCTGCGCAAGAACGAGCGCGACAACGTGGCGAAGACCTTCCTCGAGCGGTTCGAGGTGCGCCTGCACGTGGTGGACGCGGGCGAGGCCTTCCTCGCCGACCTGGCGGGGGTGACCGACCCGGAGGAGAAGCGCCGCGTCATCGGCCACCGCTTCATCGAGGTCTTTCGCAGCGAGGCGCGGCGCTGCGCCGGCGCCGGGTTCCTGGCGCAGGGGACGCTCTACCCGGACGTGATCGAGTCGCTGGCGCCGCGCGGCGGCCCCTCGGCCACCATCAAGACGCACCACAACGTCGGCGGCCTGCCGCAGGAGCTCGGCTTCACGCTGGTGGAGCCGTTCCGCGAGCTGTTCAAGGACGAGGTGCGCGCCCTGGGCGCGCTCCTCGGGCTGCCGGAGTCCATCCTGCGGCGCCACCCCTTCCCCGGTCCGGGGCTGGCGGTGCGCATCCTGGGAGAAGTGACGCCGGAGCGGCTGGAGATCCTGCGCGAGGCGGACGCCATCTTCCGGGAGGAGCTGCGCCTGTCCGGCTGGCGCGACCGCGTGGCCCAGGCGTTCGTCGTGCTCCTGCCGGTGCGCACCGTCGGCGTGCAGGGCGACCAGCGCACCTACGGCTTCGCCTGCGCCATCAGGGCGGTCACCACCGAGGATTTCATGACGGCCGAGCCGGCGCCGCTGCCGCATGACCTGCTGGCGCGCATGGCCTCGCGCATCACCAATGAGGTGCGCGCCATCAACCGCGTCACCTACGACGTGACCTCCAAGCCGCCGGCGACCATCGAGTGGGAGTGAAGGCGGCAGTCAGGCGCCCAGGCGCTCGAGCAGGAGCTGGCGCGCGAGCTTCGGATCCGCCTTGCCGCGCGTCGCCTTCATCACGGCGCCCACCAGGGCGTTGAGCGCGTTCTGCTTGCCGGCGCGGTACTGTGCGACCGCCACGGGCGCGGCGGCGAGCGCCGCGTCCACGGCGACGGCGAGCTGGGCGCGGTCGGAGACCTGCTCGAGGCCGAGGCTGGCGACCGCCTGGGCCGCGCTCTGGCCGCTCGCCGCGATCTCTGCCAGCACCTTGCGCGCCGCCTGGTGCGAGAGCGCGCCCGCCTCTACCAGGCGCGCCACCTCGGCCAGCGACGCGGGCGGGATGTTCACGCCGGAGACGGAAACGTGGCGCGCGTTGGCCTCCTGCAGGACGGCGCCCAGGACGAAGCTGGCGACGGCGCGCGCCGGCACGCCTCCGGCCGCGAGGCAGCGCTCGTAGTAGTCGGCGACCTCCCAGTCGGCGGCGAGCGCCGCGGCGGTCTCCGCCGGCAGGCCGAGCCGGCCGATGTAGCGCTCCAGCCGCGCCGCCGGCATTTCCGGCAATCCGGCGCGCAGGCGCTCCACCAGCTCCGGCGGGATGGCGAACTCCGGCAGGTCGGGCTCGGGGAAATAGCGGTAGTCGTGCTCCTCCTCCTTGGAGCGCAGCGGCGCGGTGCACTCCTCCTCCTCGCGCCACATGCGTGTCTCCTGCAGGACGGCCTCTCCCGCGGCGAGGAGAGTGGTCTGCCGCGCGATGTCATGGGCCAGGGCGCGCTCGACGTTGCGGAAGGAGTTGAGGTTCTTGATCTCGACGCGCGCATTCAGCGCGCTGCTGCCCCGGGCGCGCAGCGACACATTGGCGTCGCAGCGCAGCGATCCCTTCTCCATGTCGCACTCGGACACGCGCGCGTAGCGGAGCGTGCGCTTCAACGCCACCAGGTAGCGGTGCGCCTCCTCCGGGGAGCGCAGGTCCGGGGCAGAGACGATCTCGAGGAGCGGCACGCCGGCGCGGTTCAGGTCGACGAGCGAGTAGTTTTCTCCCGGCGGATGGAGCGTCTTGCCGGCGTCCTCCTCGAGGTGCACGCGCGCCACGCCCACGCGCCGCGTCGCGCCGCCGTCGCCGGCGAGCTCCACGGCGCCGCCAAGTCCCAGCGGGCGGTCGTACTGGGAGATCTGGTAGCCCTTGGGCAGGTCGGGGTAGAAGTAGTTCTTGCGGTCGAACTTGGTGCTGGCGGGGACCTCGCAGCCGAGCGCGAGGGCGGCGCTCAGGCCGAGGGACAAGGCCTGCTCGTTCAGCACCGGCAGCACGCCGGGCTGCCCGGTGCACACCGGGCAGACGTGCGCGTTGGGCGCGGCGCCGTACTCGTTCCGGCAGGCGCAGAAGAGCTTGCTGCGGGTCGCGAGCTGGACATGCACCTCGAGGCCGATGACCGGCTCGAGGTCCGGGGCGGCGCGCGGCGCGGTCATGCCACTTCCTCCGCCAGGGGCGCGAGGGTGCCCATGAGCCCGGAACGCTGCTCGAAGGCGAAGGCGCAGGAGAGCACGCGCGCGTCGGCCAGCGCCGGGCCGATGATCTGGAGGCCCACGGGCAGTCCCTGGGGAGTACGGCCGCAGGGCACGGACACGGCCGGGAGGCCGGCGAGCGACGCCGGGATGGTGAGGACGTCGCACTGGTACATGGTCACCGGGTCGTCGATCTTTTCGCCGAGCGCGAAGGCGGGGATGGGGGAGGTGGCCCCGGCGATGAAGTCGACGTTGCGAAACGCTTCCTGGAAGGCCTCGATGAACAGGCGGCGCACGCGCAGCGCCTTGAGGTAGTAGGCGTCGTGGTAGCCGCTGGAGAGGGCGAAGGTACCGAGCAGGATGCGGCGCTTGACCTCCTCGCCGAACAGGCGGCCGCGCGTGGCCGTGTAGGTGCTGAGCAGGTCAGGCGCGCCGGCGCCGGGACCGTAGCGCAGCCCATCGAAACGCGCCAGGTTGGACGATGCCTCGGAGTTGGCCACGAGGTAGTAGGCGGGAACGGCGTAGCGCGAGAGCAGGTCGACGCCGTCGAGGTGCACGATGCGCGCCCCGGCCTCCCGCAGGGTCTCGAGGGCGCGGCCAATGAGCGCGCGCACCGCCGCGTCGGCGACATCCTCGACGTAGTCGCGGTGCACGCCGATGCGCACGCCCTCGAGGCTGGGCGAGAGCGCGGCAACGAAGTCGGGCGCCGGCCGGGGCAGCGCGGTCGAGTCGCGCGCGTCCGGGCCGGCGATGACGGAAGCGAGGGTGGCGACGTCGAGGAGCGACGCGCCGAGCGGGCCGATCTGGTCGAGGGAGGAAGCGAACGCCACCAGGCCGAAGCGCGACACCGCGCCGAAGGTCGGCTTGAAGCCGATCACGCCGCACAGAGAAGCGGGCTGGCGGATCGACCCGCCCGTGTCCGAGCCGAGGCTGAGCGGCACCATGCCGGCGGCCACGGCCGCGGCCGAACCCCCCGAGGAGCCGCCCGGGACGCGCTCGAGGTCGTGGGGATTGCGCGTGGGCTTGTAGGCCGAGTTCTCGGTGGAGGAGCCCATCCCGAACTCGTCGCAGTTGGTCTTGCCGATGACCACGCCGCCCTCGGCCAGCACGCGCTCGACGGCGTGGGCAGAGAAGGGCGGGTGGTAGCCGGCGAGGATGCGCGAGGCGCAGGTGGCCGGCAGGCCGCGCACGCAGATGTTGTCCTTGACGGCGACGGGTACGCCGAGGAGGCGTCCCTGCGCCCGGCCGGCCGTCACCTCGGCGTCGATCTCCGCGGCGCGCGCCAGGGCGCCGGCGCGGTCCACCGCGAGGAAAGCGTCCACGCGCGGTTCGAGACGGTCGATGCGCGCCAGGGTCTCCTCGATGACCTCGCGCGCGGAGCGGCGCCCGTGCACGACGTCGTCACGGATCGACACCGCGGAGCGGAAGGCGCCGGCGGGCGAGGTCATTCGATGATCCGCGGCACCTGGATGAAGCCGTCCCTGGTGCGCGGGACGTTGGCGAGGAGTTGCGCCGCCGCGCTGGCCGCAGCCTCCTCGTCCGGCCGGGTGCTGCCCCGCAGGTCGCCGGGGTGGGCCGCGGGCGCGATGCCGGCGGTCGCGAGCTGCTCCAGGCTGCGGAAGTACTCCAGGATGGCGCTCAACTGGGCCGCCAGACGAGCGCTCGTGCGCTCGTCGATTTCGAGGCGCGCGAGACGCGCGACCCAGTCGACCGTGGTGCGATCCATGCCCATCCCTTCTGGAATGCAGGGCGCGCCGAGCGCGCACGTTCAGCACCGTCCGGGCGCGCGCCGCGCCTGGCCGGAACACTTTCCTAGCAGGAGCGAGCGGCTGCGGCAAGCACGGCGCCGCGGCCGCGGGGCTCTTGCCCCGGCCTGGACCGGGCCTTAGCATCCGCTTGCTGGTGGCACTGGTGGGAGCGCGGCCCGTGGGGGCGGCGCGGCAGCAGGATGAACTACGACGACTTGACCGGCGATCTCAAGGTCAACTGGCAGATCATCGCGCTGACCTTCAACATCGTCGGGTTCTTCTTCATCCTGAACAGCCTGTACTTCAAGCGGCCCAAACGGCTGCTGCACGAGTACTACGGCATCGAGAAGCAGCGGCCGCTGCGCTCGATCCGGGACCATGTGATGAACATGGTGCAGCTCGTGATCGGCTTCGTCTTCCTCATCCTGGGGCAGTTCCTGCTCATCGCCGACCAGCTCTCGATGACCATCGACGATCGGGACAGCTTCTTCGGCGACCCCAGCGTGCTGACCATCGCGGCCTTCCTCATCGGGTCGATGATGCTCGTCACCCTGGTGTTGAAGGTGTTCCAGATCTTCTGGACCAAGTGGTCCTTCAAGCGCCTGCTGACCGAGTTCTATCGCGAGAACAGTTGGGCGCTGCAGAAGTACCCGGCCACGGCCAAGCAGGCCGGCGAGATCCTGGGCGTGAGCCATCGCAAGGAGGACTCGGTGTCGGAGTACCTCAAGCGGCTCATGGCCTATCTGGAGATCGAGGCGCCGGAAGGCGGCGCCACCGGCGAGCCAGGCACGGGCGCGGGCCCGCGCAGCGCCATCCCGCCGGAGCCGTCCGCCACCACGCCGCATCCGGCCACTCCGCCGCGCATCATGTCCTGACGGAGTGACGATGCTCTCCCTGCCCATCGGCCGCCGGGGCGCCAGGAAGGTCCTCTTCTACGCCGAGTCACCGGTCAAGTACGCCATGTTTCGGCCCATCCAGCGGCTCATGGCGGGGGACGAGCGGATCCAGTTCTTCTTCGCCGGCCAGCTTCGCGGCGGCGTCTCGTCGCGGCGCATGGCTGAGATCCTGGGCGTGGAGGGAGCGCGGCCGATCCGCCGCGGGCTCTCCGCGCTGTGCGCCTTCGACGCGTTCGTGACCGCCGACTACGACATCTGGGGGGCGTACGAGAAAGGCGGCCTGCCGATCGGGCGCACGCCGCGCGTGCAGATCTTCCACGGCGCTTCGGTGCGCAACGGCGCGGTGCAGCCGAAGATGACGCGCTACCAGCACTTGTTCGTCATCGGACCGTACATGTACCGCGCGTTCGTCGCCAACGGCTACTTCGCCGACGGCGATGCGCGCCTGCACCGGGTCGGCATGCCGAAGACGGACCGGCTGCTGGACGGCTCGCTCGACGCCGGCGCGATCCGCGCGGCGCTGCGGCTCGATCCGGCCCGGCCCACGGTGATGCTGGCGCCGACCTGGCTGCGCGACTCGCCCATGAACGACTACGGTCCGGAGCTGCTCGAACGTCTGGCGGCCGGGCCGTGGAACCTGATCATCAAGCTGCACGACAAGTTCTTCGACCCGCGCTTCAACATCGCCGACTGGCGCGCCCGGCTGGCGGGGTACGAGCGGTGCGCGAACTGCCGCGTGGCGAGCGACGAGTACGACGCGGTGCCGCTGCTCTATGTGAGCGACGTGCTCATCTCCGACGTGTCGTCGATCGCCAACGAGTATGCCCTCCTGGATCGGCCGCTGGTGTACCTGCGCGTCCCGGAGCGCGAGGCCCTGGCGGAACGCTTCCCGCGCGTCGACCTGGAAACCTGGGGGCAGCGTGCCGGGGAAGTGGTTTCCGGCGCGGCGGCCTGCGCGGCGGCGGTCGAGCGTGCCCTCGCCGACCCGGCCGCGCGCGGCGAGATCCGGCGCGCCCTCGCCGCGGACATCTTCTTCCACCCCGGCGCGGCCGCGTCCGTGGTCGCCCGCTGCCTCTACCAGATTCTCGGCCTGCAGGAGGTGCGGCCCGCCGCGACGCGGGCGCAGGGGGCGCCGTAACCACGCGGCCGGGCGCTCGTCCGAGCAGGCATGGCCGCACCGCGCCTGTCGCGCCTGCTCCGGGAGATCCCGGCCGAGTTGCTCGGCCTGGTCCTGCCGGCCGCGTGCGTCGCGTGCGACGCCGAGCTGGAGGACGCGCGCGGCCTGCTGTGCGCGCCTTGCCGCGCCACGCTGGTGCTGATCGGGCGGCGCGGCTGCCGGCGCTGCGGCGCCGAGCCGGAGCCGGGCAGCGCGGCGCGGCCGCGCCGCTGCCGGCGCTGCCGGGGGCGGGCCTTCGCTTTCCGCCG
>DYIW01000221.1 GCA_020723465.1 Phycisphaera mikurensis
CTCGCTCCTCGACCCGGCGCGGCTACCGGTAGATTCCTGCTCAGGCCCTCAGCCGTCGAGGCGCTTGCCGAACGTCAGGCGCGGATCGCCGGGCCGGTAGGCGTCGGGCACGCAGCCGACCAATGTGTAGCCGCAGGCCAGGTAGAAGCCGCGCGTGGCCGCGTACCGGGGCGAGCCCGAGGTCTCGGCCAGGAGCCAGCGGCCGCCCGCCTCGTTCACCAGGCGCTCGGCGCGCTCGATGAGGAAGCGGCCCAGCCCTGCGCCCTGCAGCGCCGGGTCCACCGCGATCCAGTAGAGGTCGTAGGTGGCGTCGGTGAGCGGCACCAGGCCGTGCGTGGAGAAGCCGGCGGGCCGGCCCTCGCGCTCGGCCACGATGGTGACGTAGCCCGACCGTTCACCGTCGCGGATCTCCTCTTCAGGACCTCGCGGCCCACGGCGACCTCGTCCTCGCGGAAGAACTCGGTCCGGGCGAGGATGTCCACCAGGGGATCGAGGTCGTCGCGGCGGAGGCCGCGCAGAGTCGCCGGCGGCCCGCTGCGCCGCGGCTTGAGGCGCAGCGGCGCGACCGGGGCGCGGCGCCCGCGCGCGCGGCCTGCGGCCGCCTGCGCCAGGCGCACGGCGAAGTCCTGGAAGCGGATGCCCGCGACCTCGAGCGTCCGGTCGAAGCCCGCGTCCGGGCCGAGGTCCGGGTTGGCGTTCACCTCCAGGATCCAGGGCTGGCCCGCGGCGTCGACGCGCAGGTCGATGCGCGCGTAGTCGCGGCAGCCGCAGGCCTCGAAGGCGCGCCGCGCCAGGTCCTCGATGCGCCGCGCCAGCGGCGCGTCTACGTCGGCCGGACAGCGCGGCGGCGTGGCCCGGCACTCGGCGCTCTCCGGATGCCACTTGGCGTCGTAGCTCACGATCGGCCAGCGGCCCGGCTCGCTGCGGTCGAACACGATCTCCGCGAGCGGCAGGACCTGCACCTCGTCCAGGCCGACGATGGCCGCGTTGAACTCGCGGCCGGGGAGGAAGCGCTCGATCAGGACCTCGCCGAAGCGCTCGGCCACGACCTCGACCTGGCGGCGCAGGGCCGGCAGGTCCGTGACCACGCTCTTCTGCTCCAGGCCCAGGCTGGCGTCCTCGCCCGCGGGCTTGACGATGAGCGGGCCCGCGCGCAGGGCTTCGGCGATCTCCCGCTCGGGCAGCGCCGCGCCGGGGCGGATCCAGAAGAAGTCGGGGGTCGGCAGCCCCGCCCCGCGCAGCAGCAGCTTGGTGCGCGCTTTGTGGCGGGCGAGCGCCAGGCACTCGGGAGGCGAGCCCGTGTACCCCAGCCCCGCGGCCTCCAGCCAGGACGCGACCCAGGGCTCGCCCTCGGCCAGGCCGGCGAAGGACTCGCACAGGTTGATGACCGCGTCGGGCAGCGGGCCGGCGCGCAGCGCCTCGAGCTCGCGCAGGTCCTCGCCCACGCTGACCGTGCGTACCGAGTGTCCGGCCGCGCACAGCACGTCGCTGAAGAGCGCCACCGAGTCCATGACGCCGCGCTCGGCGGCGGCCTCGGGGTGGCCGGGCGCGAGCAGCGGCCGGTTGTGGACCACGGCGATCGAGAGCGTCGGCACTAGCGTGAGGTCCTCGCCACCGCGGCGTCCAGGATGCGGCCGATGAGGTCGCGGTAGGGCACCCCCATGGCCTTGGCGATCATCGGCAGGTCACCATACTCCGGTGACAGGCCCGGCAAGGGGTTGGCTTCGAGAAAGTACGGCACGCCGTCCCGCACGCGAAAGTCGACGCGCGCCACGTCGCAGAGGCCCATGGCCTGGAAGGCGGCGAGCGCGGCCCGCTCCACGGCCGCGAGCTGCGCGGCCGGCAGGCGCGGCGGGCACTGGTACTCCACCTGCCGCTTCCAGTCGCGCTTCACCTCGAGGTCGTAGACGAAGCGCTGGCGCGGCTGGCGCGGGAGCACGCGCATCATGCCGAGCACGCGCGCCGGCCGGTTGCCGAGCACGCCCACGGTGATCTCGTCGCCGTGGATGAACTCCTCGACCAGCGCGGGCTGGCGATAGGCCGTCAGGCAGCGCTCGATCACGGGAGCGAGGTCGCGCGGCTCCTCCACCACCGAGTCCGGCAGGATGCCCTTGCTCGAGCCCTCCCAGGCCGGCTTGACGATCACCGGCAAGGGCAGGGCGGCCAGCTCGGCCGCGTGGTCCGCCGCGCGCTCGCGCACCAGCACCCAGCGCGCGGTGGGCACGCCGGCGCTCGCGACCACGCGCTTGGCGCAGTCCTTGTCGAGGGTGAGGGCCAACCCCAGGGGATCGGAGCCGGAATAGCGGACGCCGATGAGTTCGAGGAAGGCCGGCAGGCGCGCCTCGCGGCCGCGGCCCGCGCCCAGCCCCTCGGCGATGTTGAACACCAGGTCCGGCCGCGGGCCGGCGAGGAGGGCGCGCACCGCCTCCTCGCCGTCGCCGTAGCGCACCACTTCGTGGCCGAGGGAGCGGAGCGCCTCCTCGATGGACGCGATCGTCTCGGGGGGATCGAACTCCTCTTCGACGTCGTCCGCGGCGCCACCCGCGCCGTGGGCGCGCATGTCGAAGGTCAGCCCGATCCTCATGACCCGGTCATGCCTTCGACCGGGCGCCGCGCCGGCGCCTCATGCGCGGCATCCCCTCCGGCAGCAGGAAGCGGCCGTTGCCGGTGACCAGGTTGCACACGCCGAGCTGAGCGGGCTTGTCGTCGCGCGAAACCACGGCGTCCTCGGGCTCGTAGCGGAAGAGCATGCCCTCGTAGTTGCGCAGCACCACCGCGCCCTCGCCGGCCGAGACCAGGTAGTTGGGCATGATCGGGATCTTGCCCGCGCCGCCGAGGCCGTCCACCACGTAGGTCGGGACGGCCAGGCCGGACACGTGCCCGCGCAGGCCCTCGATGATCTCCATGCCCTTCCACAGGGTGGTGCGGAAGTGGCCGTTGCCGATCACCGGGTCGCAGTGGAACAGGTAGTACGGCCGCACCTTGATGCGCAGGAGCGCCCGCACCAGCTCGCGGTAGACCTCGACCGAGTCGTTCACGCCCTTCAGCAGCACCGAGTGGTTGTTCACCGGGATGCCCGCGTTCACCAGGGCGCGCACGGCGCGCGCCGACTCCGGCGTGACCTCGCGCGGGTGGTTGAAGTGCGTCTGCACCCAGACCTTGCCCACGGACTGCAGGAGCTGGACCAGCGACGAGTCGAAGAGCCGCTGCGGCAGGGTGACCGGCACGCGCGAGCCGACGCGGATCACGTCCACGTGCGGGATGGCGGCGAAGGACTCGAGGAACCAGCGCAGCCGCGCCGGCGGCAGCATGAGCGGGTCGCCGCCGGAGAGGATGACGTCGTGGATCTCGCCGTGCTCCTGCACGTAGTGCACCATGCGCCGCTCGTCGCGCGTCGGGCCCTTCCAGCCGTCGCGCGCGATGGTGACGCGCTTGCGCGTGCAGAAGCGGCAGTACATCGAGCACAACGGAGTGGTCAGGACGAGGGCGCGGTCCGGGTAGCGGTGCGTGAGGCCCGGCACCGGGCAGTCCTTGTCCTCCTCCAGCGGGTCCTCCTGCTCGAGCGCCGACTCGTTCTCCTCCTCGACCGACGGCACGGACTGCCGGCGGATGGGGTCGAGCGGGTCACCGACGTCGATGAGCGAGAAGTAGTACGGCGGAATGGTCAGCTTGAAGCTCTGCTCCATCCGTTCGAGACGCGCGCGTTCGGCGGTCGGGAAGTGGAGGAGTCGAGCGAGCTGACCGATGGAAGTGATGGAGTTGCGGAGCTGCCACTTCCAGTCGTCCCACAGCTCGGTCGGGATGTTCGCCCAGGAGGGGTGGCGGCGGGGGCGAATCCGCTCGCAGAGGGAGGGAAGAGACAGTGGGTCAGGATCGTCCGACGGGCTCGAGCAGGCCTCGCTCCCGCCAGACACGGTAGCCACAGAGCTGTTTCCGCTCATGTTCATGGAGAGGTGCTGACCTCATCTCCAGGGTTTCTGCTTCAGGCGTCTTCGCACCGAGCGAAGAGTCGAACCTGAAGTGTGCGTGGTTGTAGCCCTGCGTGTCCGGCGCTGCAAGAGCAAGACGCGTCACGATTTCGAAATCGTCTTTTTTGCTTTGGTGGCGATGCAACCGGCGGAGCGCGCCGCGGTTGATCGCCCGGGCCTGTCGGGCGGCGCCGGTTCTCCGCTCAGCGGGCCGGGCCGTGGCGGCCGAGCTTGCGGATGGCGGCGAGCACGCGCTCGGGCGTGGCCGGCAGCTCGTCGATGACGGCCCCGGTGGCGTCGCGGATGGCGTTCAGGACGGCCGGGATGGTCGGCATGATCCCCCCCTCGCCGACCTCCTTGGCGCCAAACGGTCCGTTCGGCTCGTGGCTGTCCACGATCAGGGCGCGCAGCTCGGGCGCGTCCAGGGCGGTGGGGATCTTGTAGTCCGAGAAGTTGGGGTTGAGGATCCGCCCCCTCGCGTCGAACAGGACCTGCTCCGTGAGGGCCTCCCCCAGGCCCATGGACATGGAGCCGTGCATCTGCCCCTCGACCTGGGTGCGGTTGACCGCCTGCCCGCAGTCGTGAGCGCCGGTGATGCGGAGCACCTTGACCTGGCCGGTCTCCAGGTCGACTTCCACCTCGGCCACCTGCGCCGAGCAGCCGTAGGCCGGCGAGGTGCCGACCGCGGCGCCCTTGAAACCTCCACCCAGGGGCGGCGGCCGGTACTGCCCGGCGCCCGTGATCAGGCCGCGCTCGAGGAAGGCGAAGCGCGAGGCCTCGCGGAAGGTCAGCGGCCCCTCGGCCGGCAGGCCTGAGTAGCCGCGCCGCTCCTTCTGGAACTCGGCGCGGATCGCCTCGACGCAGTGGGGCAGGCCGCGGAGGTGCAGGAGGCCCCGCACGAACGAGAAGTCCCCTGCGGGCTCGCCCGTCGCCCGCGCCAGCGCCTCCTGGATCTGGCGGAGCACGCTTTCGGCGGCCTCCTTGGCCGCGCTGCCGGTCATGAGCGTGGTGCGGCTCGAGTAGGCCCCGAGGTCGAGGGCCAGGTCGGTGTCCCCGGATCGGACCGTGACGTGGTCGAGGGGGATGCCCAGGGCCTCGGCCGTGATCGTGGCCAGCATGGTGTCCGAGCCCTGGCCGATCTCCGCGGCGCCGGAGAGCACCTGCACGCCCCCGCCGTTCTCGTCCAGGCGCACGCGCACCGTGCAGTGGGGGGTGCGCGAGCGGTAGATGGGGTAGCCGGCGCCGGAGACGAAGAAGCCGCAGGCCATGCCGATGCCGCGCCCCGGGCGGCGGCCCTGGCGGCGCTTCTCGTCCCAGCCGCAGTCGGAGCGCACCGCCTCCAGGCACTCGCGCATGCCCAGGCTCGACATGTTCAGCTCGTTGCACGTCACGTCGCCGGCCTGCATCACGTTCTTCAGGCGCAGCTCGAACGGGTCCATGCCGATTTCCTCGGCCAGGAGGTCGAGCTGCTGCTCGAACAGGGCGCGCGCGTGCACCGCGCCGTGGCCGCGCTGCGCCCCGCAGGCCGGCTTGTTGGTGACCACGCGCCAGCCGTCGTACTTCATGTTGGGCAGGCGGTAGGGCCCGGCCAGCAGGCTGCCGGCGTAATAGACCGTGGCGATGCCGAAGCTGGCGAAGGCGCCGCCGTCCAGGATCGCCCGGTGCTCGAGGAAGACGAGCGTGCCGTCGCGGCGGATGCCGGTCTCCATCTCGTGGCGGAACTGGTGGCGGCCGCGGCCGTGCAGGAAGACCTGTTCGCGGCTGAACAGGGTCTTGACCGGCTTCCCGGTGGCGCGCGCCAAGAGGCAGGTGGCGATCTCCATGCTGCTCGCCGAGGCCTTGGGCCCGAAGCCGCCGCCCACGCGCGGCATGACCACGCGCACGCGGTGCTCGGGCAGGCCGAGGACCATGGCCAGCGTGCGCTGCACGTAGTGCGGCGTCTGCGTGGCGCTCCACAGGGTGAGGCGGCCGGCGTGGTCGAACTCCGCGAGCGCGCACTGCGGCTCGAGGAAGGCGCCGCTCTGCATCTTGCTGGTGAAGACGTCGCGGCGCACGACCTCGGCCTGGGCGCGCGCCTGCGCCACGTCGCCGAACTCCTGGTGCACCTCGGCGCAGATGTTGCCCGGGTACATGTCGTGGATCTGGGGCGCGCCCGGCAGGAGGGCGGCGGAGGCGTCGAGCACCGCCGGCAGCTCCTCGTACTCGACCTCGACCAGGCCTGCGGCCGCGAGCGCCGTGTCCGGGTCGACGGCCGCCACGGCCGCCACCTCGTCGCCGGCGTAGCGCACCCTGTCGAGCGCGAGCACGGTCTCGTCGTAGCGCGCCGGGCTGACGCCGAAGCGCACCTGGGGCACGTCCGCGCCGAGGAGCACCGCCTTCACGCCCGGCAGGCTGCGCGCCCGGTCGGCGTTCACGCCCACGATGCGCGCGTGCGCCACGGGGCTGTGCGCCAGGGCGCCGAACAGCATGCCCGGCCGCTTCAGGTCGGCGGCGTACAGCGCCTGGCCCGTGACCTTGTCGCCCGCGTCGACGCGCGGGGCGCGGCCGCCCAGCACCTGGAAGTCGCGCTTCATGGGCCCCTCCGCGCCGCGCGCCGGAGATCCGCCGCGCGGCGCACCGACTCGACGATCTTCTGGTAGCCGGTGCAGCGGCACAGGTTGCCGGAGATGGCCGCGCGGATCTCCGCCTCGCTCGGGTTGGGCTTCGCGTCGAGCAGGCTCTTGGCCGCGAGCAGCATGCCGGGCGTGCAGAAGCCGCACTGCACGCCGCCTTCTTCGACGAAGGCCTGCTGCAGCAGGTCGAGCTGGCCGTCCTGCGCCAGGCCTTCGACGGTCAGGACCTCGCGGCCTTCGGCCTGGAGGGCCAGGACCAGGCAGGAAGAGACCGGCAGGCCGTCGAGAAGGACGGTGCACGCCCCGCAGTCGCCCTCGCCGCAGCCCTCCTTCGCGCCGGTCAAGCCGAGGTCGTCGCGCAGCAGCTCGAGGAGCGTGCGGTTGGCGGGGACCGCGGTCTCCACCGGCTCGCCGTTCACGCGCAGGCGGATCAGGCGCTTCATCGGCCGCCTCCGGCGCGCTCCAGGGCCGCTGTGAGAGCGCGGCGCACCAGCACCGCGACCATCTCGCGGCGGTAGGCGGCGCTGGCGCGCAGGTCGTCGATGGGGCGCGCCTCCCGCGCGGCCGCCTCTCCGGCCTCGCGGATCAGGTCCTCGTTCGGGACGCGGCCGAGCAGCAGGTCCTCGGCGGCGCGCGCGCGGAGCGGCACGGGCGCGACCGACCCGAGGGCGACGCGCGCGGCCAGGATGGTGCCGCCCGGCCGGTCGAGCGTGAGCCTGACGGCGGCGCTGGCGATGGCGATCTCGAGCGCGGCGCGCTGGCCGAGCTTGAGGAAGGCGCTGCCTGAAGAGCCCGCGGGCAGCTCGATCTCGACCGCCGTGAGCAGCTCGTCGCGCCGCAGGGCGCTCGCGCCCGGGCCCGTGAAGAAGTCGTCGAGCGGCACGGAGTGCTCGCCGCTGGCGCTCTGGAGCCGCACGCGCGCGTCCCAACTGAGGAGCGGCGGCGCCGTGTCCGCGCAGGGCCGGGCGCTCGCGAGGTTGCCGCCGAGCGTGGCCAGGTTGCGGACGAGCGGGGAGCCCACGGCGCGCGCGCCCGCGGCCACGTTTCCGCAGGCGTGCTCGAGCAGCGGGTCGGCGGCGAGCTCGGCCATGGTCGCGAGCGGGTGGAGGGCGAGGCGCGCGCCGTCTCGCGCCACGGCCGGAAGGCCTCCGCGCAGGCGGCGGATGGAGACCACACGCGCCGGGCGCTCCAGGCCGCGCTTCATCCTGACCAGCAGGTCCGTGCCGCCGGCGATGAGCGCCGCGTCCGGGCCGGCGTCGGCGAGCATGCCGCACGCCTCCGCGGCGCTCTTGGCCTCGGCATACTCGAACATCGGCAGGCGCATGGCCGCGCGTCCTTCGGTCGCTTGTGCGCCGGTAATCGTCCTGTTACGGTCGGCGAACGGATGCGGATCATTCTTAACGGGTTCGAGCGCGATGTTCCAGCGGGCATCACCGTTCTGGAGCTGCTCCAGGCCGAGGGCGAGCCGACCAAGCAGGTGCTGGTCGATCGCAACCACGTCCACGTCCGGCCCGACGAGTACGCCCGGACCGTCCTCGCCGAGGGGGATCGCGTCGAGGTCGTCCGCCCCCTGTTTGGCGGGTAGCGCCCGCGGGCGCGGCGGTGGGCGACGTCCTGGTCAAGCCCGCCGAGGCGAAGGTGGAGCTCGCCGACGGCCAGCGAGTCGCGACGCCGTGAACCTGGCGCTCCAGGACATCCGGCACAACGCCGGGCGCTTCGCCCTGACGACGATCGGGGTCGGCCTGCTGCTGATGATCGTCATGGGCATGGGGGGGATTTACCGCGGCCTGATTCGCGAGGCGACCTTGCTCGTGGACCGCATCGGGGCGGACCTGTGGATCGTGCAAGGCGGCACGCGCGGTCCTTTCGCCGAGGTCTCCCGCATCCCGGCGGACCTCGAGGACCGGGCGCGGGGCGTGCCGGGCGTGGCCGGCGCCCGGCGCTTCGTCTCGCGCACCGTTCAGCGGGAGCACCGCGGGCCGCGGCTGCGTGCCCTGCCTGACCGCGCTGCAGAACGTGCAGGTCGCGCTGGAGATCAACGACCTTCCCGCGCGCCTGGCCCGCAGGCAGGCAACGGAGCTGCTCGAGCGCCTCGGCGTGGCCGACCGCGCCTTCGAGATGGAGGACGGGCGGCTGCGCGCCGCGGAGAGCGCGCGGCAGCGACCGGGCGTCACGACCTGAGGAAGTCGGCGGCGTACTTGGCCGCGGTGAAGACGATGACGCCGGCCAGCATCCACTTGATGGCCCTGGCGGGCACGAACTTCTGGCAGCGCGCGCCGAGGTACATGCCGGCCGCTCCGCCCAGCCCGAACAGGCTTCCCAGCAGCCAATCAGGAGCCACCGACACGCCCGGGTGGAAGGGCGCCAGGGCCTGATAGAAGGCGACGCCGGCGACGGACGTGACGCACGTCCCGAGCAGGGCGGCGCCCGCCACGGTGTGGACCGGCAGCGCGAAGAAGGCCACCAGGAACGGGGCGATGATCGCGCCGCCGCCGATGCCGTAGATGCCTCCCACGATCCCCACGATGAGGCTCAGGACGAAGAGGCCCCAGATCGAAACGGCGAAGGTCTGGCCCAGGAACGAGTACCTGAGCCGCCGCGCATCGAGTCGGGCGGCGCTGACCGCCGCCAAAGCGGCCGATTCCGAGCGCTGCCGAAGATCCGCATCCGGGAGGCGGCCCGCGCCGCCGGCCGGCTTCCTCCCCAGCAGGTCCCGTATCAGTCTCGCGCCGATGTAGAAGAGGACGGCGGCGGCGAAGAGTTTGAAGCGCCGCGGGTCGGGCAGGTAGGCGACCCTCACGTAGGCGCCAATGAGGACTCCGGGCAGGGTGCCGGCGATGATGATCCAGGCGAGCGGCCAGACCATCCTCCCTTCCTTCCAGTAGCGATAGACGCCGCTCGGGATGGCGACGACGTTGAAGAGCTGGTTGGTGGCGCTGACAGAGGGGTGCGTGTACCCGAGGACGGACATCTGGAAGGGCAGGAGGAGGAAGGCGCCGGACACGCCGCCCATCGACGTGAAGAAGGAGATGACGAGAGCGACGACTGGGGGAACCCAGACGGCGACTTCGATTCCTGCGGCTGGGAAGAGCATCGCGGCCTCCGCTCAGGGAACGGCTTGACGCGTGTTGACGGAAACCGCGGAGCGGCCGATCATGCAAGGCGGCATGGGCATGGATGTCAAGGCGGATGGCGCGGGAGCGGCGGGGTGACGAGCAGCGCCAGTCCCTGGCTCTCGATCCCGGCCTCTGACTACGAGGGCCACATGGGCGAAGGCGGCGTGGACCAGCTCCAGGCCCTGAGTCGCCTCTTCGCCCAGGCCTACGCCGAGTTCCGGCCCGCCCGCCTGGCCGTGCTCGGCTGCGCCACGGGCAACGGCTTCGAGCACGTGGATCCGGGCGTGACGCGGCGCGCGGTCGGCGTGGACCTGAACCCCCGCTACCTGGAGATCGCGCGCTCCCGCCACGGCCACCTCGGCGGCGTCCTGGAGCTGGTCTGCGCGCGGCTCGAGGAGTGCACCTTCGCGCCTTCGAGCTTCGACCTGATCTTCGCCGGCCTGATCTTCGAGTACGTGGACCCGGAGGCGCTGCTTGGCAAGATCGCCTCGTGGCTCGCGCCGGGCGGCGCGTGCGTGGCCGTGCTGCAGGCCGCCGGGCAG
>DYIW01000222.1 GCA_020723465.1 Phycisphaera mikurensis
CCTGCTCGCTCCTCGACCCGGCGCGGCTACCGGTAGATACCTGCTCAGGCTCTCAACCGCGCCGCTACGGCAGGCCGAGCGAGCCCTGATTGACCAGGCCGTCGGCGAAGTTGGCGTTGAAGGCCTGCAGCGCGGCGGAGAGGTCCTGCAACGTGGCGTCGCCGCTGCCGTTGCCGTCGAGGTCAACGGGCGCGGGCAGCTCGCCGGAGATCACCAGGTCGCTCAGGTAGATGACCTCGGCCACGCTCAGGCCGCGGATGAGCGGATGGACGTTGGCGACGAACACCAGGCCGGCGAGGTTCACTTGCGGCAGGCCCTTCTGCGGGTCGAACACGCCGGCCAGGTCGAAGCCGGCGTTGAGCTTGGCCGCGGCCAGCTCGCCGGCGAAGGCTCCGGCTGAGGTCACGAGCGGGTTCACGTGGTCCTGGCCGAGCAGGGCCGGCGTTCCGGCCGCGGGCAGGAAGTCCTCCACCGCCTGCGAGGACGTGAAGAGCGCGGCGAAGAACAGGTCCGCATCTGGACCGTCAGGATCGCCGAGCACCAGGCCGGCCGGGAAGACCGGGGCGAAGTGCGTGTCGCGCAGGCAGCCGACCGACCCGCTCGCGCAGTCTTCTCCCCAGCGTTCCTGAGTGAACGTCACCAGGTCGCCGGGCAGGAAGCCGCCCTGGCCGCAGGAGTTGGCCACGATGTTGAGCGTCGCCGAGTTCGAGACGCGCACGACGCTCGGATCGAACTTGTCCACCGCCAGGTACTGCATGTGCCCGAAGATGCCGGGGTACTTCGGATCGCACGGCACGAAGTGCAGGAAGGACTCGTCCGGCATGGCCATGAAGATCGGCACCACGGCCGCGATCGAAGGCCCGACGCAGAGCATGCCGAACTGCGTGGGCGTGGGCCCGCCCTCGCCCGAGAGCAGGAGCAGGACGAACGAGCTGTTCGGGGCCGTGAGCGCGATCTCGAAGCTCGTCCCGACCGGAACCTGGGGCGGGTCGATCACGAGCGTGAAGCCCGGATCGCCCGGGCAGCCCGCCGCGCACGGAGGGGCGGCGGCGAGCAGGACGGCGGAGGCGAACAGCAGCGGTCTCAGGGTGGCGAGCATCGGTCGCACCTCCAGTTGTCGGCGGCTCCGGTGGGCGAAGCCTCCTCGCGCCTCGGGGCGGGCGCGCGCGATTCCATTCCGCGGTCCATGATACTCGGGGAACCCGGGCGGCGGCAGTAAGGGCGGTACAATGCGCCTGGTCCGCCCATGTCCACCTCCTTCCCGCAACCGGATCCCGAAGGCGCGTCCCGTGATCTCATCGAAAGAGCGAGCCGCGGCGACGCCCTGGCCGTCGACTCGCTCATCGAGCGCCACCTTCCCGGCCTGCGCGCCTTCATCCGGATCAAGGCCGGAGAACTGGTGCGCGGCCAGGAGTCCTGCTCCGACTTGGTGCAGTCCGTGTGCCGCGAGGTGCTGGAGGGCGCCGGCCGCTTCGACTATCGCGGCGAAGCGGCGTTCCGCCAGTGGCTCTTCACCACGGCCTTGAGGAAGATCGTCGCCCGCCAGCGCCACCACTGCGCCGAGAAGCGCGACGTCAGAAGGGAGCGGATCGTCTCGCCCGTCGAGTCCGCGAGCCGCGACCGCGCGCTGCTCGACGCCTACACCGGCCTGCACACGCCGAGCCGCCTGGCCGCGGCGCGCGAGGAGGTCGAGCGCGTCGAAGGTGCGATCGCGCGCCTGCCGGAGGAGTACCGCGAGGTCATCTGCCTGTCCCGCCTCATGGGGCTCGGCCACGCCGAGATCGCGGCGCAGCTCGGCCGCAGCGAGGGGGCGGTGCGTGTGCTGCTGCACCGCGCGCTGGCGCGCCTCTCGCGCCTGCTCGAAGCGCCGCTGGCCTGACGCGCGTCACTCGCCGTCCGGCGGCCGCGCCAGGGCCGCGCGGTACTCGGCCAGCTCCTCGCGCAAGCGGGCGAGGAGCTGCGCCTCGGCCGGGTCGGCCGGCGGGTCCGGGAACAGGGCAAGCGCCTGCTCCGCGGCCTCGGCCGCGCCGCGCGCGTCGCCCGCGCCGAAGAGGATGAGAGCCAGTGAGCGCAGGGTCGGTGCGTCTTGGCCGTTGCTCAGCTCGACCGCGCGCCGGGCGAAGCGCACGGCCCGCTCCAGGTCGCGGCGCTCGGGCGCGTGCGCCGAAAAGAGCAGCCAGGCGTAGTCCAGGCACTCGCGCGCGCCCGCGCCCGCGGCGAGCGCGGCGGCCTCCAGGATCTCGAGCTGCCGGCCCTGGCACTCGTCGATGATGTCCGCCCGTCCAGCGCGCTGCGCCAGGGCGGCGCGCGACTGCAGCGCCTGCAGCAGGGTGGTGCGCACGTCGTCGTCCGCCGGGTCCGCCCGGTGCAGGGAGAGGAGCAGCTCCTGCGCCCGGCGGAAGTCCTCCTCGGCTTCCGCCGCGTCGCCCCGCGCGCCGCGGGCGATGGCGCGGTTCGCCAGGGCCGCGCCGAGCGTGTGGCGCGACAGTGCATGTCCGGGATCGCGCGCGCTCAGCTCCTCGCACAGGCGGATGGACTCGCCGAAGGAGAGGAGCGCCTGCTCGATCTCGCCGGCGCGCTGCTCGAGTAGGCCCTTGCGGCGCAGGCAGACGGCCAGCTCGGAGAGCGCGGCGCGGTCCGATGCGTCGCGGGTGAGCAGCTCCTGGAAGAGCGCCACGGCGCGGCCACAGTGTTCCAGCGCGTCCTCCCTGCGGCCCATGACCTCGCAGGCGTTCATGCTGTTCATGAGCGCCGCGCCGAGCTGGTGGCCGGCCACGAGCTTGCGCTCCGAGGCGTAGAGCCGCTGGCCGACCGTGACGGCGCTGTCGTACATGGCGAGCGCATTCGCCAGGTCGCGCTGCGCCTCGTAAGCGCCGGCGAGCGTCCCGTACGCGGCCTGCAGCAGCTCGCCGTAGCGCGCGTCCGAGGCGTCCGCGGCGTAGAGCCGTTCGCCGGCGGCCACCGCCTCCTTGCCGGCCCGCACCGCCGCCGCCGGGTCGCTCTCGTAGGAGGCAACGCGCGCGTGGATCTGGGCCAGGAGGATCTGGCAGGCCGCGTTCGCCGGCTGCGCCGCGACCAGGGCAGCGGCCTCGGCGCGCGCCTGCTCGAGGTACCGCATGGCGCCGCCCTTGTCGCCCGTGTCCCAGAGGAGCGGCGCGAAGCGCTCGTGCGCCTCGGCGAGAGCCAGCCGGTCCGCGGGATCGGCCTCCGCGGCGCCGGTCAGCTCGCGCCAGACGCGCAGGGCTTCTGCCTGATGCTGGAGCGCGTCCTGGCTCGCGCCGCGCTCGAAGAGCAGCGCGGCGATCACGGAGTGCGTCTGTCCCAGGCGCCGCTCCCTTTCCGCGCCGCCGGCCTCGCCCGCCGCCAGCGCGCCGAGCACGTCCCGGCGCAGGCGCAGCGCGTTCTCCGCGTCGCCCTCCAGGCGCTGGGCGTCGGCCAGGCCGCACAGGGCCGAGAGGCGGCCGAAGAAGGCTTTCTCGCGCAGGGCAGGCTCGTCCGGCAGGCCCTCGAACAGGGCCAGGCCGCGCTGGTGCTCGCGGATGGCTGAGCCCGTGTCGCCGAGCGTCAGGTACACGCTGCCCAGGCGCACGTGCGCGGCCGCGAGGTCGGCGCGCAGCGAGGCGTCGTTCGCCGCGGCCTCGGCCAGCTTGGCCAGCAGCCCGCGGGCGTGCTCCACGATCAGCCAGCGCGCCGGCGTCGAGCCGGGCAGGTTCTCGATCTTGTCGTGGAACTCGAAGAGGAAGGCGGTCGCCACGGTGCGGATGTCGTTGAAGCGGTCGAGAGCGATTTCCTTTTCCTCTTCCAGCGCGCGCGCGTGGCGCGCCTGCTGGATGCTGGCCGCGACCGCCGAGATCACGAGCAGGACCAGGCCGACGAGCAGCGCCGCGCCGGCCGTGGGGTGGCGCTGGCCGAAGCGCAGCAGGCGCAGCCAGGGGCCGGGACGGCGCGCGGCGATCGGCCGGCGTTCGAGCACGTTGCCCAGGTCGCGCGAGAAGTCGGCGGCGGTCTGATAGCGCCGCGCGCGATCGCGGTCCATGGCCGTGAGCGTGACCGTCTCCGCGTCCCACGGCACGGCGCGGTTCGCGGCGCGGATCGGCGTGGGCCGCCCCTCGGCGATGCGGCGGCTGGTGGATTCGTGGCTCTGGTCGAGATAGGGCGACTCGAGCGTCAGGAGCTCATAGAGGGTGACGCCCAGGGAATAGACGTCGGTGCGCTGATCCACGGCCATGCCGGCCACCTGCTCGGGGGACATGTAGGGCAGGGAGCCGGGCTGGCTGCCGGTGCGCGTCAAGCGCGTGGCCTCGCGCGTGTGCGCCAAACCGAAGTCGAGCAGCAGGGCGCGGCCACTCTGCGTCACCGCGATGTTGGACGGCTTGACGTCGCGGTGCAGCACGCCGCGGCCGTGGGCGTGCTCCAGGGCGTCGGCCACCTGCCGGGCGAGGCGGAAGCAGGCGTCGGTGTAGCTGCCGGCAAACATGCCGGCCGAGGCGCGGGCCAGATCCGAGCCCGCGGCCGCGCCGGCCTGGGCCGAGCACTCCTCGATCGCGCGCGCCAGGTCGGCGCCGGCGAGGTCCTGCGGCCGGCGCTCTCGGAGGGCGCGCAGCACGTCGCCGAGCGTGCACCCTTCGATCTTCTCCATGGCGAAGTAGGGAATGCCCTTCTCCTTGCCCACGGTGTAGATCGGCACGATGCCCGGATGCTGCATGCGCGCGACCGCCGCCACCTCGCGCTGGAAGCGCTCGAGCGCGTCCTCGAAGTACATGTTCTCGGGACGGACGAGCTTGAGCGCGACCGTGCGGCCCAGGGGGAGCTGCTCGGCCTCGAAGACCACGCCCATGCCGCCGCCGCCGATGCGCCGGATCAGGCGGAAGTCGCCGAGCCGCTCGGGAAAGGCGCCTTCCGCGCGCGCCTCTGCGCCGATCAGGCCCATCTCGCGCAGCCTGGCGATGTGCGAGCGCAGCGCGGAGGCGTGCTCGGGGTGCTCCCGGCAGATCTCGTCGATCGCTCTCTCGTCCTGGCCGATGCGCTCGAGGCACTCGAAGACGAGGCGCTCGACCGGGTCGTCGGGAGCGGAAGAAGACGCGGCGTGGTCGGTCACGCGGTCAGTTGACCACAATGACGCGGAGAAGAGGAGAGGAGCGATCGCGGCCGTTTCCCTGGCCTCCGGGAGCGGCGTCGCGGCTTCCGGTGCAGGCCGTGCGCGAGGAACGTGAAGAAGCTCGCTGGCGGCGGAGGCAATGCGGCCGCCGGGCGCGGATGAGCGACGGTCGGCGCCGGTGGCACGCCGCCGCAGCCGCTCCCTGCGCCGGGGAAACGCCGCTCCCGCCGGCGCGTCGCCCCGCCGCTCGCGGTCAAGGCGGGGTCCACGTCTGGTCGGGCAAGGCTGGTGCCCCGCGGCGGACCCTTCGTTTCCTTCGTGCTCGGGCCGAGCGGACCCTGGCGGACCCGGCCAGGCCGAGCTACCCGTTATCCCTCGAGCCGCTCTTCTGCCAACGGTGGACCATGCTGCTACGCCCGATCTCGGCTTCATTCCTCGTGCTCGCTGTCTCGGCTGCGGGTGCTCTGGCCGCCACGCACAACGTCGGCCTGTCGGGACTCAACTTCGTTCCCAAGGACATCACGATCGTCGAAGGGGACACGGTCATCTGGACGCACTCGGGGACGATGAGCCACACGGTGACCGAGGACCTGGGGGCGTTCAGTCAGCCCCTGAACTCGGCGAACCCGACGGTGACGGTGGTCTTCGACACGGCGTTCCTGGCCGCGAATCCGCGCGTCAACAACCGCTACGACTACCACTGCATCCCGCACCAGTCCTTCGGCATGGTCGGGTCGGTCACGGTGACGCCGGCGAGCGCCTGGCAGGACATCGGTTTCGGGCTCGGCGGCGCGAGTGGAATCCCGCAGCTCGTTGGCACCGGCACGCTCCAGGCATCGAGCTCGGGGTCGCTCGATCTCAGCAACGGCGCCGGCGGCGCCTTCGCCATCCTCTTCGTCACCGCCGGGCCGAATGCGCCGGCGCCGTTCTACGGAGGAACGCTCGCCACCGTCCCCGTCTCGCTGCAGCTTGCGGTGATCCTGCCCGCCTCGGGGAGTCTGTCCCTGCCGTTCGTCATGCCCGCGGGCGTCCCGTCGGGCCTGAAGCTAACGTGCCAGTGGGGAATCCAGGACGCCGGCGCGGTTCAGGGTGTCGCCCTATCGAACGCGGTGCAGGCCACCACGCCCTGACCGGGGCCGCGCGTGTCAGTATTGCGGATCGAGCAACGTCATCACGGTCAGCGGTCCGACGATGCCCGTGCCCTGTGCCGTGATGTAGCCGACCTGGAAGGGTACATCGAAAGCGGCCACGCCGATCGAGGGGATGTCGTTGAAGGCAACCGGGATGACCAGTTCCGACACGGGAAAGACCCCGAGCAGGAAGACCCCGTTGAAGGGCGCGTCGAGCAGCAGCGTCCCGGTCACGCCAGGGAACTGGAGGAACCCGGGATGGGCCGACAGGAGGAGCACGACATAGTCGCCTGGCTGGCAGGCGATGCGGATCTGCCCCTGCTCGCCGCGGCGCAGGGGTGAGCTGCCCTCGAAGTCGCGCGGGCCGATATTGGTGGCGTCGTAAGCGAGGATCGTGCTGCCGGTCTGCTGGATGGGCGGCGCGTCCGGGCAGCCCAGGTAGCCATGGCCGCCGGTGACCACGCAGTGGTAGAGCGCCACCGTCGCCCCGTTGGCCACCAGGCCGGGCGCGGGGTCGGTGCAGATGTTGTACCAGGGACCCGTGGCCCATCCCCCGTCCGCGCCGGCGATGGTCGAGCGCACGAAGGAGACTCTCGAACAAGTGTAGATGAGCAGGCCCGCGATGGCGTCCGCACCGTAGCCCCACTCGCCGTCGGCCCAGCCCGGCTTGCCAAAGGTCTCGCAGTTCTCGAAGCGTACGCTGCCCTGGCAGCCGAAAAGCCTGAAGGAACCCTCGATCCCGCACAGCGTGACCGTCTTCGTCGGGCCGAGGTTCTCGATCTCGTTGTAAATCCAGGGGAGGATGATGTCCTGGTGGTACGTCCTGACGTGTGCGCCTTTCTCGGCGACCAGCGTCAGGGACTTGTTGTTGATGGTGAACGGCCCGTAGCTGTGGTTGGGCGGCAGGGTCTTGATGAGGATCGTGTCGCCGTCCTGCGCCGCGTTCACCGCGGGCTGGATCTGGGTGTGGTTGCCTCCGCCCTGGATGTCGACGACGATCACGGCGGCGGATGCGGGTGCGGCAAGGAAGAGCGCGAGCGCGAGCGACAGGGTCTTCATGGCCTTCTCTCCTTCTCTGACCTTCCGTCCGCGGAACAGTCATCACGCCGCGATGCGACGAGCCTGGCCCGTCGCGATCGCTGGCCAGAATCCGCTTCGCGCCGGCGCAGCGCCGCCGGCTCCGGCGGCTCGACCGAGGTCGGGCCGCGCTACGGCATGATCTCTACCGGGTGGGCGTTCGTCGCGTAGTCGAGCGGCCAGTCCAGGACAGCCGCGAAGTGCATCTGCACGCCGACCGCCGCGGGGCTGATCGGCCCGAGCGAGTCCAGCGTAGCAGTTGCGCACCCCTGGGCGTCGAGCAGGCCGAAGAAGTTGGCGAACACCGGCGTGTTGGCGAAGATCAGCGTCAGGTTCATGAACGCGTCGTAGTTGAGGGGCAGGATGACCGACCCGATCGGTGTGCCCGGCGCGATGCCGCTCATCGATCCGAGGAGGTAGTACGGTCTGCCGGCGTTCGCGCTGCCGGTGTCCAGCTCGAAGGCGACCTGTCCGCCGCCGGCCGCTGGCAGCACGGGCAGCGCGGCGTGCAGCGGCAGCCGCGTTCCCGAGTAGACGAACGCCGAGCCGGTGCTGATGCCTCCGCCGGTGGGCGAGCCCGGCGCGCCCGCGATGAAGTCGGGACGATCGTCGCCATTGGCGTCGCCGGCCGCGGCAAGCGCCGATCCGAGCAGGTCGATCGCGGTCATGCCCTCGCACTGGTAGAGCAGCGTGCTGGTCGCGCCCGAGAACACGTGGACCATGCCGGCGTTGGGGCGGCCGCCTGGAGCCGCGCGCGGCTCACCCACGGCGAAGTCCTTCTTGCCGTCACCGTTGGCGTCGCCCACGCAGGCGACGGACGAGCCGAACTCGGCGTAGGCCGTGGTGCCGAGGAACGTGGCCAGGACCGCGCCGTTGGTCCCGGAGAGGATGTACGCCGCTCCGGCGTCCG
Organism: Phycisphaera mikurensis; assembly: GCA_020723465.1. Lineage (GTDB taxonomy): Bacteria > Planctomycetota > B15-G4 > B15-G4 > JADJEK01 > JACQZJ01. Next base: position 8,216 of record DYIW01000222.1, read on the forward strand.
TGGCCGAGCCGCTATCCACACCCGGCGCACCCACCAGGATGTCCTCCGTTCCGTCGGTGTCGACGTCGCCGATGCCGGCGAGCGCGTCACCCATGCGGGCGCCAGTCAGCGCCGCGGAGGCCTTCCAGATCAGCGCGTGGGTCTTGCCGGAATACGTGTAGACGTGGCCGCCCGCGTTGCGCGGCGCCGCGGTCATGTAGTCCGCAGTGCCGTCGCCGTTGAGATCGCCCGTATTCGCCACGGCCGACCCGTAGTAGCCGTACTGATACTCGCCGTAGGTTTGCTTGAGCAGCGCACCCGTCGCGCCCGAATAGACCCGCACGTATCCGGTCATGGTGTTGTAGTGCGTGGCGCCAACGATGAAGTCGCGCACGCCGTCGCCGTTCACGTCATCGAGCCCCGAGACCGAGGCTCCAAAGTGGTTGCCTCAGGACCCGCCCGGGGCGTAGAGCACGGCGCCGGTCAAGCCCGAGAACACGTAGGCCATGCCGCAGTCCGTTCCCCCGGTGTCGTACAGCGGCGCCCCCACGAGCAGCTCGGCACGGCCGTCGCTGTTGAGGTCGCCGGTGCAGGCGACCGCGGTACCGAAGCGCGCGTAGGGCTGGGCGTACGACAGCTCGTGGATCAGCGCTCCCGTGGCGCCGGAATAGACTCGCGCCACCCCATCGTTGATTCCCGTGACGTCGCGGTAGGGCAGGCCCACGATCACGTCGTCGGCGCCGTCTCCGTTCACGTCGAAGCCGCCGCCGACCGCGGCGCCGGCTTGGTCGTTCAACACGTCGCCATCGATGCGTGCGCTGAGCGTCTGCGCGTGCGCCGGGACGGCGCACAGGGCCGCGAACGCCGCGAGCGCCGCCAGTCGCTTCAGGACGACCGGAAGATGACCGTTGTGCATGTGGTTACTCCTTGTTCCGCTCCCCGAAGCCCCGCCGGGGCCCTGGTCGCGGTTCCGGTTCCATCAGGCCCGAGGACTGGCCCAAGAATACCGTGACGGCGCGCCCGGCGTCAAACGGCTGTGTGCCGAGACCAGGCGTGTACCGGGCTCCGGGCCGGGTGCGGCGCGGCCTCGCTCCTGGTAGCGTGGCTGCCCGCGCCGCCCCTGCCCACGGCGCGACCGCCTGCAGCGCGGCCACGGAGGCGCCGATGTCATTCACGAGCATTCTGTTCGAGGTCGATGGACGCGGCGTGGGCCGCATCGTCCTCAACCGGCCCGATCGTCGCAACGCCATGACGGCCGAGATGGGCGCCGAGGTGCGCCAGGCGGTGGAGCGCGCCAACGCCGACGACGGCGTGCGCGTGCTCGTCATCAGCGGCGCCGGCACGGCGTTCTGTTCCGGCGCGGACCTGGAGAGCCTGGCGCGCGAGGCCGGGGTCAGGAAAGATGGCGCCGGCCTGGGCGGGGAGGGGAGCTTCTACCGCTCGTTCCTGTCGATCGCGTCGCTGCGCGTGCCGTCCATCGCCGCGATCAACGGCCACGCCGTGGGCGCCGGGCTGTGCTTCGCGCTCGGCGCCGATCTGCGTGTCATGCACGAGCGCGCCAAGGTGGGCATGACCTTCGTGCGGCTCGGCATCCACCCGGGAATGGGAGGAACCTGGAACCTGCCGCGCCTGGTGGGGCCCGCGGCCGCGGCCGACCTGCTTTACAGCGGGCGCCTGGTCGGTGCGGCCGAGGCGCTCGCGCTCGGCCTGGTGAACCGCGTGGCGGGAGATGACTTCGGCGAGGTCGTGGAGGATCTCGCCGCGCAGATCGCCGCCAGCGCTCCCCTGGCCGTGCGCGCGCTCAAGGAGACGCTGCGGGGCGGCGGGACACGCTCCCTGGAAGAGACGCTCGACGTGGAGGCGCGGGCGCAGGCCATGACCTTCCGCACGGCGGACGCCGCCGAGGGGCTCGCGGCCCTGCTGGAGAAGCGGCCGGCGCGCTTCCAAGGACGGTGAGCGTCGCGGCTGTTTGGCTGGGAACCGGAGATGGGGAGGGTGGCATGAGGAGCGT
>DYIW01000223.1 GCA_020723465.1 Phycisphaera mikurensis
AGGCCGCGAGATGCTCGAGCAGTTCGCCCGCCTCGGTCGCCCTCCCCAGGTCGTACCCTTCCTTCGCGCGGTCGATGGCATTCACGTGGTTGCGGCCGTTCTCGTGCTGGCTCCTGAGCGAGCCGATGGGGCCGTCGAAGTCGCCGCCATGCTTCTGCGCGAGCAGCGTGAAGAGTTGCAGCTCCTCCTTGAAGTGGTGGTACTTGTCCACGAAGTCGCGGGAGAAGCGCACGGCCAGCTCGAAGAGCTGCTTGGGGACCCGTCCGCCTTCCTCCATCCGCTCGCGCGCCTGCGAGAGAACGGCGAGGTACTGGCGGATCAACGAATGCTCGGTCTTGAGCATCTCGAGTGGTTTCATGGACGGACCTCGTTCGACTTCTCGGTACAGCGCGACCGTAGGTCAATCCGGACGCGACGTCAACTGGCAAGAGGCCGCCGCGAAGGAATTTCGGACATGAAGAGCGTTTATTCTCGCCGGCCCGGCGACGCTATGACTGGGCCGGCCTCTTCAGGTCGAACTTCCGGACCTTCATGTAGATCGAGGCGCGCGAGATGCCGAGGCGCCGGGCCGCCTCTTCCTTGTTCCAGTTGGTCGTGCGCAGCGCCAGTTCGATGGCGTCGCGCTCGAGATCCGCGATGGGCTTGAGGTACTTCACCGCCCCGATGCCGCCGGCCGCCGCGGACGCCTCGATCTCCTGCAGGCGCGCCTCGGCCCGGTTCGCGCGTTCGTTCGCCTCCAGCTCCGCCTCCCGGGCGCGCAGGCTGACCGCCGCCGCCAGGGCGAGCGCGACCACGAGAGCGTCATTGCGGCCGTTCTGCCGCGAGGCGTTCTCGTGCTCCAGGCAGAGCGCCCCCGCCAGCCCATCCCTCACGTGGAAGGACACGAGGAAGGAGCAGTCGCTGGATTCGACGCGCGGGCTCGCACCCTCGCCTTTCTTGCCGGTGCCGGAAGCCGCGCGCGCCGCGTGCTTGCGATGATCCTCTGGCACCGGGTAGGAGCCGCCGTCGGCCGTGCGCCCGGTCTCGGCGACGACGGTGGTGCGGTCCATGAGCATGGCGTGCGCCTTCGTCGCTCCGCCGAGGAGGATGCTGGCGTTGACCAGGTCCTCCAGGAACTGTTGGCGATCGCTCGAGGTGCGCACGCGGTCCAGCGCGCGCTGATACGGATCGGTCCACTCGAAGGCCGCGGTCCCCTGTCTCTCTTCAGTCATCTTGCCACCCCTCCCTTGAGATGCGGACAACCACTCCAAACGGTGCCGGCCTCGAAACCGCGATCGAAGCCGGTTGCTTCCCGTACCCCCTCATCATACGAGAGTTGCTCTCTCGTCCACAACGGAGGAACTGCCGCGTCCTCGGTTGTCCCACTCGCTTCAAGGCAGCTCAACCGTCCCCCCGGGCAGGGTTCACGTGCCTGAAGTGAACAGATTCCGGAGCGCCTCGTCAAGACGACCTGCGGCGGCCGCATGGATCCACTCCCCGGCGTCGGGCAGCCTTAGCCTGGGAGCGTCGATGGAGCCGGTGATCTGGAAGATGTCATCCGGCCAGGCCGCGCCGTGCCGCTGGATGAAGCCGGCGTCGAAGACGCTGCTGGCGGGCACGACGAAGTGGAACCTCCCGGACCAGTGCGCGTCTCCGGCCATGACGAAATCGCGCTGCGCCAGGCGGATCACGACGGGCTCGGCGTGGAGCGTCCCCTGGCGCCAGGACAGGTCCGCGCTGATGCCCTCGATGCGCCGGCCGCCGCCGGGCGCCGCGCCAGCCGCAAGCCGTTCGAGCAGCGCCGATCCTTCCACCTCCCCGGGTCCGATCTCGATCCGTCCCGTCCCCGACGCGGTCGAGAGCCACTGCGTGAGGCCGCGGCCAGAGCCTTCGACCTCGAGCAGCCCGGACATCCTGCACGTGGACTTGACCTTCCAGCAGCCGCCTTCCGCGGCAAAGACGCCGGTCGCCGCTCCGGCGAGCGCGGCCGGGAACGCCTTCAGCAGCAGGTCGCTGCCCGTGACGTGCAGCCGCAGGCGCGGGCCCTCGGCGCGTCCTGTCTCCAGGCTGCCCGTGGCTTCGACCCTCCCCTCGCCGAAGAACGCTCCCGCGCAGCGGTCCAGCCGGACGACTCCGTCCTCGAGCGCAGCGTCCAGTCGCAAGTCGGTGAGCTCGTTGCGCTGGATGACCGCGCCCGGCGCGGTCAGGCTGAACGTGGCGCGCAGGGCCGAGAGAACCGCGGGCGCCCGCCGCGGCCACGAGCCCTCCAGGTGTGCGTGCAGCGGCCGGCCGCGGAAGTAGTAGTTGTCCTCGATTCCGTCCGAGGCGTCGATGTAGCGCACGTCGAAGTCCTGCGACTCGAAGTCGGCCGAGCAGGCCAGGCCTTCGGCGTTCGCGTCCGCGCGCAGGCGCAGGTCCACGCCGCCGGCCACCAGGAAGGACGGCACCAGGCGCAGGTTCATCAGGAACTCATGGATGGTGCGCGCCTCTTCCCCGGTGACGCGCGCGTCGCAGGCCAGGTCCGCGAGCGAGCCGTCCGGCGCCAGGCGCAGCATGCCCCGGCCCTCGATTTCCAGGAAGCGCGTGGAGAAGCACAGCCCTTCGAGCGCCACGCCGAACGGCTCGGCGCAGACGTTCAGGTCCGCCTCGGCGTAGGTTTCGCCCAGGCCGAGGCGGCGCTCGCGCGTGAGCTGCGCGGCCAGGCCCTCGCCCGAGAGCGCCACGTGCATGGCGCCGTTCCTGCCGGGCCGGAACGAGATCTCCACGTCGCCGCCGGCGGCCTGGACCGGGAGAACGGCGGAGGCCAGGGGCCGCGCCTTGAGCGCGGCCCGCCCCAGGTTGATGCCCGCGCGTCCCTCGAGGTCGCCGGAGAAGCCGGCGGGGGAGATCGAGATGGAGCCGCGCGCGTCCACGTCGAGCACCGAGCTGGCCAGGCGGAAGGAGTCGAAGATCGCCTGGCGGCGGTCCAGGTCGATGGAGCAGCCGCCCGCGAGCGAGATCAGGGAGTCAGCGACCGCGGTGCCTCCTGTCCAGGGAGCGGCGGCGCAGTACAGCCCCCGCACCGTGCCCGAGCCGGCGATGTCCGCGCGCCGGCCGGGACCGAGGAGCGCAGTCAGATCGAGGTCGAGCTGGCCCTCCAGCACGGCGCCCTCGACGAGCGCCTCGAGGAGCGGGGCGAAGCCCGAGAGGTGCAGATTCCGGGCCGCGAGGTCGAGGCTGGCGCGGCAGGCGCTTCCCGCTCCTTCCACGGCGAGGCGCAGCCGCAGCGCTCCCGCGCCTTGCGGTCCCTCGATGAGCCCGCCGCCGGCGATCACGCGCGATCCGTCTTGAGCCACCGCCCATTCCAGCTCCGCCTGCGACAGGAACGATGTTTGACCGGTCTGGCGATCGCTGACCTCGAGTGCAGACTCTCTCACGACGACGCGCAGCGGCTCGCCGAGCGCCTGGCGCAGGGCGGCGCTGCCCCTTGCGCCGAGGGCGTCCCCGAGGTTGGTCTTGCCGCCGGGCGCGCGCACGACCTTCAGCGTGGCGCCGCAGCAGGACAGGCTCAGGGGCGAGCGGCCGGTCAAGAAGCCGAGCAAAGACGTGCCAAGCACGATCTCCTCGGCACGGAGGAGCGGCTGATCGGCGAAGCCCGGCGGCGAGCCCAGGGTCACGCGCGTGAAGGTTGAGGGAGCCAGCCAGCGGAGCGTCGCGGCCTCGACCTCGACCGGCACGCCGCAGCGCAGGCGCAGGAGGAACTCGAGCACGGGCCGCAGTGCCCGTGTGGAGAGCAGGGTCGGCGCGAACAGCAGTGTTCCCAGCAGGACCAGCAGCACCAACACCCAGGCGCTGCGACGCAAGCGTCTCCTGCGCGGCAAGGGCGGCGTCTCCGGTCTCAAGCGCCCCCGCCTTCACGCCTCCACGTAGCGCCTGCGGAACGCGAACCCGGCGCAGCCCGCGGCGATAGCGCCGAAGGCCAGCAGCACGCCGATCTGCCCCAGCATGCTCGGGTCGGTCCAGGGCTTGCCGTGCCAGAACATGCCCTGGAAGGAGGACATCGCCCACCAGGTGAGGGTGCATTTGGCCACGATCTCGCCGGCGAGCGGCAAGTCGAACATCTGGATCGGGAACCAGGCGCCGCCCACGGCGGACATCACCAGGATGATGATGGTGGACAGGCCCTCGGCCTGGCGCGTAGTGCGGGCGAGGGAGGCGATGAGCATGCCGAAGGCGGTCACCGCGAAGACCAGCGCGGCGGAGAGCACCAGCAGGGTGGCGGGATCGTGCAGCAGGCTCACGCCGAAGACCAGCTCTCCGACCGCGAACATCAGCGCGAGCTGCAGGACGCCGATGATCGCCGTGAAGAGGAACTTGCCCCAGAGGATCGAGCGGCGCGGCATGGCGGAGAGCAGCAGGCGGCGCAGCGTGCCCTGCTCGCGCTCCTGGATGAGCAGAGTGCCGCACGCCACCAGGCCGAACATGAGCATCATCACGCTGATGCCGGACACATTGTGGGCGAGCATGTAGCTCAGCTCCTTGGGCCGGTCAGGCGGCTTGATGTCGACGTTCTCGACCGGGATGAGCCCGCGCATGACCGTGGAGAAGTCAGGCGCCGCGGGCTCCGCGCCGGGCGCTCCGGCCGGCAGCAGGTCCTGCGCTTGCGCTTCGAGGAAGAGCGCCTCCACCGAGCCGGAGAAGCCGCGTGCGAGAGCCTGCATGCGCTCGCGCCAGGCCTCGGGCAGGCCGGCGAGTTCGAGCGCGCGCGCGGTCATGAGCGGCGCCGCCTGCTGCGGGTCGGCGGCGTGGAAGAAGCTCTGCATCAGGGCGATGGAGACGAGCTGCGCCTCGAGCGTCCGGTCCGGGTCGCGGTACATGGTCAGCGCCGGGAAACGGCCGGCGTCGAGCTCCTCAGCGAAGCCCGGCTGGATGACCAGCGCGTGGTGCGCCTCGCCGTCCTCGACCTTGCTGCGGAGCGCGTCAGCGCCCGCCGCGTCCTCGCCGGCGCGCGGGCGGACGCTCAGCATGTTGTTCGCGCGCAGGGCGGAGAGGAAGGCGCGGCTCGTGTCGGTCTGGTCGAGGTCGGCGACCCACAGCGTGGTGGTCGTCATTCCCCCCTGGCGGCCGAACGCCATCTTGTAGACGAAGCCGAAGGTGAGCACGAGCACCACGGGCAGGCCGAAGCCAAGGAGCATGCCGGTGCGGTCGCGCAGGTAGAGGCGCAGGTCCTTCCGCGCCAGGGTCCACGTCGCGTGCAGCAGGTTCATGTGTCGCGCAGCCTCTTGCCCGTGAGCTTGAGGAACACTTGTTCGAGGTTCTCCCCCGGGATGCCGGCCTCCTCGGCGAGCCGCGGCGGCGGGCCGGCGGCGATCACCCGGCCGCAGTCCATGATCGCCACGCGGTCGCAGAGCCGCTCGGCCTCCTCCATGTAGTGCGTCGTGTAGAGCAGCGTGCGCCCTTCGCCGCTCAGCGCCTCCAGGGCGTCGAACACGTGGTTGCGCGACTGCGGATCGACGCCCACCGTCGGTTCGTCGAGGATGATCAGCTCGGGATCATGCAGGCAGCCGATGACCAGGTTGAGGCGGCGCTTCATGCCGCCGGAATAGGTGCTCACGCGGTCACCCGCGCGCTCGACGAGGCCCGCCAGCTCGAGCGCGCGCTCGACCGCGGCGCGCGCGGCCGCACCCCGCAGGCCGGCGACGGCGGCGAAGAACTGCAGGTTCTCGCGCGCGGTCAGCCCGTCGTAAAGCGCCAGCTCCTGCGGCACGACCCCGAGGCGGCGGCGCTGCTCGGCGCAGCGGCTCGGCGTGAAGTCGGCGCCGGCGAAGCGCAGCGTCCCCTCTTGCGGGCGCTTGACACCCGCCACGCAGCAGATGGTCGTGGTCTTGCCCGCGCCGTTCGGCCCGAGGAGGCCGAAGATCTCTCCGCGGTCGACGTGAAAGGACACCTGGTCCGCGGCCTTCAGCCCGCCGTAGGAGTAGCAGAGTCCCTGGACTTCGAGCAGCACCGAGGTCGCAGTCGGGACCAAGGGTCGGTCTCCCGGGTTGTCGCGGCGTGCGGGCGCGAGGCGGCTCAAGAAATCGCCTCGCGCTTCAACTGGATCGCCTGGAGCAAAGCACGGTACGACTCCGCGAACTTCTTCACGCCGTCCTCCTCGAGGAAGTCCGTGACGCGGGCGAAGTCGATGCCGAAGCGCTCGATGGTGCGGAAGCACTGCCGCGCTTCGTCCAGACCGGCGGCGATGCGCACCTCGGGGACGCCGTGGTTGCGGTAGGCGTCGTAGGTCTGGGGCGGCATCGTGTTGACCGTGTGCGGGGCGATCAGCGCCTCGACGTAGTAGACGTCCGGCAGGGCCGGGTCCTTGGAGGAGGTCGAGGCCCAGAGCGGGCGCTGGGCCTGCGCGCCGCGCGCCGCGAGCTGGCGGAAGCGTTTGCCGTCCCGCACCACTTCCTCCCAGGCGCGATAGGCCAGGCGCGCGTTGGCGATGGCGAGCCGCGACCGGCAGGCGCGCAGGCGCGCGGCGTCGGCGGCGGACAGCGCCGAGCACTTCTGGTCGATCGCCTGGTCCACGGCGCTGTCCACGCGGCTGACGAAGAAGCTCGCCACCGACGTCACGCGGTCCACGGGCAGGCCGCGCGCCACGCGCCGCTCCAGCGCGCCGAGCCAGACCTCCATCACCTCGCGGTAGCGCGCCTCGGCGAAGAGCAGGGTGACGTTGACGTTGATTCCCTCCTCGAGGCAGGCGGCGACGGCCGGCAGCCCTTCCTTCGTGCCGGGGATCTTGATCATGACGTTCTCGCGCGCGCAGGCCCGCCACAGGCGCCGCGCCTCGGCGATCGTGGCCTGCGTGTCGCGCGCCAGCGTCGGGGCAACCTCGAGGGACACGTGGCCGTCGCGGCCGCCGGTCTGCTCGTAGACCTGGCGGAAGCGGTCGGCCGCGTTCTGGATCTCGGTGACCGCGATCTTCTCGAACAGGGACGGGACTTCCAGGCGCGCGCCCGCGGCTCGGATGTCGGCGTCGTAGAGGTTGGACTTCGCGATGGCCTGCTGGAAGATCGTCGGGTTGGAGGTCATTCCCCGCAGCCGGTCCTGCGCGATGTAGCGCAGGAGCGTCCCGGACTCCATCAGATCGCGCCGGATGTAGTCGTACCAGACGCTCTGGCCGAGCTCGCAAAGGCGCGCCAGGGGATTGTCCTGCATGTTCGTCGCTCCTGGGCGGCACAGACCGCCCGCGCGCGTTTATACCGCCCGGCGGCCGCGCAGTCCAACGGGCTCAGGCGCCGCGCTTGCGGCGAAACGCGGCGGGCAGCGTCATCAGGAAGAAGAGCAGGGCGGTGAGCAGCACGATCCAGAGGATGCGCAGCGGCCAGCGGCCGAGCAGGTCGAGAGGCGTGGGGTTCCCGGGGAGCGAAGGGCCGGTGTAGAAGTAGAACGTGCCGCAGGCGGCGTTCAGGAGCGTCACCGGCGCCACCAGCGCGGCCGTGACCGCGCACGCGCCGAGGAAGGCGCGCCAGCTCGGCCGCACGCGGAAGGCCGCGAGGTTGACCAGCGCCGCGCCCACGATCTGCCAGTGGCGGATCCAGAAGACCCAGAAGCCGATCGTGGCCGGGCCCGCGTCCAGATCGGGCGTGAGCAGGCCGAGCGGGCTCAGGCCCAGGCCCCAGTAGTAGACGAGCTGATGGCGCAGGCGGCGCGGGTCGCCGCCGGAGAGCAGCGACCAGGCAGCCGCCATCCAGGCGGCGTCGCAGAGGTGCAGCGGCAGCGAGTCGGCCAGATCGAAGCGGCCGGGTGTGACCTTCCAGGCCAGCCAGGCCGCGTTCAGCAGCAGGATGGACCGGCCGAAGGCGAGGCGGAAGCGGCGCTCGCGCGGCGTGCCGCGCCGGCGGCGCGCCGCGCGAATGGCCAGCAGCCAGCCGCCCGCACACAGCAGGAGCATCGCGCAGTGCGTCTGGCCGTACGGCGCGAACGGTTCCATCATCGGTCGCCGCCCTCGGGGCCGCGAGCGCGCCACCCCGCGTGCGCCGCAGCGTAGTGCCCGGGCGCAGGGCGGACCACGCCAATCCGGGAGGCGCGGCGCCGATCTACTTGTCGTTCTTGAAGGAGTAGGCCGCGATCTCCCGCTTGAGCGTGCCGGTCGAGTCGCGCAGCTCGCTCGTGCCGGGCGCTCCGCCGACGTCCTCGACCACGCTCACGATGCCCGTCTCGTCGATGGAGAGGGTCGCCTTGCCGTAGGTGATGACGATGACGTCGCCGACGTTGGCGATCTCGCTCTGGTGCGTCACTTCGAGGCTGATGGTCGGCGAGCCGGTGAAGGTGATCGTGGAGCCGCTCTTCAGGCCGCCCTTGAGCACGCCTTGCAGGACGGTGCCGGCGGTGTCCATGGCAAGCGTCCAGTTGGTGCTGCCGACGAGCTGGGCGGTGGCGCCGTAGAAGGGGCCGATGGTCCCGGTCCAGGACGCGTCGTCGCCCGCCTTGAGGGCGTAGGTGAAGGCCAGCTTGAAGGCGCCGTTCAGCGTCGGGCCGCTTGGCAGCGGCTCGGGATTGTCGCGGAAGCCGAAAGCGGCGACGAGCGGCTTCTCCGGTCCGTGGTGGCCGGGAGTCTCGTCGAGCGAGGAGGGCGCGGGCAGCGTCTGGCCGACGGCGCTCGGCAGCGGGTAGACGAGAATGCGCGACGCGCCCCCAGCCGTCGCCTGGGTGAGGATGACGCGTTCCGGCTTGTTCTCCTCCATTCGGATCCGGCCGAGCGCGACGTTCGACCAGCCGGCGGGCGCGGTCACTTCGTCATAGGACGCGAGCGGCTCGCCGGTCTCGCCGTACGGGCCGGCCGGAGGCTTGAAGAGCAACAGGCTCTCCTGGCCGCCGGGAGCGCGCCGGATGACGGCGATCTCCTCGACGCCGTCTCCCTGCGAGTCGACGCCAGCGACGGCCACGTTGTTGTCGAGAGCGGCGTGCCCGAAGGTCTGATCGGAGCGGATGGGCGGTCCGCTGGGCTCGCCCTGGCCGGCGGGGAGGTTGCGGATCTCCAGCACCTGCTCCCCGTTCAGTCTCTCGCGCACGACCAGCAGCTCGTCCGCGTCGCCGCCGCCGAGTTCGATGGCGCCGACCAGCACGACGCGCAGGTCGCCGGTCGCGCTGCCCAGGCCGTTCTTTTTGGTGGACAGCAGCGGCTTGCCGGTGTCGCCCCAGATGTAGTCCGGCATGCGATAGACGCGGAGCTGCAGGCCGTGGTCGGAGGCGGCCGCTCTCTCGCGCACGAGCATGAGCTCGTCCACGCCGTCGCCGTCGAAGTCGGCCGGGAAGTAGTGGCGCGCCGGCCGCATGCCCTGCGTCTTGGCGATCTTGGCGTCGCTCAGGCAGAAGGCGCCGCAGAAGTCCGCGGCCGGGCCGTCGTTCTGGTACATCCACAGAGAGAGCGGCGCGCTCTTCTGGTTCTGGTTGACGCGCAGCAGGGACACCCGGTCGGGTTTCAGGTCGGTCGTCGCGGTCGAGGCGAGTGCAATCAAGAAGGCGCAGAGCGGGACGTTCATGGAACCCTCCGTTCTCGTGGGTGTAGAGGCGCTCGGCCGCCGCGGGAGGCGCGCTCCGGCGACCCTGGCACGGCACGCACCGCAAGCCTCATGCCCAATGCCGAGGCGGTGAAAAGGCCGAGATTCGGCCTGTTGGGGCGTCAGGACGCGTCCCGGGCGTTACGAGAGGGGGACAGGGTGGAGCCGGGAGTAACGTCCGGGCGCGGACTCCAGATTCTGCCCGCGTGCGGCCGATAAGGGGCCTGGCCGGCCTGGGAACGCATCCAGGACACGACACCCCCAGCGCGCGCTCCTCGACTCGCGGAGTCGACTGCGAGGCGCGTCCCGGCGCGAGCTTTCGCCCGGGCAGGGAAGAGGCGCCGATGGGTCTTCACCCGGGGAACGCGCGGGTCACGGCACGTGACCCGCAAGGAGGAACGCGCGCAGCAGACGCCGGGCCGGCCGCCTTGCTTCTCGGGGCAGCGAGCATCCTCGCTCAGACCACCGCGCTGCGGCAGAGCGTTCGCAGGCGGGAACGGATCCGCCACAGGGCCTTCCGCACCGCCAGAGGCGAGCGCGCGGCGCCGCGGGCGATCTCGTTGGGGGAGAAGCCAAGCAGCGACTGGGAGAGGATCTGGCCGGGCCACGGGGAGAGACTGCCGAACAGGTACGCCAACTCGTCGAGCAGCAAGGCGCGTCGCGCCGGGTCCGCCGCGCGGCGGTCCTCCTCGTGGCGCAAG
>DYIW01000224.1 GCA_020723465.1 Phycisphaera mikurensis
AGATGCGCCGCGCCGCGTCGAGCCGCGCCTTTACCATCGCCGAGCACGCGAGCCGGCTCGCGGCCGTGTACGAGCGCGCTCGCGCCGGCGGCGCGCCTGCGCCCGGCGCGGCGCCTTTCCTGGACGACGAGCGCCTGGAGGCGCGCGATCGCGTGGTGGCCCGGCTCGTGGCCGAGCGCGCAGAGCGCGGCGGCGGAGGCGCGGCGGCCGCGCCCTTCGACGCCGCGTACACCTTCCTGCCTCTCCGCGACTTCCGCACCGTGCCGGAGGGGCGCGTGGTGGTGCTCGCGCCGCACCCGGACGACGAAGTCATCGGCGCGGGCGGCGCGATCGCCCTGCACGCCGGCCGCGGCGACGAGGTCGTGATCGTGCACTTGACCGACGGCGCGGGCGGCGACCGCGAGGGGCGCCAGGGCGGCGCCATCGCGCGCGTGCGGCGCGAGGAGGCGCGCGCCGCCGGCCAGGCGCTCGGCGTCAGCCGCTCCGTGGGCCTCGACTTCCCGGACGGCGGCCTCAGGCCGGAGGGGGCTTTCCTGGCCGGAGTGCGCGGCCTGCTCGAGACCCTGCGCCCGCGCGTCCTCTACATCCCCTCGCCGTTCGAGCATCACCCTGACCACCGCGCCGCCTTTCTGCTGGCCGCCGCGGCCCTGGAGGGTCTCGCGCCCGCGCCCGCGGGGTTCCTCTATGAGGTGAACGAGCCGCAGCCCGCGGGGTTCCTCCTCGACATCACGCCGGTGCTGGCGCAGAAGGAGCGCGCGCTCCGGTGCTTCGCCAGCCAGCGCGCCTACCTGGACATCGCCGCGAAGACCCTCCAGGCCAACCGCGCGCGCACCGTGAACGTGGACCTGCCGGACGTGGAGGCGGCCGAGGCGTACCTCGAGATCGTGCCGGCGCGCCTGCGCGAGTGGGCTGGCTTCGCCGCAGCGGCGCGCGCCTTCTGCGTGGAGGCCGCCGCGGGCGCGGCGCGTGCCGCCGACGTAGTCCTGGATCCGGCGCGGCCGCGCGCGCACGTCTCGGCCGTGATCGCCACCTGGAACAAGCGCGACGACCTGCGCGAGAACCTGCGCGCCCTCGCGCGCCAGACCACTCCGCCCGCCGAGATCATCGTCGTCGACAACTGCTCGAAGGACGGCACAGCGGAGATGATCCGGAACGAGTTCCCGCAAGTGCGCCTGCTTTCCTCGAGGAGCGATCAGACCGGCGCCTGCGAGACCTTCAACATGGGCTTCAGGGCGGCCACGCAGCCCTACGTGGCGATCATGGACGACGACGTGGTGGCGCCGCCTTCCTGGCTGGAGACGCTCTTCACGCGCATGCAGCAGGAGCCGCCGACCACGGCCATGATCTCCTCGAAGGTGGTCGAGCCGGGCATGCCCGAGGCATTTCTGCGCTCGGAGCGCGTCAACTGCGAGCGCTACATGGCGACCTTCCGCGGCTGCGGCACGCTGGCGCGCAGCGACGTGCTCAGGCGCGCCGGCTACTACGACGAGGTGTTCTTCATCTACGGCAACGAGCGCGACCTGGCGGCGCGCGTGCTCGGCCTCGGCTGCCGCATCCTGCAGCTCCCGGCCGCGGAGATCTTCCACAAGACGCCGTTTGGCCTGAAGGCCGGCAAGCGCTCCCTCTACTACCACGTGCGCAACTTCTGGCTCTACGCCTTCAAGAACTGCTCCTGGGGGCAGGTCCTGGCCGCGGCCTGGGCCCTCGGGTTGAAGGGCCTGGGGTGGAAGGGCGGCGCGCACGCCAGCGACGCCACCGGCACCATCGGCCTGGAGCGGAGCATCAAGGAGACGCGCGGCGGACTGTGGATCGCCTGCCGAGCGACGTTCGCGGCCCTGCTGCTGCTGCCGCACTGTCTGAGGAATCGCCGGGTGTGCCGCGCGGAGGACTTCGAGCCGCCGCTCGCCTAGCCCGGCGAGCCGCGTTCCGCCCACTCATGAACGAGCCGATCACCGCAGCCGTGACCGCGTACAACGGGGAGATCGACCTCGGGGACTGCCTGCGCGCACTCCTCGCTCAGGAGGGCGCGGCCTTCGCCGAGGTGATCGTGGTGGACAACGCCTCGACCGACGGCACGGCCGCTCTCGTGACGCGCGACTTCCCGGGCGTGCGCCTGATCCGCATGGAGCGAAACGACGGCCCTTGCCCGGCGCGGAACCGCGCGCTCCAGGAGGTGCGCACGCGCCTGGTCTTCCAGCTCGATCACGACGTGGTGGTGCGGCCGGACTGCGTGCGGAAGCTCCACGCGGCTCTCGCCGCGAGCGCCGACATCGCGGTGGCCTGTCCGCGCGCGCTCGACGCCGCGCATCCCGGCGTGGTGCACTATGACGGCGGCTTCCATCACTACGCCGGCGTGCTGGCGCTGCGCCACTTCTTCCGCCCGCTCGCCGAGTGCGCCGCGGAGGACGCGGACGTGGACGCGTTCATCTCGCTGGCCGCGCTCGTGGACCGCGACAAGCTCCTGGAGGTGGGCGGCTACGATCCGGAGTTCTTCATCCTGTTCGAGGACAGCGACCTGTCCTACCGCCTGCGCCTGCGCGGCTACCGCATCCGCGCGGTTGCGGACGCCCTGGTCGAGCACCGCTCCGGCACCGCGGGCATCTCCTTCCGCGGCGGGCCGGTCTATCCGGCGCGCCGCCTCTTCCTGCATTCGCGCAACCGCTGGCTCCTGGTGCTGAAGTGCTACCGCGCGCGCACGCTGCTCCTCGCCCTGCCCGGGGTGCTCGTCCTGGGCGCTGCTTACGTGATCTTTGCCTGGAGCCAGGGGGCGCTTCGCGACTACGTGCGCGCCAAGGCGTCGCTCATCGCCCTCTTGCCGCACGTGCGCGCCGAGCGGCGCCGGCTGAAGCCGCTGCGGCGCCTGCGCGACCGCGACCTGCTCGGCGCCCCGGACCTGACGTTTTCGCCGCGCATCGAGCGCCGCCCGGGCGGGACCTTCGCCGAGCGCCTGCTCTCGCGGCTCCTGCGCGCCTACTGGGCGCTGATCCGGCCGCTTGCCGGCTGAGGGGGAGCCTGCGCGGCCGTGGATTTGCGCGGGCCGGGCCCCGGGCGTCGGCTACAATCCTCTTTGATGGAGCGAACCACCGAGCCCGGTTCGACCGCTGGGACGGTTGCGGTCATCCTGAACTGGAACAGAGCCGCCGACACGATCCGCTGCGTCGAGGCCCTGCAGAGATCGACTCCAGCCGTGCCGCGCATCATCGTGGTGGACAACGGCTCCGACCAAGGGTCGCGCGACCGCATCCGCGCCCGCTTCCCCGCCTTGCGCCTGATCGAGACCGGGCAGAACCTCGGCTTCGCCGGCGGCAGCAACCTCGGGATCAAGGCGGCGCTCGCGGCGGGCGCCGAGCGCGTCGTGCTGGTGAACAACGACGTCGAGGTCGACCCGCGCTGCATCAGTTCGCTCGAGGCGGCGCTGCAGGCGGGGGCGGAGGCGGGCGCGGCCGGGCCGATCATCCTCACCGCGCGCAATCACGGCCGCGTGTGGGCGGCTGGCGGCGTGCTCTCCCATCGCGAGAACATCACGCGCCTGCGCGGCTTCGGCCAGGCGCAGAACGGGCGCTTCCGCGACGACGAGGACGTCGACTACCTGCCGGGCTGCGTGCTCATGGTGCGGCGCGACGTCTTCGAGAAGGTCGGCCTGCTCGAGGAGTCCTTCTTCTGCTACATGGAGGACGTGGACTTCGGCCGGCGCGTGCTCGACGCCGGCTACACGAACCGCTTCGTCGCCGGCGCGATCGCCTACCACGACGCCTCCTCTTCGACCGGCCACGGCTACACGCCGGCGCGCAAGTACATGAACGCCGTCAACTCGGTGCACTTCCTGCGCCGCCACGGCACGTGGAAGGCCTGGCTGGGCTTCATCCTCTTCGACATCATCGGCCTGCCCGGAGCGTTCGCGGTGGCGACGCTGCAGGGCCGGCCGCTCGCCGCCTTCGCCAAGATGCGCGGCATCATCGACGGGCTTCGGGGCGTGCGCGTGACGCCGGAGCGCGTCGCGCGCTACGTACGCTCATCGCGATGAAACTGCTGCAGGTCCTGCACTTCTTCCTGCCCCGGCACTCGGCCGGGACGGAGGTGTACACGGACGGCGTGGCGCGCGCGCTGCGCGAGCGCGGGCACGAGGTGCACCTCTTCTTCACCGACAAGGTGCTGTCCGAGCCGAACTACCGCCTGGTGCGGCGCCGGCACAAGGGCATGCCCTGCCATGTCCTGATCAACAACCTGCTCTATGGGTCCTTCGCCGAGACCTTCCTCAACGAGCCGGCCGAGCGGGCCTTCGCCCAGGTGCTGGACGAGGTGCGGCCGGACGCGGTGCACTTTCAGCACCTCATGCTGCTGTCCATGCGCCTGCCCGAGATCGCCGCGCGCCGCGGCATCCCGGCGCTCTTGACGCTGCATGACTTCTGGCTGTACTGCGCGCGCTTCGGCCAGCTCATGGAGCGCGGCGAGAAGGTCTGCCCCGGGCCCGCGCCGCGGCGCTGCGCCGCGTGCATTACCGACTTCAAGTTCGCGCAGTCGCCGCTGGAGAAGCGCGTGATCTCGGCGATCCGCTGGACCAAGGAGGTGGCCGGCTTCGACCTGGCGCCCGTGGTGGACGCGTGGCGCGGCAGCCGCCTGGCGGGCGCGGCGCGCCTCTTGCCGCGCCGGTCGCGCGCTGAAGCCGCGACCAGCTCGGCGGCGGCCGAGCTCGAAGAGGGCTTCCGCCTGCGCGCGCGCGCACTCGCGGACATGCTGCCGCATCTCGACCTCATCCTCTCGCCGTCCTGCACGGTGCGCGACCTGGTGGTCTCGTTCGGGCTGCCAGCGGAGCGCGTGGAGGTCGTGCCCCTCGGCATCCAGGGGATCGACCTGCCCGGGCCGAGACCGTCGTTCGCGGGCCGGGACCCGGTGTTCGGCTTCATCGGCACCATCTCGCCGCACAAGGGCGTGCACATCGCGGTCGAGGCCATGCGCTACTTGAAGGGCCGCGGCGAGCTGGTCATCTTCGGCCGCCCGGACTTCTACCCGTGGTACGTGTCGAGCCTGCGCCCCTGGACCGAGAAGCTGCCGATCCGCTTCGCCGGCTCGGTACCGCGCGGCCGCATCGGCGAGGCCTTCGCCTCCATCGACGTGTTGGTCGTGCCGTCCATCTGGCTCGAGAACTACCCGATCAGCATCCAGGAGGCGCGCGCGGCGCGCGTGCCGGTGGTGGCCTCGAACCTCGGCGGCATGGCCGAGGCGGTGAGGCACGGCGTGGACGGCCTGCTGTTCCAGCCCGGGGACGCGCAGGACCTGGCGCGCCAGCTCGCCACGCTGATCCACGAGCCCGAGCGCATCGCGGCGATGGCGGAGCAGGTCACGCCGCCGGTCACGCTCGAAGAGCACACGAGCGAACTCGAGGCGCGCCTGGGGCGCCTGGTCGCGGCCCGGCGCGGGGCGTGAGGCGGGCGCTGCGGCCGGGAAGGGGGAGCGATCAGCTCTCTGCGGTCAGCCGTCAGCGGCAGGCCGGGTCCAGCAGCTCGCCGCGCCAGACCGTCACCGCCTGGCCCTCGAGCAGTACGCGCTCCCCGCGCACCTCGACGCCGACCACGCCGCCGCGCGCCGAGGCCTGGAAGGCGGCGAGCCTGTGCTTGCCGAGAAGCGCCGACCAGTAGGGGCCGAGGGCGCAGTGGGCCGATCCGGTCACCGGGTCCTCGTCGACGCCGGCGCGCGGCGCGAAGAAGCGGGAGACGAAGTCGAATCGAGGCGAGTCGGAGCGGCTGGTGAGGATGACGCCCCGCGCCTCGACCTGGCTGAGTGCGCCGAAGTCGGGACGCGCCTGCCGGACCGCGGCCTCGCTCGCGACCTCCAGCAGATAGTCGAAGCGGCTGCGGGCGACGCACACGGGAGAGACGCCGAGGGCCTCGACCAGGCCAGGGGGCGGCTCCGCCGCCTCCGGGGGCGTGGCCGGAAAGTCGAGGGCGATCCAGCCGTGGTGCTGTTCGGCGCCGAGCGCGCCGCTCTTCGTGTAGAAGCGTGCGGGCTGGTCGCTGGGGAGCTTGCCCGTCTCCCACAGCACGTGGGCCGACGCCAGGGTGGCGTGCCCGCAGAGGTCCACTTCCGTCGCCGGCGTGAACCAGCGCAGGTCGAAGCCGTCGTCGCGCCGCACCAGGAACGCGGTCTCGGAGAGGTTCATCTCCCGGGCGACGCGCTGCATCCAGCCCGCTTCCCGCGGCTCCGGAAGCAGGGTGACCGCGGCCGGGTTGCCGGAGAACGGCTCGGCCGTGAAGGCATCGACCACCTGAATCGTGAGCCCCATCTCCGCCTCCGCTCGTTGTGCGCGTGCGAGTGCGACCGCTCCAGTTTGCAGAAAGCCGGCCGGATTGCCAGCCAGGAACCCGCGGCGGATTCCGCGCAACCTGCACACGGGCCAGGCGGTTGAGTGGCAGAGCAGTCCAGGAAGACCAGAGGAGCCACCATGCGCGCGAGCGTGCTGCCGAGCCTCGTTGTTCTTGCCGCCCTCGTCCCGGGCGCGGCCTCGGCCCAGAACCTGCTCACGAATCCCGGTTTCGAGAGCGGAGGGACGGCGCCTTCCGGTTGGTCGACCTGGCCTCCGGGCGCCCCAGGCGTCGCCTACGTCTGGTCGAGCCTCGACCCGTGCTCGGGCAGCCGCTGCGTGGAGGTCTCGTCCACGACCACGTTCTTCGGCATGTGGCGGCAGGAGCTGCCGGTCACGGGCGGAGCGCTCTACACCTACTCCGGCTGGATCGAGACCGAGAACATCGCCCCGGCGGGCGGCTGCACCCTGCAGGCCGTTTTTCGCGACGCAGGGAACGCGATCCTCGAGTTCGTCGACCTCGGCTCGCACGACGGCACGATCGCGCCCTGGATGTTCGACTTCCCGCACGTGAAGCGCGTGCGCGCGCCGCAGGGCGCGGTCAAGGTCGAGGTGAACCTCTACCTGCAGGGCCCGGGCAAGGCGCGCTTCGACGACGTGTTCTTCGGCCCGTGCGAGACCGGGTCCATCCTCGGCCACGCCAGCAACGGCGCCGGGCCGATCGCTGGCGCCGAGGTCGAGCTGTGGGGGAGCGGCATCCGGGTCTACTCCGACGCCAACGGGCGCTTCCTCTTCCCCCAGGTCCCGGACGCGTCTCCGCGCTGGAATCTGATCGTGGGCGCGGCCGGGTACCAGGACGCCACGCTGGGCGGCGTCGACGTGGCCGCGGGCGAGGTCGCGCAGGTCTCTGCCATGCTGCGCCCCGGCGCCAATCCGGCCGACACGGACATCGTCCTCCGCGCCGGGAGGCTGCACCACTCCTTGTCGTCGACGCCGGTGACGGTCGATCCGGCCGCGGTCATCGACCCGAGCCTGTACCCCTCCTACGTTCTGCCGTTCCTGGCGAGCGATCCGTACATCGATTCCGCCGCGCCGGAGGTGCAGGCGGCCGTGCAGGAGATCCTGGCGGGCGTGCCGCCGAGCCAGGCCACGAACCTGCTGGCCGTGTCGCACGCCGCCTACCTGTGGATCGCGCGGAACGTCGAGTACGACGTCGTCTACTCCACGCAGAACTACGTCGATCCCACTTCGGGCATGTGGCAGACGATCTCGGGCGAGGGCTGGTGCTGGGGCAGGAACTTCACCGACTGGCTGTACCGGCCGTCCGAGATGCTCTGTGAGAAGCGCGGCATCTGCATCGAGCACGGCCGGCTGGGAACGGCGCTCCTGCGCGCCCTCGGCATCCCCGCGCGTCCCATGGTGGGGCACGCGACGCAGTTCTGGGTGCAGCCTCCCTCGGGACAGGGCTGGTGGACGGCCATGTCCACGAGCGGCGGCCGCGCCGCCTACCGCGATCACGGCGACACCTCGTCGGCCTACGGCTCGCTCCTCCCGTCCGCGCTGCACCACGCCGCGCTCGACGCCGGACCGGTGATCCACTCCGACTGGGAGTGCGCGCGGCCCGGCCTGTGGCGCGAGGTCCATCCCTGGGGCGAAACCTACCCGGGCACGCCCGCCGGCTACGCGCAGGCGCTGGCTGACCTGGCCACCTTCGCTGTCTCGGGCAGCGCCCCGCAGGGCGTGCCGCACGCTCCCGGCGCCCAGTACGAGATCTCCTACTCCGACGTCACCCTCGACCTCAGGAACATCGGCCGGCAGCGCTCGCTGACGGCGCGCTTCCCCTTCGCCATGACCACCGCGGTCGTCACCGACCTGGGCAATCACGCCTGGTGGAGCGACCACCCCGAGTGCGTCACGGGCACGTGGATCACGACCGAGCAGAACGCGGTGGAGTCGCGGAACTGGCTCAACCTGGGGGTCGACCTGACGCCGCTGCTCGGCGCGCCCGAGCCCGTGACCTGCGACGTGAAGGCGAACGGCTCGGACGAGGACATCGCCGTGGCGTCCGGCGCGCGCGTGACCTTCACGGTCAGCCTGGACGCAGCCGGCGTCGCTCCCGGCCAGAAGGACTGGTGGATCACCATCGCCTCGCCCTTCGGCTGGTTCCACGCGATCGGCGTGAACGTCTGGCAGTACGGCGTGGCGCCGGTCTACCAGGGCGCGGCGTTCGACGTGCCGGTCGAGGTGCCGATCCTCGACCTGCCGTATTTGCCGCCGGGCGCGTACACGCTGTTTTTCGGCCTGGATGCCGCGGATGGTGTTCCCCAGGGCACCTACGCGGATGCCGTGAGCGTGACGGTGGCGGCTCCCTGAGCGGCCGCTTGCGCCGGCCCGGCTTGAAGCAGGCCGTTCCTCCGCGCCGGCCAGGCGCTATCGTGACCTGCCGAGGCGGCCGGCATGAAGATCGTCCACGCGGTGCACGGGTATCCCCCCGAGCTGATCGGCGGCACGGAGCTGTACGTGGCGCGCCTGGCGCGCGAGCAGGCGGCCGCGGGCCACCAGGTCGTGGCGTTCTCCGGCTCGGTGGACTGGCGCGAGGAGTTCACGGTCGAGGAGCAGGAGCAGGACGGGGTGCGCGTGATTCGCGCGCACCGGAACGACCTCTACTTCGATCGCTGGGACAAGGGCTACAACCCGCTGGTCTCCGACCTCTTCCAGCGCGTGCTGGCCGAGGCGCGGCCGGACGTGGTGCATGTGCACCACTGGCTGCGCCTCACCACGGACCTGGTGGCGGTCGCGGCGCACTCGGGCGCGCCGGCCGTGATCACGGCGCACGACCTCTACGCGAGCTGCCCGCGCGTCTTCCGCCTCAAGGGCGAAGAGGAGGATCAGGCCTGCGAGCTGCCGATGAGCCCGGAGGCGTGCGTCTCCTGCGCGCCGCGCTGGCGCTTCCAGAAGGACGACGAGGTGCGGGCCGCGCTCGCGAGCTACCGGGCGGACATGCTGCGCGAGCTGGATCTGGCGCGGGCCATCATCGCGCCGAGCCGCGCGCACGGCGAGTTCCTGGCGCGCCTGCTGGGCGGCGGAACACGCCCGATCCGCGTGGTGCCGCACGGCGCGCTGGCCGAGGGCGGCGCGGGCGCCGCGGCGCGAAGCGGCGGGGAGAAGATCCACCTCGCCTGCTTCGGCCACCTGCACCCCCTGAAGGGCGCGCACGTGCTGCTCGAGGCCCTGCGGCGCTGCGCCCTCAGGGAGCGCTTCACGCTGCACTTCCACGGCAAGCCCGCGTACGTGGAGTACGGCGCGCGGCTCGAGCGCCTGGCGGAAGGGTGCGACGTGGTCTTCCACGGGCCCTACACGCCCGGCGCCCTGGCGCGCGCGGCCATCGATCTCGTGGTCATCCCCACGCTTTGCCGCGAGTCGTATTCGTTCATCCTGGACGAGGCGGCGCTGCTCGGCGCGCCCATCCTGGCCGCGCGGACCGGCGCCCTGGCCGAGCGCGCCACGGGCCGCGTGCTCCTGTTCGAACGGAACGACGCGGGCGACCTGGCGCGCCGGCTGGAGGAGATCGCGCGCGCTCCGGCCCTGCTCGCGGCCATGCGCGCGGCGCCGCCGCCGGCGCTCCTGCCGTTCGCCGAGCACGCGCGGCGCGTCGAGGAGATCTACCGCGAGGCCGTGGCCGCGGGCGCGCCGCCGCCGCCAGCCGCGGCTCTCGAGCGCGAGCGCCTGCGCGAGCAGTGGGAGCGGCGTGAGACCCTGTTCCGCGAGCTGGTGCGCATCGAGCGCTGGGAGGACGTGGTCGCCGAGCTGCGCGCGCGCGTGGCCGAGCTCGAGGCGCGGCTGCGCGGCTGAGAGCCTGAGCAGGTATCTACCGGTAGCCGCGCCGGGTCGAGGAGCGAGCA
>DYIW01000225.1 GCA_020723465.1 Phycisphaera mikurensis
TTACGGCTTCTTCACGTCGATCTGCACGTTCTGGCTCTTGCCTTCCACCAGCAGGCGCACGTCGTAGAAGAGACGCTCGGCTTCGAGCCGCAGGTCGACCTCGACGGGCGCGGCTCCCTTCACCTGATCGGCCGCCTCCTTGACGGCCTTCCCCAGGCCGAGACGGGCCTCCTCGGGCAGGGCCTCGAGCGCGGCGATGATCGCCTTCTCCTTCTCGCTCGGCTCGAACTCCTTGGTGTCGAGGACCGCGCCACCGACCGCGTCCACGGTCACGCCCTTGAGCTTGCCGCCGCACACGAACTCCACGCGGTAGACCGGCTTGTCCGCCTCCAGCTCCAGCTCCACCTCGGTGGCGAAACCCTCGCCAACGTGCTGCTTCGCCGCCTTGATCGCCTTCGCGACCTCGGTCTTCGACGCGGCCAAGGCCTTGGTCGAATCGTCGCCGCCCTTCTTGCAGGCGGGAACGGCGGCGGCAAGCCCCGCCAGGAGCACGATGCACGCGGCAAGACGGCTGATGGTGGCCACGATGGACTCCTTGTCTACGCGGAAGGGGTACGCATGGCGAGCTTATCAAGCAGGCGCGCGAAGCGCTCGAGCCATTCACGCGCGCTCGCGTCGCCGGCCAAAGCCCGCGCCCGGGCCGCGCCGTACTCCGACTGGGCGATGGCCCAGCAGGCGTTCTGCGCGGTCCACAGGTCGAGCGGGAAGGGCGCCGAGCGGCACAGGTCGATCGCGCGCTCGAGATGTTCGAGCAGCTCGACGTTCCGCGCGTCGCCGCGGAGCTGGTCCGCGAGCGCGTCGATGCCGCGCCGCAGCGTGAAGCCGAGCTGCTGCATGTCGAGCGCGATCCCCTGGGAGCGCGCCTCCTTGAGCAGACCATGCACGCGCTCGGCGTCGGGCGGCACGGCCGCCAAGGTCTCGCGCAGGTAGCTGTCGAGCGCGAACTCGGCGGCCGGCCGGAAGATGCGCGGCACCGGGATGGTCAGGTCGTTCAGGAACTCGAGCAGCGGCAGGAGCTGGTCGTAAATGCGCCGGTACTTGGCCTCGACCTCCTCGCCCGCCTTCGCCAAGAGCAGGCCGGCGATGCGCCGCTGCTCGTCGCAAAAGAGCGAGCGCAGCGAGTAGTCTGCCGCGCCGAAGTGGCGCTCGATGGCGCGCAGGATGGCGCGCAAATCGCCGCGGCGGAAGGCCGCGCTCACCTCCGCCACCGCCTGCTGGTACTCCGCCTCGCTCTTTAGGCGGGCGATGCCGCCGTTCAGCAGGTGGCCGCCGAAATGCACGAACCCGTACGAGAGGAGCGCGCTCTCGCTCGTCACCTCGGACCGCACGTCGACCCGGCCGAGGCACAGTTGCGAGCCGTTCTTCGTGTCCGTGTGGCAGCTCTCGCGCCGCAGCGTGTAGCAGTAGATGCGCTCGCGCGCCTGGCGCTCGCCGAAGAAGCCTGAGACGGCGTGGTGCGCGGCCACCGTCTCCAGGCCGGCGAGCCCCGGCCGCACCTCGTTCTCGAAGAGCGCGCGGCCGCTGCCGCGCGTCGGGTCGTTGCTCTCGGCCTGCGCCAGGCGCTGCAGGAACGGCTCCTCCAGCCCCGGGCCGAAGCGCTTGGCGGCGAGCTGCAGCACGCGGCCGGCATAGGACAGGACCTGCACCGTCTCGATGCCCGCCAGGTCGTCGAAGAACCAGCCGCAGCTCGTGTACATGTGCAGGGCGTGGCGCTGCATTTCGAGCAACTCGAGCACTGCCTGCACCTCGCGCGGCTCGAGCGGGCGCGCGGCCTGCGCGGCGACGAAGCGGCTCTGCGCCTCGGTCCCGCGGTCGAGCACCAGCGCCACGTAGGCGTCGCGCGCGTCCCACGGCGACTTCAGGTAGCGCGCGGCCTCGCGCTCGAACAGGGGCGCGACGGCGTCGCGCAGCCCGTCGAGGGCTTCCCGCAGCGGCTTGCGCCAGGCCTGGCGCAGGCCGCCGCGCCCCACGCTGCAGCCGCAGTCGGAGCGCCAGCGCTCCACGCCGTGTGCGCAGCTCCACGAGCTGTTCTCGACGATTTCGACTTCCCAGGTCGGCGGGTTCAGTTCCAGGAACTCGCCGAAGTTGGTGAGGCGCGCCAGGCCGCGCGCCTCCAGCGCGGCAAGCGCATAGGCGAGCGCCATCTCGCCGTACTTGTGATGGTGGCCGAAGGTCTCGCCGTCGATGGCCACGGGCAGGAGCTGCGCGCCGCGCCACTTCTCGGCGAAGCCGCCGACCAGGCGCCTCACGAACTGCTCGCCGTCGCTAAGGAGCCCCTCAAAGGCGATGGCCTGGGAGATGGGCCCGTCGTAGAAGAAGAGCGCGATCGACCGTCCCGAGGGCAGATCGAGGCGGTAGGGGCGCTGCGGGTCGATCTTGCCGCCGGAGGCGTCGCTCCACGGCACGGCGCCGAGACGCCGGCAGCGACGCGCCTGGCGCGGGGCGAGGATGGTGAAGAGGATGCCGTGCTCGGCCAGAAGGTCGAGCGACTCCAGGTCGACGGCCGCCTCCGCCAGCCACATGCCCTCGGGCTTGCGCCCGAAGCGGTGCTCGAAGTCGGCGATGCCCCAGCGCACCTGGGTGCGCTTGTCGCGCGCGGTGCAGAGAGGCATGATCGCGTGGTGATAGACCTGCGCCAGGGCCGAGCCGTGCCCGGAGAAGCGCGCGCGGCTCATGCGGTCAGCGTCGAGCAGCGCCCGGTAGGGCTCGCGCGCGTGCTCTTCCATCCAGGCGAGCAGCGTCGGCCCGAAGTTGAAGCTGATGCTCTCGTAGTTGTTGACAATGCGCGCGATGCGCCCGCGCTCGTCCAGGATGCGCGCCGCGGCATTGGGCGCGTAGCACTCCGCCGTGACGCGCTCATTCCAGTCGTGATAGGGGTGGGCGCTCTCCTGCAGCTCGACCGCCTCGAGGGAAGGGTTCTCGCGCGGCGGCTGGTAGAAGTGTCCGTGCACGCACAGGTATCGGTTCATCGTTCGTTGGTTCGAGCGCCGGAGGCGCGGCGCGCCTCGCTCCTCACGGCCCCGGGCCGCCGCCCGCGCCGGCGTCGCGCTTGAGGAAGAGCGCGGCGAGCGGCGGCAGCGAGAGGCGCAATGAATGCGGCCGGCCGTGCCAGGCGTGCGGCTCGCTCGGAAAGGCGCGCGCCTGCTGGCAGCCGCTGCCGCCGTACTCCTCGTCGTCGCCGTTCACCAGCACGCGCCAGGTCCCGCCGTGCGGCACGCCGATCCGGTAGCCGTCGCGCGGCACGGGCGTGAAGTTCAGGACCACGACCGTGACGTCCTCCTCGGCCGCGCCGCGGCGCAGCAGGCACAGCACGCTGTTGTCCGCGTCGTGGCAGTCGATCCACTCGAAGCCGCCCCCGCCGGCATCGCGCGCGTGCAATGACGGCTCATTGCGGTACACCTCGTTCAACCGGCGCACGAAGCGGCTCACGCCCTGGTGCGGCGCGTGCTCGAGCAGGTTCCAGTCGAGCGACGCCTCGTGGTACCACTCGTTCCACTGGCCGAACTCACTGCCCATGAACAGCAGCTTCTTGCCGTTCTGGGCGAACATCCAGGCGTAGAGCAGGCGCAGGTTGGCGAACTTCTGCCAGGTGTCTCCCGGCATGCGCCCGAGCAGCGAGCCCTTGCCGTGCACCACCTCGTCGTGCGAGAGCGGCAGCATGAAGTTCTCGGCCTCGGAGTAGAGCTGGCGGAAGGTGATCTCGTTCTGCTTGAACTTCCGGTGCACCGGATCGCTCGCCATGTAAGCGAGCGTGTCGTGCATCCAGCCCATGTCCCACTTCAAGCCGAAGCCGAGGCCGCCGAGGTACACGGGCCGCGAGACCATGGGCCAGGCGGTCGATTCCTCGGCAATGGTCTGCACCCCGGGGAAGGCGCCGTAGACGTGCTCGTTGAGGCGCTTGAGGAACTCGATGGCCTCGAGGTTCTCCTTGCCGCCGTAGCGGTTCGGCAGCCACTCCCCGGCCTTGCGCGAGTAGTCCAGGTAGAGCATCGAGGCGACCGCGTCCACGCGCAGGCCGTCGAGGTGGTACTTGTCCAGCCAGAAGCTCGCGCTGCTGATCAGGAAGCTCCGGATCTCGTGGCGGCCGAAGTTGAAGATGAGGCTGTTCCAGTCCGGGTGGTAGCCGCGCCGCGGATCGGCGTGCTCGAAGAGGTGCGTGCCGTCGAAGAAGCCGAGCGATGCCTCGTCCGAGGGGAAGTGGGCCGGCACCCAGTCGAGGGACACGCCGATGCCGGCCTGGTGCAGCAGGTCGACCAGGCGCATGAAGTCCTGCGGCGTGCCGTAGCGGCTGGTGACCGCGAAGTAGCCGGTCGCGCCGTAGCCCCAGGTGCCGTAGAAGGGGTGTTCGAGCAGCGGCAGGAACTGCACGTGGGTGAAGCCCATCGACTTGACGTGCTCGATGAGGAGCGGCGCCAGCTCGAGGTAGGTGAGGCTGCGGTTCTCCTCGTCGGGCACGCGCCGCCACGAGCCCAGGTGCACCTCGTACACCGAGAGCGGCTGGTCCAGGGCCTGGCGGCGCGCGCGCGCGGCCAGCCACTCCTGGTCGCCCCACTGGTAGGACAGGTCCCAGACGCGCGAGGCCGTGCGCGGGGCGACCTCCTGGAACACGCCGTGCGGGTCGGACTTGTCCACCACGTAGCCGCGGTGGCGCGACACCACGTGGAACTTGTACGAGGCGCCGTGCCGCACCCCCGGCACGAACGCTTCCCAGATCCCAGACGAGCCGTGCGGCAGGAGCGCCTGCGCCTCGGGGCGCCACTCGTTGAAGTCGCCGATCACCGAGACGCGCAGGGCGTCGGGCGCCCACACGGCGAAGTAGGTGCCGGGCACGCCGTCCACCTCCATCAGGTGGGCGCCGAGGTGCTCGTAGGTGCGGAAGTGCGAGCCCTCGTTGAACAGGTAGACGTCGTCGCCGCTCAGGCGCGTGACCTGGCGGAACCTCCTGGCCTGGGCGTCGTATGTCATGGTCACGCGAGTATAGTTGAGGAGCGGCCGCCTCTTGCCAGCATTCGCGCGCGGCCGGCGCGCCGCTCCCTGACGGCGCCGGCAGACGCTTCCTCGAACCATGAGCGACGGCATCCTCGTCATCGACAAGCCCGCAGGCGCCTCGTCGCACGACGTGGTCGCGGCCGTGCGGCGCGCCTCCGGCACGCCCCGCATCGGGCACACGGGAACCCTCGATCCCATGGCCAGCGGCGTGCTCGTGCTCTGCACCGGCAAGGCCACGCGCCTGGCCGAGTTCCTGAGCGGCTGCGACAAGGAGTACCGCGGGACGGTGCGCCTCGGGGCCGCGACCGACACGTACGACGCCACCGGTACAGTCGTCGCTCGGGCCGAGGTGCGCGCCGGCCGGGAAGAGGTCGAGGCGGCTCTCGAACCGTTCCGCGGCTGCATCCGCCAGCGGCCGCCCGCCTTCTCCGCCCTGAGGAGCGGCGGCCGCCGCGCCTACAAGCTGGCGCGCGCCGGCGAGCCCGTCGAGCTGCCGGAGCGGGAGGTGCACGTGTACGAGCTGCGCCTGCTCGAGTTCGCCCCGCCGGACGCGACGCTCCTGGTGCGCTGCTCGGCCGGAACCTACGTGCGCTCGCTCGCCCACGACCTCGGCGCGCGGCTCGGCTGCCACGGCCACCTCGCGGCCCTGCGGCGCACGGCCTGCGGCGTCTTCACCGAGGCTGACGCGCACGCGCTCGAGCAGGTGAAGGGCGGCCGCCTGGAGGAGTTCCTGCTGCCCATGGAGGCGGGCCTGCGCGACTGGCCCGCGCTCTCCCTCGACGCCGAGGAAGCACGCCTCCTGGCGAACGGCCGCACCCTGCCCCTGTCAAGCGCAGTGCGCGAACAGGCCGCTCCCGGCCGCCTGCTGCGCGCGCACGGGCCGGACGGGGCGCTTCTCGCCATCGTCGCCGCCGACCTCGAGGCCAGCCTGCTGCGGCCGCGCAAGGTGTTCCAGCCATGAGCGAGACGGCGCGCGGCGCGCGCGTCCTGGTCAGCGGGGCGAGCGGCTTCATCGGCTCGGCCCTGTGCCGCGCGCTCGCCGCGGACGGCACGCAGGAGCTGCTCCTGACGCGCGGCGGGGCGCCTTCGCACCCGGCGACGATCCGCTGGGATCCCGAAGCTGGGACCGTCGAGCGCCGAGGCCTCGAGGCGCTCGACGCCGCCTTTCATCTTGCCGGGGAGAACATCGCCGCCGCGCGCTGGACGAGGGCCCGCAAGGAGCGCATCCGCAGGAGCCGCGCGCGCGGCACCGCGCTCCTGGCCGAAGCCCTGGCCGAGCAGCGGCCGCCGCCGCGCCTGCTCGTCTCGGCCTCGGCCATCGGCATCTACGGCGACCGCGGCGACGAGGAGCTGGATGAGAGCAGCGCGCCGGGGACGGGCTTCCTGCCCGACGTGTGCCGCGAGTGGGAAGAGGCGGCCGCGGCCGCGCGAAGCGCCGGCACGCGCGTGGTGCTGGCGCGCTTCGGCCTGGTCCTCGGGCCGGGAGGAGGCGCGCTCCAGCGCCTGCTGCTCCCCTTCCGTCTCGGCCTCGGCGGCCGCCTCGGCAGCGGGCGCCAGTTCGTGAGCTGGATCAGCCTGGCGGACGCAGTCGGCCTCCTGCGCCACGCGATGACATGCGCCGCGCTGGAGGGACCACTCAATTGCGTCGCGCCCCGGCCGGTGAGGAACGCCGAGTTCGCGCGCACGCTCGGCCGCGCGCTCGGCCGTCCGGCGTTTCTCCCGGCGCCCGCGCCGCTCCTGCGCCTGGCTCTCGGCGAGCTGGCGGACGCGCTGCTCCTCGCCAGCGCGCGCGTTCTGCCCAGGAAGGCGCTGGCGAGCGGCTACTCCTTCCACCACGAGGACCTGGCGGCAGCGCTCAACGCCGCTCTTCCTCTGCACCACTAACCGCCAGGATCTTCGCACGGCGCGAAGATCCCGAGCCTCCTCGCCGAGAACCCGAGGCACGCGAAGGGATTGAGGCCAGCAGCCCGCCTAAAAGATCTTCCGGCTTCCAACTTCCGACTTCGGACTTCGAACTCGCGGCGGCGCCGGCCGGTCCCGACCACAAGCTCGGACCCATTTGGTGCGGCGCCGCCGCGATGCGTCACTCCAGGTAGGTGTAGCCCCGGAGCCCGCGCTCGTAGAAGGCCATCAGCGCGCGGCTCTCCTCCACGGTCAGCCGCTTCTTCTTCACCGCGTTCTCCACGTCCTTCCTGATGCCGCGCTTCAGGGCCTCGGTGTCGAACTCCACCTGGGCGAGCACCTCGTTGATGGTGTCGCCCGGGATGATCTCGCCGATCATCCAGCCGCCGTCGTCGTCGACCCGCACGTGCACCACGTGCGTGTCGCCGAACAGGTTGTGCAGGTCGCCCAGCACCTCCTGATAGGCGCCGAGCAGGAAGATGCCAAGATAGTAGGGCTCGCCCTCCTTCAGGTCGTGCAGCTCCAGGATGCTCTTCTCGTCGCGCTTGTCCACGAAGTGGTCGATCTTGCCGTCCGAGTCGCAGGTGATGTCGGCGAGCACGCCGAGCCGCGTGGGCTGCTCGTCCAGGCGGTGGATCGGGCAGATGGGGAAGAGCTGCTCGATGGCCCAGGAGTCGGGCGCCGACTGGAACACCGAGAAGTTGCAGAAGTAGATGTCGGAGAGCATCTCCGGCAGGGCGGCGAACTCGTCCGGCAGCTTGCCCTTCTTCAGCGAGCGCTGCACCAGCTCGCGGCCGATGGTCCAGAAGAGCTGCTCGCTGGCCGCGCGCATCTCCAGGTTCATGTAACCCATGCTGAA
This sequence comes from Phycisphaera mikurensis, assembly GCA_020723465.1. GTDB lineage: Bacteria > Planctomycetota > B15-G4 > B15-G4 > JADJEK01 > JACQZJ01. Next base: position 7,751 of record DYIW01000225.1, read on the forward strand.
CAGGCTCATGGCCTCGTCGCGCGCCTGCATGACGTCGTGGTAGATCTGCAGCAGGTTGCGGTCGTTGATCTCCGCGTACGCGGCGAGCAAGTCGAAGACCGGCTGCGGTTGCTGGTCGTGGGGCAGGGCCTCGAGCTCGGCGCGGATGCGCTTCACCTCCGGCTCCAGGTCGAAGCGCGTGCGGCCGACCACGTTGAACACCAGCGCGCTGGAGAAGGCGGCGATGAAGCGCCCCGACTCGGAGACGATGTCGGGGTGCGGCACCTTGGCGTCCTCGCAGGCGTTCTTGATGCGGTAGACGATGTCGTCGGCGTACTCCTGGATGCTGTAGTTGGCCGAGGAGGCGGACGCCGAGTGGCTGCCGTCGTAGTCGATGCCAAGCCCGCCGCCGACGTCGATGGCGGTGCAGTCCGCGCCCAGGCGCCTGAGCTCGGCGTAGATGAAGCCCAGCTCGGTGATGGCGTTCTTGAACAGGCGGATGTCGTGGATCTGGCTGCCGAGGTGGCAGTGCACCAGCTTCAGGCAGTCGAGCATCTCGCGCTCGCGCAGGAAGTCCACCACCTGCAGCACCTCGGACATGGTCAGGCCGAACTTCGAGCGCAGGCCGCCGGACCCTTCCCAGCGCCCCGCGCCGCGCGAGGACAGCTTGACGCGCAGGCCGATCAGCGGCCGCACGCCGTAGAGCGTGGCCTGCTCGACCAAGAGCCTCAGCTCGCTGAACTTCTCGACCACGGTGGTGATGTTGCGCCCGAGCTTGGCCGCCAGGACCACGGTCTCGATGAACTCGGCGTCCTTGAAGCCGTTGCACACGATCGGCATGTCGTTCTGGCCGGCGGTCAGCCCGAGCACGGCCAGGAGCTCCGGCTTGGAGCCGGCCTCGAAGCCGAAGCCGAACTTCTCGTTCAAGTGCAGCACCTGCTCCAGCAGGATGCGCTGCTGGTTGACCTTCACCGGATAGACGCAGGAGTACTTGCCCTGATACTTCTCCTCGGCCACGGCGCGGTCGAAGGCCTTGCGCAGCTCCTCGAGACGCTGCTCCAGCAGGTCGTCGAAGCGCAGCAGCACCGGCGTCTGGATGCCGCGCTCCGCCAGGCCGCCGATCACCTCGGCCAGGTCGATGGAGCGCTCCGGGTCCTTGAACGGCAGGCAGCAGACGTGGCCAGCCTGGTTCACGCCGAAGTAGCCCTTGCCCCAGTCCGTGAGGCCGTAGAGGTTGGCCGAATCCTCGCCGCTCCAGCAGCGGTCGATGAAGGTGCGCTTCTTGGTCTTGAGCTTGGCCATGGCATTCGCCCTCGGGGGACCAGCGGACGCCGAGCGGCGGCGCCGCCCTCCTGGTTTCGCGCTCCGCTCGAAGCAGGTAGCTTACACCGGCCACCCGCGCGCCGGTGAAGGCCAACCATGCGCGACATTCTGGTCATCGGCATCGCCGCGGCCGACGTCATCGCGGCCCCGATCGACGGCTATCCGTCGCCGGGAGGGCTCCGCACCTTCTCGTCGCTGACGCTCGCCAGCGGCGGCTGCGCGGTCAACGTGGCCATCGCCCTGGCGCGCCTGGGCGTGCCCGCAGACGTGATCACGCGCGCCGGCAGCGACCTGTTCGGTGCCTTCCTGCGCGGCGAGCTCGAGAAGCACGGCGTGGACCCGAGCGGCGTGGTCCAGGACGAGGGCCAGAGCCCGTTCACCTTCGTCGCGCTGGGGACGAGCGGCCAGCGTTCGTTCTTCCACTTCCGCGGCAGCAACGACCGCCTCTGCGCCGAGGACGTGCCGGACGCCGCCCTGGCCCGCCGCCGGCTGGTCATGGTCGCCGGCAGCATGGCCATGCGCCGCATGGACGGCGGCGGCACGCGCCGGCTGCTCGAGCGCGCGCGCGCGGCCGGGGCGCGCACGCTGCTCGACACCGTCTTCGTCGAGGGACTGCCCGCGGCCGGCTGGCTCGAAGTGCTCGCGCCTTGCCTGCCGCTCGTGGACTGCTTCGCCCCCTCCCTGCCCGAGGCGTGCGCCATGACCGGCCTGGCCGAGCCGGCCGCGATCGCCGCGCGCCTCATGGAGCTCGGGGCCGGCAGCGTGGCGCTCAAGCTGGACGCACGCGGCGCCTTCTGCCGCGACGCCGCGGGCCGGGAGACGCACGTGCCCGCCTGTGCCGTGCAGGTCGTGGACTCGACCGGCGCCGGCGACTGCTTCTGCGCCGGCCTGCTCGCCGGCCTGCAGAAAGGCCTGCCGCTCCCCGAGGCGGCGCGCCTCGGCAACGCCGTGGCGGCCTGCGGCATCGAGCAGAAGGGCGCGACCGACGGCGTGCCGCCGCTCGCGGAAGTGCGCCTGCGCCTGGCCGCCGGCTTCGGCGCCGGCCCGGCCCAGGCCCGCTGAGCGCGAAGCGACGCGCCGGCCGCTCTCCCCTACTTCGCGGTCAGATCGAGTGCAGTGCGGAT
>DYIW01000226.1 GCA_020723465.1 Phycisphaera mikurensis
GGACGCGCGCGGGGCGTCGCGGCTGTTTGGCTGGGAACCGGAGATGGGGAGGGTGGCGTGAGGAGCGTGGCGGCTGAGCCGCAGGCGCCGCGCCCGTCGGATCCAGCCGCGGTCCGAGCTGAACGCTGACAGCTCAGAGCTGACCGCTTCAGCGATAGAGCTGCACGTCATCCAGGTCCAGGCGGAAGATCCCGCTCGCGCCGGGTGCCGCGGCGAAGCCGACGCCCGTCATCTCGCTCACGTCGAAGCGCTTCCGGCGGCCGTGGCCGATCTGGGCCATGCTGGCGAAGGGGATGAAGTAGCTCCGCCAGGCGCGTCCCGCGGCGAACGCGGCGCCGAAGTGGTCGCCGTCCCGCACCGCCCTGCTATGCACGAACACGCGGTACTCGCCGCTCGCGCCGGAACGGGCCCGGAAGCGCACGCCGGTGAAGCGCGCGAAGTCGCGCCGCGGCTCGCCCGCGACGTCGAGCGCCAGCAGGATCCCGGCGCCGCCGAGCGGCGCGCTCCCCGCGGCCTCGCCGTCGACGCGCAGGAAGATGGTCGGATCGCCGGCGCCGAAGTCCAGCACGGCGCGCGCCGCGCTCGCCCCGCCCGCGAGATCGTGCCGCGGCAGGGTGCCGGCCGGGTCCTCGAAGTCGAACAGCACCGTGTGCCGCGGCGGCTCTCCGCTGCCGTCCGGGGCGAAGGCCAGGAAGCCGGCGCCCTGCCGCGCCGTGCGCAAGGCCACGACTTCCCGATCCAGCACCAGGCCCGCGCGCATCACCAGGACGATGCGGCGCAGGTCCTCGATCCGGCGCAACGGGTTGCCCTCGACCAGCAGCAGGTCGGCCTCGCAGCCGGGCCGCACCGCGCCCGCGCGCCCCTCCAGGCCGAGGAAGCGCGCCGCCGCGCCGGTCGCCAGGCCCAGGGCGGCGGCCGGCTCCAGGCCAGCCTCGACCAGCGCCGCCAGCTCGCGGTGCATGGCCTCGCCATGGAACGTGGCCGGGCAGCCGGCGTCTGTCCCCGGCAGGATGGGCACGCCGCGGCGGTGGAGCGCCAGCACGCCGTCGAGCACGCTTCGCCACCGCTCGCGGAAGGTGCACGCGCGCCGCGCGTGCCGCTCCGCGGCGCGCCACTCCGCGTCCAGGAACGGGCGCAGCACGCGCGGGTCCACGAAGCGCTCCACCAGCGAGTCGGCGAAGTAGAGCTCGTCGTCCACGGCGCGGAAGACCGCAGCGAAGGCGGCGAGCGTCGGGATGACGGCCACCTGGCGCTCCGCGAGCAGATCGACCAGGTCGTCCGCGAACTCGCCCTCGAGGGGGAAGTGGGCCAGCGCGTCGGCTCCGGCCAGGACCGCCGCCCGCGCTCGCCCGACGTCCAGCGCGTGCACCACCGCCTTCAGGCCGTGCTCGTGCGCCGCGGTGATGAGCGCCGCCAGGCACGCCTCATCCAGTGCGGGAAACGGCGGCTCCCCGCCCCAACCGCCGCCGTCGAACATGATCTTGACCACATCGGCCCGCTGCGCGGCCAAGGCGCCCACGAGCGAGGGAGCGTCCCGCGCGTCCTGCAACACGCGGCAGGGGAACCCGCCCTCCCCGCCGTGGCCGCCGGGCGCGGAGATGGCCGCGCCGGCGCTGAAAATGCGCGGCAGCCCCGCCAGAGTGCCGGCGCGCTGCGCGTCGCGCAGGCTGAAGATCAGCATCTCCGCGGCGTTCAGGTCGAGCAGCGCGGTCACGCCACAAGCCGCCGCCTGTTCGGCGTGCAGCACGATGTCGCCGCGCAGCGGCCGGTCGAAGCGCGCCGCCGGGCCGCCGAGATGCACGTGCAGGTCGATCAGACCGGGCAGGAGCGTCCGTCCTCGCCCCTCGGTCACCGCGGCCCCGGGCGGCGCAGCCACCTCGGCGGCCGGCCCGACCGCCTCGATGCGGCCGTCCCGTACCACGACCGTCGCGTCCTCGAGCACTTCTCCGGCGGCGCCGCCCGTGAACACGCGCACCCCCACGAAGGCATGCACGCGCTCCGCGGCGTGCCCCTGCTCGGCGCCGTAGAAAGCGAACAGGGCCAGCGCGCAGCAGGCGGCGCGCCTGGCGCGCCAGCGGTCCGGAAAGCGCCGCTTCTCGTGCATCGTCCTCCACCGGCGGCGGCCCCGCGCGCCGCGCCCACTGCGCGCTCTGGAAGCGCGCGCGCCCGCGCTATGATAGCCCGGCCCAGCGCAGGAGCGGCAGAGAAGCGGCGGCAGGAGTTGATTCGAGAAGAGCGCAACGCGTTGTTCCTGCTGCTCGCCTTCGCGGCGGCTGCCGGCCTGCTCTACCTGCTGATCCTCCAGCCCGGGCTGGAGCGAGCGCAGCGGCCCGCGGGGAAGCGCCCGGTCCAGGCGGCCCCTGCGGCGGTACCCGCGGACAACCGCCCCAAGGCGGCGCGCCGCATGGTCAGCCTCAGGGCCGAGCTCCGGGACGCGGTCACCGGAGTCCCGCTGCGCGCTGCGCAGGCGACGGTGCTCGACATCTCCGACATCGCCGAGCCGGCCGTCGCCGTGGATGAGTCCGGCCTGCTCTGCATCGAGTACTTGCCGCCCGAGATCACCTTCGGCCTGCAGGTCGCCTGCGCCGGGCACGTCACGCGCACCTTCCCGCGCTTGCGCGCGGACGCCAAGGAGATCATCGACCTCGGTCTCGTGACCCTCGCGCCGCTGCGTCGCCTTCACGGCCTGATCGGGGCGCCGGGCGGCGGCCCGGCGCGGGACTGCGCGGTGAGCGTGTTCTGGCTCGATGCGGACGGCGCCAGCGCCGATCCGCTGCGTCGCGCCGCGCACCTGGCAGCGGCGCTGCTGGCCCCGCCCGCCGCCTCGGCCAGCGCCGGCGAGGACGGCTCCTTCGCCCTCGAGGGACTCGCCGCCGGCGCCTACGCCGTGTACGTCGTGGGCAAGCCCCACGCCAGCGCCTTGCTCACCCACGTCGACGTCGAGCTGGACGATTGCCAGCTCCGCATCGAGCTGCAGGGCGGGTACCCGGTGCAGGGCCGCATCGCCGTCGCTGGGGCCGGTCCGCTGGCCGAGGGCACGGTCCTGCTCCTGGAGGCCGGCCCCCCGCTCGCGCGGCGGCTCTCCGCCGCGTACTGCAGAACGGATGCGGCCGGCTTCTTCGCCCACCACGCTCTCAGCCCCAGGCCGCACTTCGTGTTCGTCGCCGGCGCGCCCGCCGCGTCCAGCGGCTGCGGGCCGTTCGTCTTCCCCTACGGTGAGGAGCTGGCGCTCACCGCCGCGCAGGGCCTGACCGCGGCCGGCCTGGTCCTGGACGGCAACCGCCTGCCCGTGAAGAACGCTCTGGTCACGGCGCAAGGCGAGGCTCCCGGCCAGGTCGCGGTCGCCGCGGCGACGGACGAGAAGGGACGCTTCCTCGTCTCCGGTCTGGCGCAAGGCGTCGCCGAGCTGCAGGTGGACGCCGCCGGTTACGCGCTCGACCGCACGCGCCTGGAGGTGCGGCCGCCCGGAGCTGAGGTTCGCGTTCAGCTCCTGCCCGCCGGCGTGCTCGCCGGCGTCGTGCGCGACGCGCTCGGACCGCTCGCTGGCGCGTGCGTGCTCGCGGCCAGGCCCGAGCGCTGCACCATCGCGGACGCAGAGGGCCGCTACCGCCTCGAAGGCCTGCCGGCCGGCCCGGTGGAGATCGTGGCCCAGGCGCCGGGACACGCCAGCGCGCCGCGCCGCGTCGAGGTTCGCCTGCACCACGAGAACATCCAGGACTTCCTGCTGCAGCCGGGAGGGGAGATCAGGATCCTGGTCAACGGCCCGGCCGATCTGCCGGTCGCCGGCGCCGAGGTGCTCGCTGTCCCGGTGGACGACGCCGGCGCGCCTGCACCCGCCGCGCCGCGCGCGGCCTTCACCGACAGCCGCGGCTACGCGCGCCTGGCGCGCCTCCCGGCCGGGCAGCGCGTGGCGCTCCTGGCCGCGGCCGTTCCGAGCCGTTCCTGGTCGCGCCGGAGCACGGCGCTGCGGGCGTCGCCCTGACGCTCGCGCAGCCCGGCCGCATCGCCGGCCGGGTCACCACCCCCGCCGGCGTTCCGCTCGAGGGCGCGCGCGTGCGCGTGACGCTGCCGGACGAGGCGCCCGCGCTCGACCAGTTGCTGCTCGCGCTGGCGGCGCCGGACGCGCTCACGGCCGAGGACGGCGGCTTCACACTCAACGACCTGCCGCCAGGCGAGTACGCCGCGCTCGCGGAGCGGCCCGGCGCGAGCAGCGCCTGGTCCGCGCGCATCGTGTTGGGCCCGGGCGCGGCCACCAGCGGAGTGACCTGCGTGCAGGAAGGAGCCGAACCGGTCACTGGTCAGGTCACCACCGGGTCCGGCGCTGCGGCGGGAGCGGCCCTGGTGCGGCTGCTGCCGCTCCACCAGGACGGCTCGGCGGCCGGCGCGGCTACGGAGTGCCTGGCGGACGCGGCCGGCTGGTTCAGCTTCCCGCGGCCGCCCACACCCGCATTCCTGCTGACCGCGGAGCGAGCCGGAGCAGGCAGCGTCTCCTTGCGCGTCACCGGCGAGGCCGGCCCGCACCACCTGCTGCTGTCAGCGCCCTGAGCGGCGGCGGCGATGGGAGCGCAGCACGGAGCCCAGGATGAGCACCAGCACCACGGCCAGGATCGCCCGGTCGAACCGGGAAAGGTACTTCAGCGCTCCCTCGATGCTCGCTCCGAAGTGCATGCCGAGCCACACCGAGATCGGCGCCGAGAGGAGCGCCCCGCACAGGTCGAGCAGGATGAACGTGCGGTAGCGCATCCCCAGCGTGCCGGCGGTGAAGTAGACGCAGGCGCGGATGCCGGCGAAGAAACGCGCGAAAAACACCGCCTTGACGCCGTGCCGGTCGAACTGCCGCCGCACCTTCGCCATGCGGTCGGCGTGCAGCAGGCGGCGGAAGAAAGGCCTGGTCAGGAGGGGAGGCCCGAAGCGCCAGCCCAGGGCGAAGAGCAGGCTGTCGCCGCCCAGGATGCCGAGGACCGTGACCAGCACCATCAAATGCAGGTTGGCCTTGCCCTCGAAGACCACCAGCCCCGCGGCGATCAGGGTCACTTCCTCGGGCAGGGGCAGGCCGAGACCGCACAGCAACAGCACCAGGAATACGGCCAGGTAGCCGTAATCCAGGAACAGGCCTGACAGCAGTTCGAGGTAGTCCAACCGGCGCGCCCCGCGGTCGCTGAACCGGCCGTTCCGGCGCCTCGCCACGGGCGGACGGCCGCGCCGCACCATGACACAACCGCGCAGGCAGTTGAAGAAAGATGTGCTGAAGATTCCTGGGCCCGTCGCCGCGCGAGCCAGCCCGCTACCGCGACGCCGGTCCCTTGCCACCCTCCCGGTAGCGGCCGCCGGCATAGCACCAGAACCGGCGGCCGCCGCGCCGCACCTCGCGCAGCCGGCCGTCGTGTTCGAGGCGCTTGGCCGCCAGTTCGATCTCCCCGGCGCTCCAACGACCGAGCGCGGCGCGCAGCTCCTCCTCGGTCATCGGGTGCCTCATCACCACCGCCACCACCGCATCGGCGATCTCCGTGAGGCCGGACGCGCCGAACTCCCCGCGGGCCAGGCCGAGCAGCCGCGCCCGCGGGCCCAGGAGCTCCGCGGCGCGCGCCAGGCGTTCCTCGGACAAGGGACGCACCCAGGCCTCCGCGGGCGGGCGCACCGCGGTACTGATGTGCACCTCGTCAGGCTCCACGCGCTCGAGCAGCGCGGCGATGTCCCGCAGCTCGGCGTCCGCGTCGTTGACGCCGGCCACCAGCATGACCTCGGCCAGCAGCCGGCCGGAGTAGCCGCGCCGGAAGTCGATCAGGCCCGCCACGAAGCGTTGAAAGGCCAGCGCGGGCGCGGCGCGGTTGATCGCCCGGTAGCACTGCTCGTTGCCCGCGTCCACGCTCGGCAGCACCGCCGCGGCGGGCGCGAGCTCGGCCCGCACCTCGGGCAGGTGCAGGAGCGAACCGTTGGTGATGACCGCGATCGGCACGGAAGTCAGCTCCCGCACGCCACGGATCATGCGCCCCAGACCGGAATGCAGCGTCGGCTCCCCGGAGCCGGCGAACGTGATCCAGTCGATGCCCTGCGGCGGCGGCGCCGCCAGGGCCTCTCGCACCTCGCTGAGCACGGCCTCGACCGGCACGAACTCGCGGCGCTCGAGCGAGAGGCGCGCCGTGCGGCCAAGCTGGCAGTACACGCAGTTCCAGTTGCAGGTCTTGAAGGGCAGCGGGTCCACGCCCAGCGACTGGCCGAGACGGCGGGAAGGGACCGGACCGAACACGTGCTGCACGAGATCCTCCGGCGCGCCGACCGCCACGCGCGCGGGGCGCGGCGCGCCAGGACACGATAGCACCGCGCGCCCGAGGAGGCGCACCCGCATCCGGACCCGGAAGCCCGGCGCCGGCGTCAGGGCCCGAGAAAGACCCAGCCTGCCTCCGACCACAGCCAGCGGCCTGGCGCGGGCGGCGGCCCGGGAGGCCGCGCCGCGCCCGCGCGCGCCTGGTCGACGGCGTGGCCAATGAGCGCTCCCGACAGCGCCCCCAGGCTCGCGCCCACGATCGCCCCGCCGCCCCGGCTCCTGCCGGCCGCGTCGGCGAGGAGCGCGCCCGCCCCCGCGCCGATCAGGGATCCACTCAGCAGGCCCGTCTGGGTCGCGGTACGGCATGCGGGCAGCGTGACCGCCAGGGCCGCGACCCAGGCGGCCCGCGGAATCCAGGACTTCATGGTCGAACCTCCAGCGCGGGACTCGAGCAAGAGCTGATACGAACGGGCGCCGCCCGGGCCGCCCGCACCCGCTGAAATCCCGCGCGCCGCCCGCGCGGAGCGCCTACGATCCGAGCCGCCGGCGCAGCTCCTCGATGACGCGCTGCCGTGCCGCGCTGTCCGCCTCGGGATCGTAGGGAGCGACGGAGCCGAGCCGGCGCTGCAGCGCCACCATCGCCCGCAGCCGGATCGTCCGTTGCGCGTGGTCGAGCAGGGGCAGCAGCAGGGTCGCGTCCACGTCCGGCATGATCCCCGCGGCGTCGATGGCGCGGCCGAGTTCCGCCTCGACAGCGCCCGGCGCGCGCAGCGTTTCCTCGACCTCCGCCCGGCCTCCCGGAAAAGTCCCTTCATCGCGCTGGTGCGGGCGCGCCGGCTGCTCGCCCAGCCGGTCCAGGGCCTCCAGATCGCCGGGCGCCAGGACCAGGGCGCGGTTCAGCAGGACCTCTGCTTCGTCCGGCCGCACGCGCGCCTCCAGCAGCAGGCGCTTGGCCGCGCTCGAGGCCTGGAGCGCGGCGAGCAGTTCGGCGCGTTCGGGCTCCGCCAGGTTCTCCAGGTCCAACAGGCCCGTCACGTCCTCGTGCAGCGACAAGAGCAGCGCGGCATTCTCTCGCAGATTCTCCCAGGCCGTGTAGTTGGGCCGCGCCAGGCCGAGCGCCACGATGGGCCGATCGTCGCACATGGAAGCACTGCCGGTGGTGCCCGCGAGCAGGCTCTCGCGCCCGGCGACGAAGGACGCGAGCACGGCCGCGGCGCTCTCCCTGTTGGCCCGGAACAGGTCGGCACGGATCTCCCGCGGCGCCGCGCGCGCGCACACCCGGGCGGCGTCGAGGCGGGCGTCCGCGCTGGTCTGACCCACCAGCAGCACGCACAGGTCGAAGACGAACAGCCAGGCGCTGGGGAACTCTCTGGCGAAGGTGCAGACCAGCACGCGGAAGCTCGGCGGCGCCGTGCTGTGCATGGGGATCCACTGGCACACCGCGCCGCCGTCGGCGAGCCGCGCCGCGCACAGGCGGTAGAACTCGCGCGTGTAGAAGTGCACCGCCGCCGGGGTGTCCGGCGGCAGCGGTTCGAGCGTGATCACGTCGTAGGAGGAGGCGCTGGCCGCGAGCAGGGCGCGGCCGTCGCCGCAGCGCACGGCGATCTCCTTTCCCAGGCTGGTGCGGTGCGGCACTCCGTGATTCGCCGCCTCGAACCAGGGGGAAAGCCCCAGCACCGCGGGCGACAGCTCCGCGATCTCGATCGACCGCACCGGCCGGTGCAGGGCCACCGACCCGGCGGTGGTGCCGGTGCCATAGGCGATGACCAGCACGCGCTCCGGCGAGCGCGCCAGCAGCACCGGCAGGTGGCCGAGCATGCGCATGTAGCCGCTGCCCGGACCCGTGCTCGCCGCCTGGAAGGCGTTGGTGTAGAGGGCGCGCCCGCGGTTTCCGCCCATGTCGACCACGCTGGCGATGACGTGCGCGTCCTCGGCCGCGTCGAGCACGGTCCGGCCGCGCGCCACTTCCTTCCTGAACTCCGCCGACTGCGGCAGCAAGGGCGCGGAGCGCGGCACGAACAGCAGCGCGGCGACCACCCCGCCCGCGAACAGCGGCTCCAGCAGCGTGTCCTGCCGCGGCCGCCAGAGCAGCAGCCCGGCCAGGACCAGCAGCGCGCCGGCCGCGGCCACGCAGGCGCGCACGGGCAGCAGCCCGCCCGCGCCGCGCGCGGCGAGCAGCACGCCGCACACGGAGCCGCAGCAGGACCAGGCATAGGCGCGCGCCGCGCCCGTGCGCGCGCCTCTCCCCAGCGCGCCCGCCACCAGGGGCAGCGCCGCGCCCGAGCAGGCCGTGCTGACCAGCGCCAGGGCCACGGCCAGCAAGAAGCCCGCGGCCATCTCGCCGCCCGGCCAGAAGCCGCCGCGGGGCGGCCGCGGCAGCCAGCTCAGCACGTCTGCCAGACGCGGCAGAAGCGCGAGCGAGAGGGCCGCGCCTCCTCCCGCGGCGACGAGCAGCCGGCCGGCGGCGCGGCGCCCGGCCCCGCGAGCCGCCAGCAGGCCGCCCGCCCGCGCCCCCAGAGCCGTACCGGCGAGGATCCCGGCCAGCACCGCGGCCAGCGCGCTTGTCAGGCCAGGCACGAAGAACAGCAGCAAGCGGGTCCACAGCAGCTCGAGCGCCAGCACCGCCGCGCCGGAGAGGAACAGCGCGACGAGCAGCGCTCGCGGAGGAGCCGCCGCGGGCGCGGCCCCGGGCACAGGAAGCGGCGCGCCCCGCGCGGGCGCTCCGGGCGCGGCGACCGGGCCGGCCCACCGCGCCAGCAGCGCGCCGCACAGAGCCGCGGCCGCGAGCAGGCGGAACGTGTTGTCCAGGCCCGCCAGGCGCTGCAGGACGAAGCCCGCGGCCAGGGAGCCGAGCACCGCGCCGAGCGTCTCCAGGCCATAGACGCGGCCCGTCGATTCGCCAGCTCCCCGCCCCTCGCGCCCGCGCCCCAGCAGCAGCACGAGCGGCGGGAACGCGAATCCGGCGGCGAGCGCGGGCGGCAGGAGCAGCAGGGCGGCGCAGAGCGTCCGAGCGGAGGCCAGACCCGGCGCCTCCGCCCCGGGCAGCCCGGCCAGGAGAGGCAGCAGAGAGGAGCCGGCAAGGACCGCGGCGCAGAGGGCCGCCTGGGCCAGGGCGAAGGCACGCCGCGGGCGCCGCTCGACCAGAGCGCTCCGTCCGGCCAGCGCCGACCCGGCGGCCAGGCCGGCCAGGTAGCTCGCCAGCACCACGGCCATGGTGACGCTGGTGTTGCCGAGCAGCAGCTCGCAGCTCCGCGTGAACGCCACCTCGGAGCCGAGCGACACGAAACCAGCGAGGACGGCGAGCAGCCGCGTCACGGGTCCTGATCCGTCCCGGCAGCGAGCTGCTCCTGGAAACGCGCCTGCGCCCGCCGCGCCAACCCGCCCCACTCCGCGTGGCCGGTGAGCGGGCCGATGATCGCGGCGGCGCGCGCCGGGTCGCCGTCGAGCGCGCTCAGGATGGCGTCGGTGAGCAGCGAGACACCCGCTTCGCCGCGCGCGCGCGCGGCGCTCAGGGAGGTGCGCGCGCCCGCCTTGTCTTGGTCGAGGTACTGGGCCACGCCGAGCAGCGTCAGGTTGAGCGGGTCGTCCCCCTGGATCTCGACCAGGCGCTTGAGCACCTCGACCGCGGACTTGACGTCCCCGAGCAGGAGCTGCGCCGTTCCCAGCAGGCGGAAGAGCGCGGTGTTCTCGGGCGCGAGACGCAGCGCCTGCGCGGCGAAGACGGCGGCCTCGCTGTGACGGCGCGCCGCGAACATGCGACCGCACAGGTCCGTCGCGGCCTCGTTGAGCGCCGGGTGGCGCGGGAACATGGCCAGGCCAGCGAGGTACTTGGCCGCCTCGAACTGCTCCATGCCCTGGGCGTCGACCGGATCGACCAGACCGCGCAGCCGCCAGTAGTGGCCGAACAGG
>DYIW01000227.1 GCA_020723465.1 Phycisphaera mikurensis
TGCTCGCTCCTCGACCCGGCGCGGCTACCGGTAGATACCTGCTCAGGCTCTCAGGTCAGCGTGACGTTGTGGATGGTGGCCGTGGGCGGGGGGCCCGGGTTCGTGACCTTGATCTCCAGGGTCCCGGGGGGAGATTCCTCTGTCTGGATCGTGAACTTGCGCGGGTTCGAGGACCAGCTCACTCCGGTGGGGCGGTCTTCGGGAAGCGTGTACGTGATCACGTCTCCAGTGACGAGGCCGGTGATGGTCACATCGATGTCCGTTCCGACCGGCGCCTGACTTGCGGGGTCCGCGACGATCTGAGCCATGCTTTGCTCCTCTCGGGGTGTTCAGACGATCGATCGAGGGCCGTTCGGCCAGCCGGGCCGCAGGGACGCGGGATCCGGGGGGCGCGGCGTCACCACTTCCTCGAGCCCCACAATCCCACGGTCCTGAGCGCCTTCTCGCGAACCGACCCTTCCGGATGGCGGATGGAGAGGTCGCGCACGGTCTCCTGATCCCTGGGGCCAGCAACGTCGGCGAGGTAGCTGATGGCCTGGATGTTCGTGGCTGGGCAGCCTTCCATCCAGGCGAGCCTGACCAGATCCTCCCGTCCCCGCTCTCGGTCCGCTGCCTCGCCCGTGGCATAGAGCAGGTGGGCGGCGCTCGCCCGATGCGTGGGAGCGAAGGCCGAGCCGTCGAGCAACGCGCGACAGATGTCCAGGATCCCCCCGTTCGAGAGGCGCTGCTTGCTCACGGTCAGGAGGAGTCTCGAGAAAGCTATGTCGGAGCGCAGGTCCTGCTCGCCGGCGAGCGGCAGAAGCGTCCGCAACGAGGCGCACGCCTGATTCGCCAGCTCGACCCGATCCGGATTCCAGGGCACGTCGTAGAACTGCAGGCTGTCGAGCAGGGCCAGGGCCTGGACCGCGAGCGGCGGATTCGTCGCATGGAAATCCGACCAGGTCCTGTGCAGATGGTCGAAGCCGCTCTGGTCGTTCATGCAGGCGAGCGCCCGCGCCGCCTCCAGGCCGACGGTCACGTCCGGGAAGCGCTTCATCAGGTCGCGCGCCGCGGGTATGAAGCGCGGAGATCGCACCCGGCAGGCAGTGCCCAGGCCCCAGGTCTGCTCCAGTTCGTCTCCCTCCCGGATGAAGTGCTCGGTGAGAACCAGGGCGGGCTCGAGTCCGAGGACGGCTCCGTCGTGCGCGGCCTGGCGCACCGCGAGCGGGTAGTGTGCTCGATCCAAGGCGAGCGCCGCGCAGATCGGGACGTTCTGGCCCGCGATGGTCCCGAGCCGCACCGAGGCGTGGATCGCTGCCACGGCGGCCTCATCGAGAGATGCGCGCAGGACGGTGACGTCCGCGGCAAGGTCGAGGCCGCGGAGTCCGGCGGGGAGTTCCGCCTGAGAGGCTGGACTCCCGGTCTCCACGTAGTCGATCATCTTGATGGTGTACGGCAGGGCCGCCGCGAGGACCTCATCCGGGTAGCGCTGGGAAAGCTCGCTCCGGCTCTTGGGCGGAGACTCCCAGACCTCGCGGAAGAAGTCCAAGACCTGGGAGGGAGTCGGGTTGGCCGCCACGTGAGGGTCCGGCTGGGTCGTTGCACCAGAACCGTCGTCCCGGGCTCGTTCCTGGCGCCACGCGCGCACTCCCCATCCCAGCGCGAGTCCGACGGCCAGCGCCGCGGTGAGCAGCTTCAAGCCCGCCCTGGTGCGCGCCTTGCGCTGCTCGTACTCGTCGATCCGCTGGAGAACTCGCCGCGCCAGCGGTGAGAGGTCATCACGACCCATTGAATTCCTCGATGCAGGCCCTCAGCCCACCCCCAGCAGTAGTGCCTGCACACGATTCGAAGTTGCCAAGAAAACGCAGGTTTTTCCAGAATCCACGTGCGGAAACGGCGCGATGTTTCGTTTTCCCCATGCAGCGACCAGTGGTAAACTTCCTGCAGCAGAGGGCCGGGAATCCAGAGCAGTCGCATTCCGGGCTGGGCTGCGCACCTCGACGAAGGGCATCGCTCATGGAGTGCGAGCAGGCTGAGTTGACCGCTCTGATCGAGCAGGCCCGCGCGGGGGACAGGGACGCCTTCGGTCTGGCCATCACGCGGACGGAGAACGGGCTCAGGCAGCTCCTGTCGGCGCGGGGGATCCGGTCGTGGGATCGCGAGGATCTCCTGTCAGAGGTCTACTTCACGGCGTGGTGCACCCTGCACAAGCTGCGCGACCCGAGCTGTTTCAAGGGCTGGGTCTGGGCCATCTGTCTCGGCGCCGCGCGCCGCTTCTGCGTTCGCCAGCAGCTCGAGGCCGCGCTCCTGGCCTTCCTGCCGCTCGAGGTGCTGGACGTCGCGGTCGCGCCGGCGCCGGGCGGCGAAACAGCCTCGGTGTCGTATGACGACCTGGCCACGGAGCTGCCGCCCCAGGACTTGCTGATCCTGCAGCAGCACTACCTCCAGAAGCTCCGGTTGCGCGAGATCGGCGTGCTGCTCGGGGTCGGGACCGCTCAGGTTTCCCGCCGCCTCAAGCAGGCGCGGGAGCGCCTGACCCGCGCGCTGCGCCGCCACGGGTACGACTGATCGCGCGCGCCGGAGCACGCAGGCGCAGGCGCAGGCTCTCGCCGGGACCGGGGCGGTGCGCGGTTTTTTCGCTGATTCCGCGTGACGCGGCCGCGCGCCGGGCATTCTCTGTCCGTTGCCCCCGAGAGCCCATCCCAGCCTCATGCACCAGGAAGCGAACCAGCCCATGATGGTCCCGGACGAAGAACGGGCCGGCGGCCGCGCCGGGCGCTCCGGCGGCGGGGCCGGGAGCCTTCCCGGGCAGCCGGACTGGCACTTCGTGGCGCGCCGGATCCGCGAGGTCAACGCCCGCGCGGCGCGGCTCGGCCTCGACCTCGAGGTTCCCGCGCCGTGCGGGGACGGCCGCGACCGGGACCGGATCTCCACGATGCTCATGCTCGTGCTGAAGGAGACGCGCGATCGCGATGTGTTCGAGCTGCTCTACCTGCTCAACGTCTCGCTGCTCCACTCCTTCTGCATGAGCCGCCTGAGAGGCGAGCGGCTGTTGATCGACCCTTCGGACCTGATCGAGGAGGCGTTCCTGCGCATCTATCAGAAGAGCGGGACGTTTCGCCAGTCCGAGCGCGCCACCTTTACTGGCTGGTCGTTCGTCATCGTCGAGAACCTCATCCGCCGCGGCCTGCGCCGCGCGCGGCGGCGCTCCATGGGGCCGCTCCCCGGAGCGGACGCGGTCGTCGATCTCGAGCCTGACCCGCTTGCCAACGCCATGCAGCAGGAAGCGCGCCAGGCGGTCGCCGACTCCTGGCCGACGATCGTGCGCCTGTGCGCCGCCGGCCTCTTGCGCCTGCCGCCGCGCTGGCGGCGGGCGCTGGAGCTGCGCGAAGGGGAGGACCTGCCGTACGAGGCCATCGCCGCGCGCATGAACGTCTCGCGCGGGCACGTGGGCATGCTGATCCGCCGGGCG
Source organism: Phycisphaera mikurensis (assembly GCA_020723465.1). Taxonomy (GTDB): domain Bacteria; phylum Planctomycetota; class B15-G4; order B15-G4; family JADJEK01; genus JACQZJ01. Next base: position 3,452 of record DYIW01000227.1, read on the forward strand.
CGGCGGCGCATCCTCGATGAAGTGGCCGGCGCCCTGGCCCTCTACCGGACGGTGGAGAATGACTGATCCCAAGAAGAGGAAGGCGCGAGGAAGCTGCGCGCGCGTGGGCCCGCGCCTCTCGGGCTTCCTGGACGGCGAGCTGGACGAGGGCGGCGCGCAGCGGGTGCGCGCGCATCTCGGCCGCTGCGCGGCCTGCGCCGCGCGTCTCGAAGGGCTGGTCGTCGTCGCGCGCGCGCTCCGCCTCATCGTGCGGCGCGAACCCGAGGCCGAGGAGGCGTTGCGGCCGCGCCGCTTCAATCGCATCCTGGACCGCCTCTCCAGCGCCAGGCGCCAGGATCTGTGCGCCGCGATCGGCGGCGTCGTGGCGCGCCGGCTGCTGCGACGCCTCCGCGCGCGCCTGCGTCCCGCGGCCGCGGGCGCGCCGCCGCTCCCCAACGAGAGGACGTTGTGCGCGCGGGCGCGCGCGCTGCTTTCCGACTTGGCGGTGCTCCTCACCGAGCGCGAGCGCGCCCGGCTCGTGCGCCTCGACGAGCTGCTGCGGGGCAGCGAGTACGAGCCGCTGCGCGCCTGCGGGCTCTTCGACCCCCTGCCGCCGCGCGTGCCGCATCCGTCCGACCTGGCAGGCAGGGCGGCGGCGCGGCGCTGGGCCGAGCAGGCGCTCGCCGCGGCGGCGCGGGCGGCTACGTGAGAGTCGCCTCGGCCAGGTAGTCCGGCGTGGCGTGGGGGAAGCGCAGCTCCCCGGCTTTCCGCGCCATGGCTGCGAGCCCCTCCTCCTCGCCATGCACCAGGAAGGTGCGCTGGGGCGGCCTGCTGGCCGTCCGCAGCCAGCGCACCAGGTCGTCGGTATCGCCGTGCGCGGAGAGACCGTTGATGGCCGCGACCTGGGCATTCACCTTCACGTCCTCGCCGAAGATCCTGACCTTCTCGGCGCCCTCGAGCAGGCTGCGGCCGCGCGTGCCGATCGCCTGGTAGCCGACCAGCAGGACCAAGTTCTCGCGGCAGGGGAGGCGGCGGTGCAGGTGGTGCACCACGCGCCCGCCGGTGGCCATGCCGCTGGCGGCGACGATGATGGCGGGCCCCTTCAGGTCGTTGAGCCGCTTCGATTCCTCGACGCTGCGCACCAGGCGCGCGGTCTGCGGCCGGATCGGGCACAGGTGGGCGTCCCGCAGCAGGTCCGGACGCAGGTTGTGCTCACCGGCGAAGCGGCAGTAGATCTCGACCGCGTCGGTCGCCATCGGGCTGTCGATGTAGATGGGCGCCTGCGGCAGCTCGGCACGTTCCATGAGCTGGCGCAGGTGGTAGAGGACGAGCGTGGAGCGGCCGATGGCGAAGGAGGGGATGATCACGATGCCGCCGGCGCGCAGGACCGGCGCGATGCGCTCGCGCATCTGCTCCTGGACCGGCCGGTGGTCCTGGCGGCGGCCGCCGTACGTCGATTCGATCAGCACGTAGTCCGCGTCCTGCGGCAGCGGCGCCGGCGGCTGCATGACCACCCGGTCATACGCGCCGAGGTCGCCAGAGAAGACCACGCGCACGCCGCCCGCGTTCATCTCGACGAACGCCGAGCCGAGGATGTGGCCGGCCGGGTGCAGCACGATGCTCACCCCGCCTCCCAGATCGGTCGCGCGGCCGTAGTCGATGGGCCTGAGCTGCTTCAGCGCCTCGCGCCCTTCTTCCTCGGTGTAGAGCGGCAGGGCGGGCTGGTGCTTCGAGAAGCCCTTCTTGTTGGCGAAGCGCGCCGACTCCTCCTGCAGGTGGCCCGAGTCGGGAAGAAGCAGGCCGATCAGCTCGGCGCTCGCCACCGAGCAGTACACCGGCCCGCGGAATCCCTGGCGGGCGAGACGCGGCAGGTAGCCGCAGTGGTCGAGGTGGGCATGCGTCACGACCACCGCGTTGATCGTCGCCGGATCGACCGGCAAGGGGCTCCAGTTGCGGAGCCGGAGCGGTTTCATGCCCTGGAAGAGGCCGCAGTCAACCAGCGTACGTTGGCCGCCGCACGTGACGAGAAACTTCGAGCCGGTGACGGTGCGAGCGGCGCCGAGGAACTGCAAGGTGACGGACATGGCGCGGAGAGTAGCCATTCCTGGTCGTGCCGCGGAACGGATTCGTGGCCGCGCGCGCGCCGTGGCAGGGACCGGTTCACTTTTCCCTTGATCGTTACCCGATCGACTCTTACGATCACGCCGCTTCCAGTCTGACAGGTAACTCGTTGACTGGTTTCGACTTGCGACTTGACAGGCGCCGCTTTCTCGCCCGGAGGACCGGGTGGGAGGCAGAACCTGTCGTCCGTTCGCCCTATGGAGGAACCACGGGATGCGCGCGACGTCGAGGCATTCTTCCATCGCCCTCACCGCTCTCGCCCTGATCGCAACGGGCGGCAACCTGCACGCCCAGAAGGTTGATGATCGGGCCCGCATCGCCGAGCTTGCCGCGCAGGCGGTGACCGGCGAGTGGCAGGCTCAGCAGGATGCGGTCGCTGCCCTGGCGCAGGAGCACGGGCCCTTTGCCGTGAACGGCCTGCTGCGCTGGATCGGCAGCCGGGCCGACGTGGACTCCCGCGTCCTGGCGGTGTACGCCGTGCGCCGGCTCGGCCCGCAGGCGACCTTGCCGCTGCTCGCCGGCCTGCATTCCGAGGACGCGATGGTGCGGCGCAACATCTGCCTGGCCCTGGCCGAGATGGGCGACGGCCGCGCGCGCGCCGGCCTGCTCGCGGTCGCGGAGCACGACAAAGATGAGCTGGCCGCGACCCAGGCACAGAAGGCGCTGGAGGCCCTCGGCGGCGCACCGGTCGGCGACGCATGCGGCGCACTCGCGGCCTTCGCCGTGGACGCCTGCTCCGGCTGGAGCGACGACGTGCTCGAGGTCTTCTTCTGGAATGGCAAGGAGATCGCGCACCGTCCCGTGTCCGCGGCGCTGTACGGTCCGGCCTACGCCAAGCTGTTCGCCGAGGACGCGCTGCGCCTCGATTCGGCGAGCACCGCCGCGCACCAGGCCCTGGTCGCCGCCTACCAGGCGATGCAGCAGGCGATCGCGGCGGCCGAGGAGGGGAGCGCGGACTGGGAGGCCGAGCTGCCGAAGGTGGCCGACCTGCTCGCCCTCGGCGGCGCGGCCGCGGAAGGGGCGCCCGAGGAGTCCACTTACGAGGCCGAGCCCTGCTCCGGCGCCGAGGACCTGATCGACTCGCCGGATAAGCGGCTGCGCTACAAGGCGGCGCTCGCCCTGGCCGGCACGGATCACTCCGAGAACGTCGTCACCACCCTGGCCAGCGCGCTCTCCGAGAGCGCCGTGCGCCAGATCCTGGTGGTCGACGCCGATCGGGACGAGCTGAACGGCCTGGTCGCGCTGCTCACCGGCCGCGACTCCTTCGCCATCGGCGCCACGACCGGCGCGCAGGGGCTGGTGCGCGCCAAGGCGCAGCCGGTGAAGGACGCCATCATCGTGCGTTCCTCGCTCGAGGATGTGCCGGCCGACCAGTTCGTGGACAGCCTGAGCCGCGACGTGCGCACGAAGGAAGTGCCCGTCATCGTGGTGGCCGAGGAGAGCGAGGTGGAGCGGGTGCAGGGGGAGCTCGGCGACAAGGTGCTGACCGTGGTGCCCGCGCCCATCACCCTCCCGGTCATCCAGCCGGCGCTCGACGCCGCGTTCGAGAAGGCGGCGCTGAACGACGAGCGCATGGAGGCGGAGCAGTTCGCACGCAAGGCGGCCGAGGCGCTCGCCGGCTTGGACGGCGCGGTGCTCGCGCCCGCGGTCTCCGCGCTGGTCGGCGCGCTCGGCCGCGCCGACGAGATCCAGATCCCGGTGCTCAAGGCACTCGCCAAGGTGGGTCCGGCCGAGGCTCAGGGCAAGGTGGCGAGCCTGTTCGCCGACTCCGCGGCCTCGCCGGAGGCGCGCGTGGCGGCCGCGCAGGCGCTGGCCGGCGTGCTCGAGCGGCACGCCGCCGCGCCCGTGACCATGAGCGCGCTCCTGGCCGCGCTCGCGGGCGAGGACGCGGCGCTCCGGTCCGCGGCCGCCCGCGTGCTCGGCGTGGCGCAGAGCGTGACGCCGGAGGAGCGCGCGAAGCTGCTGCTGGAGTACGGCCTGCGGTACTGAGCGCGGCGAATCCGTCTAGCGTCGCGTGCGCCTGCCGGGCGGCCGCCCGCCTCGGCCGCGGCCCCGCTTCGGCGCGCCAGCGCCGCGCTGCTGCGCCTCGGGCCGGCCGCCGAGCGCGCCGTTGCGCGGGATGCGCGCCTTGATGAGCCGCTCGATCGCGGCGACGGCGCGCGCCTCGCACGGCGTGGCCAGGGTGATGGCGTGCCCCTTCTCGCCCGCGCGGGCCGTGCGCCCGATGCGGTGCACGTAGTCCTCGGCCGCGCGCGGCACGTCGAAGTTGATCACGTGCGAGATGCCGTCGATGTCCAGGCCGCGTGCGGCCACGTCGGTGGCGACCAGCACGCGCGCCCTGCCCTGGCGGAACGTCTGGAGCGAAGTGAAGCGCTCCTGCTGGGAGCGGTTGCTGTGGATCACGCAGCTCTCGATCCCCTTCCTCTGCAGGTCGGCGTGCACGCGGTCGGCGCCGGCCTTGGTGCCGGAGAACACCAGCACCGAGCGCATGTCGTCGCCCTCCAGGAGGCGCAGCAGCAGGCGCGTCTTGTCCTGCGCCTCGACCTGGAACAGCTCCTGCCGCACCGTGTCCACCGGCTGCGAGCGCGGGCCCACGGCGATGGTCTCGGGGTCGTGCATCATGCGCTGGGCGAGGCGCTCGATCTCGGGCGGCATGGTCGCCGAGAAGAGCAGGTTCTGGCGCTGCTCCGGCAGGCGGCGCAGGATCATCTCCACGTCCGGCAGGAAGCCCATGTCGAGCAGCCGGTCGGCCTCGTCCAGCACCAGCACCTCGATCTTCTCCAGCTTCGGCAGCCCGTGCCACATGTGGTCGAGGAGGCGGCCGGGCGTGGCGGTGACGATGTCGGCGCCGCCCTTGAGCGCGCGCACCTGCGGCAGGATGTCGGCGCCGCCGTAGACCACGCAGCCGGACAGCGGCGTGTGATAGGAGAGGCCGAGCCGCATCTCGTCGATCTGGATCGCCAGCTCGCGCGTCGGCGAGATGATGAGCGCGCGCGTGGTCTGCGGCGGCCCCTTGAGCAGGCGGTCCAGGATCGGCAGGAGGAAGGCGGCGGTCTTGCCCGTGCCGGTCTGGGCCACGCCGATCACGTCCGTGCCGCGCATCACGGCGGGAATGGTGCGCTCCTGGATGGTGGTGGGCTCGCGGTAGCCCATGTCGCGCACGCCGAGCAGGAGGGAGGGGTCGAGATGGAAGCGTTCGAAGGTCAAGTGTGGGTCCCGGTGAAGAGGATGGAAGAGCCTATGCTACGACAGAATGCCCTGGAGTGGCTCGATTCCGGAGCGCCGTAATGAAGAAAGCGCTGATACTTCTAGCCCCGGGCTTCGAGGAGATCGAGGCCGTGACGATCATCGACGTGCTGCGGCGCGCGGGCGTGGAGGTCCTGGCGGCCGGCCTGGCCGCGGGCGCGATCACGGGCGCGCGCGGCGTGCGCATCATGCCGGACGCCCTGCTCGAGGACGTGCGAGACGCCACGTTCGATCTCGTGGCGCTGCCCGGGGGCCTGCCTGGTGCGCGAGCGCTGGGCGCGGACGAGCGCGTGCTCGCCCTGCTGCGGAAGGCCCAGGCCCGCGGCAGCCTCACGGCCGCGATCTGCGCCGCGCCGACCGTGCTGGCGCGGGCCGGCCTCTGCCGCGGCCGCCGGATCACGGCGCATCCGACCGTGTGCGATGAGCTCGAAGCGGGCGGCGCCGTGGTCCTGCGGCAGGAGCGTGTCGTCGCCGACGGCACGCTGGTGACCAGCCAGGCGCCGGGCACGGCCCTGGAGTTCGCCTGCCGGCTGGTCGCGCTCCTCTGCGGAGAGGCCAAGGTGCGCGAGCTGAACGCGGGCCTCCTGGCCCGGCTCGGCGGGTAGTGCGGAAGCCGCGCGAAGCGCGCGCGGCGGCAGCGCCGCCGCGCTAGGAACCCGGCTCCTGCAGGCGCGCGGCGAGCGTGGCCACCAGCTCCTTGCGGCGCAGCTCGTCCTCGCCGGACTCGATCCAGTCCCGGCCGTCGAACCGCTCCTCGGGGACGCTCACCGCCACCGCGAAGGGGTCCCGCGACTCGATGCGCACTAGGGCGCGGAAGCGCGTGGCGCCGAGGACGCTCCGCGTGTTCCTCCAGTCGGTGACGTAGAGGCCATGCGCCTCGTCGAAGCCGATGACCTGGTAGCCGAGGTCGGCGAGGGCCTGCGTCACGCTCCGGTCCCCCTGATCGAGGAGGAGCCCTGGCCGCGCGGGAACGAACCAGACCGGCGCCCCGGGCTGGGCGCAGGCCAGGACCGAGGCGAGGAGGAGAGGCATCAGGGTGGAAAGTCGCATGCGCATCGCGGCGGCGCCGCCGCGAGTTTGAAGTCCGAAGTCGCAAGTTGGAAGCCGGAAGCCGGAAGACCTTTCGGCCGGCTGCTGGCCTCTACCCCTTCGAGTGCCTCGGGTTCTCGGCGCGGAGGCTCGGGATTTTCGTGCCGTGCGAAGATCCCGGCGGTTGGTGGCAGAGCACGCGTCGTGCTCCGGGCCAAGCAAGCAGGGTAGCAACAGCGCCCGGCCCGTGACTTGGTACTTCCCGCTCCCAACTTCCGACTACCGACTACTGACTTCCGACTTCCGCCTCGCGG
>DYIW01000228.1 GCA_020723465.1 Phycisphaera mikurensis
CGCCGGCGGCGTGGGCGCGGGCGCAGCCTCGGCAGGAGCCGCGCTCGCGGCCGCTTCCCCGCGCGCGAAGCGCTCCACGTCCTCTTGCGTCACCCGCCCGCCCGGCCCGCTCGGCGGTACCAGGCGGATGTCGATCCCGAGCTCGCGGGCGTGCCTCCTCGTGGCGGGCGCAGCAATGACCGCTTCCTGAGGCGGCGCTGGCTGGCGCGCGCCGTCCCCGCGCGCGGCCACGGGCTGCACCGCCGGCCCGGGCGCCGCCGCCGCTGCCTCCGCGCGCGGCGCCGCTGCCGCTCCGTCGTCGATCACCACGATGACCTGGCCGGTCTTCACCGTGTCGCCGACCGCCGCGCCGAGCGAGACGACCGTGCCGCTTCGCGGCGAGGGAATGGTCAGCGCGGCCTTGTCCGTCTCCACGTCGACCAGGGGATCGTCCTCCTGGATGGCGCTTCCCGGCGCGGCGTGCCACTTGAGGATCTCTCCCTCGTGGATGCCCTCGCCCAGGTCGGGCAGCTTGAACTCGTACACGGCGGCCTCCCTAGAAGTCGAGCGTCTCCTCGATGGCCCGGCGCACGCGGCCCGGGCTGGGCAGGTACATGTCTTCGCGGCTGAAGTAGGGCACGGTGAGGTCGTAGCCGGTGATGCGCTTGACCGGCGCCTCGAGATGGAGCAGCGCCTTGTCGTTGATGGTGGCGATGATCTCCGAGGCCGGGCCGAGGGAGAACGGGGCCTCCTGCACGATCACGCAGCGGCCGGTCTTCCGCACCGAGGCGGCGATGGTCTCGCCGTCCATGGGCGAGATGGTGAGTAGGTCGATCAGCTCGAGGCTGGCGCCGCGCTGCTCCTCGATCTCGCCGACCGCCTGCAGCGCCGGGCGCATCATCGCTCCCCAGGAGATCACGGTCAGATCGCTGCCCTCGCGCAGCACCTGCGCCCTGCCGATCTCCATGACCTCCGGCTCGTCGCTCACCTCCTCGCGGAAGGCGCGGTAGGAGCGCTTGGGCTCCATGAACACCACAGGATCCGGGTCGCGGATGGCGGCGGCGAGCAGGGCGCGCGCGTTCCCGGGCGCGGACGGCATGACCACCTTCACGCCCGGCACGTGCGCGAAGGTCGCCTCGTGGCTCTCGGAGTGGTGCTCGAGCGCGCGCACGCCGCCGCCGTAGGGCATGCGCACCACCAGCGGGCAGGTGAAGCGGCCCTGGCTGCGCGCGCGGTAGCGCGCCGCGTTCCCTTCGAGCTGCCCGAGCATGAGGTAGGCGAAGCCGGAGAACTGCATCTCGGCCACCGGGCGCAGGCCGGCGATGGCCATGCCGATGGCGCTGCCCAGGATGCCCGACTCGGCCAGCGGCGTGTCGAGGACGCGCTCGGCGCCGAACTTCGCCAGAAGCCCCTCGGTCACGCGGAACACGCCGCCGTCCACGCCGATGTCCTGGCCCAGGCAGACGACGTTCTGGTCGCGCGCCATTTCCTCGTGCAGGGCCAAGTTGATGGCCTGCACCATGTTCAGCTTACTCATGACCCTGCTCCCGGCTCAGGTTGGCGAGGAAGTCGGCGCGCTGCTCCTCGAGGCGCGGGTGCGGGATGCCGAAGACGTGGTCGAAGGGCGCGTCCGGCTTGAAGTCCTCCGCCTCCTCGAACTTCTTCACCGCCTCCTCGATCTCCTTGCGGATCTCCTCGTCCAGGTTCACCTGCATCTCGTCGTTCCAGACGCCGCGCGCGGCCAGGTACTTGCGCAGGCGCGGGATCGGGTCGCGCCGCTCCCAGGCCTTGACCTCCTCCTCGGTGCGGTAGCGCTTCGGGTCGTCGGCGGTGGTGTGCATGCGCAGGCGGTAGGTGACGGCCTCGATGAAGGTCGGGCCGCCGCCGGCGCGTGCGCGCGCCAGCGCCTCGTGCACCGCCTGGTACACGGCGAGCGCGTCGTTGCCGTCCACCTGCAGGCCGGGCATCTCGTAGGCGATGGCCTTCTGCGCGAGCGTGCGCGAGCGCGTCTGCTTCTCGCGCGGCAGCGAGATGGCCCAGTGGTTGTTGGCGCAGACGAACACGACCGGCGCCTGCCACACGGCCGCGAAGTTCATGGCCTCGTGGAAGTCGCCCTCCGAGGTGGCGCCGTCGCCGAAGAAGCACACGACCGCGGCGTCCTCGCCCTTCAGCTTCATGGCGTAGGCAATGCCCACGGCGTGGAGCATCTGGCAGGCGATGATGACCGCGACCGGCAGGGTGCGCTCGCCGCCGTCGAAGGTGTTCCCTTCCTCGTGGCCGTTGTAATAGAGGAAGCTCCGGTCGATGGGCTCGCCGCGCAGCAGGCGGCCGCCCAGCTCGCGGAACGAGCCGACGAACCAGTCTTCCGGGCGCATGGCGACGACCGGCGCGCAGGACACGGCTTCCTGGCCGGTGGCGGGCGCGAAGGTGCCGATGCGGCCTTGGCGCTGCAGCTTGAGCAGGCGGTCGTCGACCGCGCGCGCCAGCACCATGCCGCGATAGAGGCGGATGAGCTGGTCCGGGTTGAGGTCCGGCGCGCCTCCCGCGTCCTTCGCGATCAGGGCGCCGTTCTCGTCGAGGACCTGAAGGTGGCCGATGTGGAAGGTGTGATCCGCCAGCTCCAGGCGGCCTGGCGGAATGGGCCCGCCCGCCGCCGGACACGCGCTGTCCACGCTCATTGCCTGCTCCAAGAAGGGGACCAACATGCCGCGCCGCACGCACGGCCGGACGCGCGCGCATTCTCCCGTCCTCGGCCGGGATTCGCCAACAGGGAACGCGGGTTCCTCTCCCTGGCGCCGGGCGGAAGGCGAGTCGGTGCGCGTCCGGCGCGCCGCGACCCGAGATAGATAGTCGCTTGCGCCGCGGCGCGCAAGGCGCTCCGGTGCGTCCTCTTCGCGGAGGCGCGGCGCTCGGCTATCGTGAGGCGCGCGGCGGCGCCGGCGCGGAACGTAGCGCGGCGGCGCGCGCGGAGGAAGGAGCATGCTGCAGCAGAGCTACCCCTACTACCTGGCGAACCGGCCCGAGGCGCCGAACGCGGACCTCGTGGTGCGGGACAAGTACACGCTCGAGCCGGCCACGCGCGTGGCGCAGGCCGACGCGGCCGCGGTCGACCGCGCCATCGGCCGGGCGGCCGCGGCGAGCGCGGCCATGCGCGACCTGCCTTCCTACCAGCGCCAGCAGGTGCTCGAGCATTGCGTGGCACGCTTCCGCGAGCGCTCCGCCGAGCTGGCCGAGGCGCTGTGCATCGAGGCGGGGAAGCCCATCCGCGACGCGCGCGGCGAGGTGACGCGGCTCATCGACACCTTCCGCGTGGCCGCCGAGGAGGCGGTGCGCGGCTACGGCGAGGTCTTGGCCCTGGACATCAGCCCGCGCGCGCGCGGCTACCGCGGCATGTGGAAGCGCGTGCCCATCGGGCCGTGCTCCTTCATCTCGCCCTTCAACTTCCCGCTCAACCTGGCGGCGCACAAGATGGCCGCGGCCATCGCCGCCGGCTGCCCGTTCGTCTTGAAGCCGGCCAGCTTCACGCCGGTCGGGGCGCTCATCATCGCCGAGATCCTGGCCGAGACCGACCTGCCCGCGGGCGCCTTCTCCGTGCTGCCCTGCCCGCGCGAGGGCGCGGACCTGTTCACCAGGGACGAGCGCCTGAAGCTCTTGAGCTTCACCGGCTCGCCCGAGGTCGGCTGGGACCTGAAGGCGCGCGCCGGCAAGAAGGCGGTGATCCTGGAGCTCGGCGGCAACGCGGCCGTGGTGGTGGACGAGGGCACCGACCTCGAGGACGCGGTGGCGCGCATCGTCTTCGGCGCTTACTACCAGTCCGGGCAGAGCTGCATCAGCGTGCAGCGCATCCTGGCGCATGCCTCGCTCTACGAGGAGCTGCGCGCGCGGCTGGTGGACGCGGTCGGCGCGTTGCGCATGGGCGATCCGCGCGACGAATCGACCTTCATCGGCCCGATCATCTCCGAGAAGGAGGCGGAGCGCATCGAGGCGTGGATCGAGGAGGCGCGGCGCGCGGGCGCGAAGCTGCTCGCGGGCGGGCCGCGGCAGGGCGTGATGGTGCCGGCCGCGCTGCTCGAGGGCGTGCCCGAGCATCTGCCGCTCTACTGCCGCGAGGTGTTCGGCCCGGTGGCGCTGCTCGCGCGTTTCGAGGACTTCGACGCGGCCCTGGAGGAGGTGAACCGCAGCGCCTACGGGCTGCAGGCCGGCGTGTTCACGCGCGACATCTACAAGATGCAGCGCGCCTGGGACCGGCTGGAGGTGGGCGGCGTGGTGATCGGCGACGTGCCGTCCTTTCGCGTGGATCACATGCCCTACGGCGGCGTCAAGGACAGCGGCCTGGGCCGCGAGGGCGTGCGCTTCGCCATCGAGCACATGACCGAGATCCGGCTCTTGGTCATCCGCGATCCGCGGGGATAGCGCGGGCCAGCGCTGCGACGTTCTTACGTGGATTCGGGGCGCTCGAGCCTGCGCGCCCTTTCCCGGAGGTCGCGAATGTCCTTCTCATCGAATCCCTCGTTCCGCTCGGCGTAGTCGGCGGCCTTCCGGAAGTACTCGGCCGCCCCCTTGCGGTTTCCCCGGGCCTCGAGCACTTCCGCCGTGCACCAGATCCAGTCGCCGACGTCGGGGTACTTGCGACGGAGTTCCGCGCAGCGTTTCTCCGCCTCCTCCAGACGTCCCTCCTTGATGAGATCTGGGACGCTGTTCGAGAGTTCGTCCAGATCATCGTCCTGGTCGAGATCCTCGAGGGTCTCAGAGACCCGCCGCAATCTCGCCTCGGCGGCGACCTCTCGGTCTTTCTCCATGCAGCACTTCTTGTACTTCTTGCCGCTGCCGCAGGGACAGGCATCGTTGCGACCGGCGAGCTTCGACATGCTGGCGCCTCCCGGGTAGCATCCGTACTGGCGATCGAACGACTCTACCGATGGCGTAGGATTCCGGTCCATGAGCGCCGTGCTGAGGGGTCAGGGTCTGCGTTCTGCGACCGCTGTCGCGTTGGCGCTGCTGGCAGTGGGGGTCGTGTTCATCTGCCTGCGATCGGAAGAGACCGGAGCGGCGCGTTCTTCCCAGGAGACGCCCGGCGCGTGGCGCGAGGCGTGGCCGGAGCCGGAGGTCTCAAGCGAAGCGGAGGGCGCAAAGCGGCAGGCGGTCGAGTCGCCGCCAGCGCCGGAAGCGGCGCGCGCCGAGGGAGGCTGGAGGGTGCGCATCGTCTCGGCGGAAGGTCTCGAGATCACGCGCGTCGAGGTGCGGGACCAGGCGGGCGCGGGAGCGTGGTACCCGGTGAACCAGGGCGTGGCCGACCTGCCGGCCGGCGATCCGGAGCCGCTGATCCACGCGCCCGGGCACGTGCCGAAGAGGGTGCGCGCCGGAGAGGACCCGATCCTGCTCGAGGGCGACGACGTGCTGGCTCTCCGTTGCCCCGGGCTGCAGGACTTGACCACGGGAGTCCAGCTTCTGTCCTGGGTTCCGAACAGCGAGGAACGCTTCCGCGACGTCTGCGCCTTCGGCTTCGCTGACGAGCATTGCTGGGTCCTGGCCTCCGAGGCGCAGCGCATCAGGGAGGACTGGCCCTGGTCCTTCATCGTGGACCTGAAGCTGAAGGATCGAAGCACCGTCCACGTCGACCGCGCGCTTGCTCCGGGCCAGCACACCGAGTACTGGCTGCCGCTCGGTGACACGCTCGGCCGCGGCAGGACCGCTGATCTGGAGCTGACGATCTCCGGGCCGGAGGAAGCCCTGGCCGGCCCGCTGCGCCTCGACCTCTGCTCGATCCTCCCCCAGGACCAGCGCCTGCTCGTGGACGAGCAGCTCGACTGGGGCAGGCTCCAGGTCTACGCGCCGCAGGTCGCCGAGGAGAGATCCCTGGAGGCCGGGACGCGGAGCGCGCGCTTCGAGAGCGTGCCCCTCGGACGCGAGCACGTGCTCTCCTGCCTGTGCGAGCAGACCGGAGGGAACGCTCGCGTCGTGTTCACCCATGACGGCTCGCCGGTGACTCTTGTCCTGCGGCAAGGAATCCACGTGGTCGGCTCGCTGGCCGTTCCCGGCGGCGCGCGCCCGCCCGAGCAGGTGCGCGTGAAATGGTGGTTCTCGGGGAGCGGCCCGTTTGCCAAGCGGGATGACCCGTGGGCCTGGAGAGGGTGGCTGGACCTGTCGGTCGACGCTGGCGGCGCGTTCTCGCTCGTTCTGCCACGCGAGATTCCGAGGTCGCCGGCAGCGTCCTACCCTCCGCCTCCGCTCGGGAGCCTGATTCTTCGTGCGGATGCATGCCGGCCGCTGACGCGCGAGTTCCAGGTTCCGCCCGACGGAGGGACGGCTGACCTCGGCGTGCTCGCCCTCGCGCCTCTGGCGCCCGCCTTCGTCCTGGCGCCCGGGCACGGGCTGGATGCGCGGGCGGTGGGCGACCGGCGCGTGTGGGTCGATGACGGGTCCATCGTGGGATACAGGGTCGAACGCGCCGTGGAGACCGGCGACGGATCGCTGCACCTCTTCCCGGCCGTGGACACCGCGTCCGAAAGCGAGGTCGTGCTCGTGTCCGCAGTCCGCTTGCCGCCCGGCGAGAGTTGCCTGCTGGCCTGGCCCGAGGGAGGTGCGCGGGCCCTTCTCCTCGGCGCCCCGGACACGAGCCGCGCGTTCCGCCTCGGCGCGGACGGCAGATTCGTGCGCGCGCCGGAGCAGGACTACGACGTGACGCTCACGCCTGCTCCGGGCAGCACCGAGGTGCGTTGGGTTGAAGTGTGGTGGCAGTGGAACTCCATGCCGGCATCCAGTCATCTCTTGGCCATTCCTCCGGACCGCGCCGCGGTCGAGCGCTTCCGCGCGCCGGTGAGCGGCGTGGACTTCTGCTGGGTGAGCACGGGGCAGGCGTCCGCCGGAAGCGAGTTGCTGCCTGTGCACGTCACTCCCCTGGCGGCCAGCACGGCGGTCGTGCCGCTCGACGCGCCGTGAAGGGCCGAGGTCGGGTGCGCGGCCAACCTGGAACAGCGGAGGTGGTGTCTGATGTTGAGCCGATCTGGACTGGGTATGATCCTGGTTGGTGTCGTGGCACTCGGCGGGTGGGGATGTGAGCCGTTCACTACTGGACTGGTGCTCCCCATCGCGGCGGCGTGCGAGGCACACCGGATATGCGTGTACCAGGAGGGGGAGGAGCTGTCGGACCGACCTGCTGATGGCGAGGAGGAGGCCGCGATAAGGCAGTGGCTGCGTGATGGAGAGGGGTGGCGATGGTGGAAGTCCTGCGTGACGTATGCACCGCAGACTGTCATCAGGTGCAGCAGCTGCAACGTGAACATCACGGGGCAAGTCGTGGTGGCCAATGTTCAGAGAGACGGGCAGTGGGCGCAGTACGCTCGCGACGCTGCACAGGCCGACAGGCAACTGGCGGCGTTTCTGAGGGAACGGACCGCACCCAAGTAGAGCCTGTCTCCAGAGGGGCGAGCCGCGGCTGGCCGACAGGGCCGCCCAGCAGGCGGCTGCCGGGGACGGGGATTCAGCGCGCCGCTGACGGGGACTTGCCGTACTCGACCATCCCCTGGAAGTCCACGACCACCACGGGCTCGTCGCCCACGACCCAGGCGTCATGTCCGGAGGGGAGAAGCGAGACGTCGCCCGGATTGCAGTCGAACTCGGTCCCGTCGTCCATGCGGACCCTGAGGACTCCGGACACGTGATACTGGAGGTGGGGCGCCTGGCAGCTCTTGGTCTTGGCCAGGGGCTGAATGGAGGTCGCCCAGCGCCATCCGGGCTCGAAGATCGCGCGGCCGATGGTCGAGCCGCCGATCTGGAGCAGTTCGACCCGTCCCTGCGGGAACTTGCGCGTCTCCTCGGGCTTGCCGAAGTTTTTGATCACCGCCCTTGCCAACTGGCACCTCCTTGTTCACTGCAGCGCGTCATTGTCGGATCAGCCGGCGCCGCCAGGTCAGCGCTTGGGTTCCTGCATGACCTTGCTGCCGGGCGGCACGCTCTCCGTGACCCAGACGTTGCCGCCGATGACCGAGCCCTTGCCGATGGTGATGCGGCCGAGGATCGTGGCGCCGGCGTAGATGACCACGTCGTCCTCGATGATCGGGTGGCGGTCGATGCCCTTGATCGGGTTGCCGTGCTCGTCCAGCGGGAAGCTCTTCGCCCCGAGCGTGACGCCCTGATAGAGGCGCACGTTCCGGCCGATGATGCATGTCTCGCCGATGACCACGCCCGTGCCGTGGTCGATGAAGAACTTCTCGCCGATGCGCGCGCCCGGGTGGATGTCGATGCCGGTCAGGCCGTGCGCGTGCTCGGTGAGGATGCGCGGCAGGAGCGGCACGCGCAGTTCGTAGAGCAGGTGCGCGATCCTCTGGCAGACCATGGCCTGCACGCCGGGATAGCAGAAGATGGCCTCGTCCGGCGCGGTGCACGCCGGGTCTCCCTCGTACGCCGCCTGCACGTCTTCCGTGAGGAGGCGCTGCACCTCAGGCAGGCGCTCCAGGAAGCGCTGCGTGATCCGGTGCCCGAGATCGCCGCACGCCTCCAGCTCCTCCTCGTTCTTGCAGGCGAAGCACAGGCCGCGCCGCACCTGCTCCTCCAGCTCGCGCGCCACGCGGTCGAGGGTGGCGCCGAGGAAGAACGGCAGGCTCTGCTCGGTCAGCTCGGAGTCGCCGAAGTAGCCGGGGAGGAGCGCGGAGCGCAGCCCTTCGAAGACGCGGATCAGCGCCTCGCGCGAGGGCAGCGGGTGCGCGCAGGGCACGCGCTTGCCGAGCCGCGCCAGCAGGTGCGAGGACCCGGACAGCTCCTCCACCACGCGCCCGAGGTTCAGGGATTCGCCGTTCGCCCGTGTCCTGCTTGCCGCTTTCATTGAATGTCCTCGAAAAGCCACGTGCTCAGGTAGCGCTCGCCGGACGAGGGAATGATCACGACGATACGCTTGTCCTTGTTCTCGGGCCGCCGTCCCACCTGGATCGCGGCCCAGATGGCCGCGCCCGACGAGATGCCCACCAGCAGGCCCTCCTCGCGCGCCGCGCGCCGCGCCAGCCGGCCCGCGTCCTCGTGCGCCACCTGGATGACCTCGTCGATCAGCTCCGTGTTGAGAACCCCCGGGACGAAGCCCGGACCGATGCCCTGGATCTTGTGCGGCCCGGGCTTCCCGCCCGAGAGCACGGGCGAGTCCTTGGGCTCGACCGCGATGGCGCGGAAGCCGGGCCGCCGCTCCTTCAGCACCTCGGCCACGCCGGTGAGCGTGCCGCCCGTGCCGATGCCCGAGACCAGCATGTCCACCTGGCCGCCGGTGTCGCGCCAGATCTCCTCGGCCGTGGTCGCGCGGTGCGCCGCGGGATTGGCCGGGTTGGTGAACTGCTGCAGCATGTGGTGGTGCGGCCGCGTGGCCACGATCCCTTCCGCCTTCCTGATGGCGCCGGGCATGCCCTCGGCGCCGGGCGTGAGAATCAGCTCGGCGCCGAAGACGCGCAGGAGCTTCTGCCGCTCCACGCTCATCGTGTCCGGCATGGTCAAGAGCAGCTTGATGCCCTTGGCCGCGCACACGAAGGCCAGGCCGATGCCGGTGTTGCCGCTGGTCGGTTCGACCAGCACGGTCTCGGCGCGCACCAGCCCGCGCTTCTCCGCGTCTTCGACCATGCTCAAGGCGATGCGGTCCTTGACGCTGGAGAGGGGGTTGAACGGCTCGAGCTTGAGGAGCAGCTCGGCCACGCAGCCCTCGGCCAGGCGGTTGAGGCGCACGAGGGGCGTGTTTCCGATCAGCTCGGTGATGTCGTTCGCGATTCTGGCCATGCGCACCCAATAGCTCCGGGGGGCGCGAGAATGCCGAGCTTCTTCATCTTGCGCCAGAGCGTGGCCTTGTTGATGCCCAGCTCGCGCGCGGTCTTCTGCCGCTGGCCGTCGTTGCGGCGCAGGGCGTCGAGGATGATCTGCGCCTCGAACTCGCCGAGCGTGCGGCCGATCGGCGCCTCGGCGATCTCGGCGATCTCGGCGGCGAGGGGAGCGCCGGCGATCTCGCGCGGCAGGTGCTCGGGGAAGATCACCGGCCCGCGGCAGAGCACGAAGGCGTGCTCGATGGCGTTCTCCAGCTCGCGCACGTTCCCCGGCCAGTCGTGCCGCACCAGGGCGGCCAGCGCCTCGTCGGACAGGCCGGTGATGCCGCGGTCATGCAGCCGGTTCAGGCGTTCGATGAAGTGCTCGG
>DYIW01000229.1 GCA_020723465.1 Phycisphaera mikurensis
GTCGATGCCGATCGCGCCGTAGTCGTAGCCCCTGGCCGACAGATCCGGGCGGTGCACGGCGCCGCTTGGAGCGCCCTCACCGCCGAAGAAGCAGGCGTCGGCCACGCGGCTCCCCTGCTGCAGCAGGAACTGCGCGCGAGCGAGGTAGGCCGTCCAGGCGCGGCTCGGCTCCCACCACGTGTTCGTGCGCTCGAAGTGCGTTCCCCACTGACCCATGGTCATGCCGGGCCGCACGTCGAGCCACGGCTGGTGTGCGTAGCGGTGGAAGATGAAGCGGTTCACGCCGCTGCACCAGATCAGGTCTCCCAGCGCCTTCAGCGAACCGGGGTGGTTCTGCCAGCGTCCCTCGTGCGGACCCGCGGTGAAGGACTCCGCGCCGACCACCTGCTGGCCGTGCGCCTGCGCCACGCAGGAGGCGAGCTTGCAGGACGAGGGCTCCCCGCCGCCGATCCAGAACTCTCCCATCACGATGTCGGCGTGCGCCGCGACCGCCAGACATTCGAAGGGGCCGTCGTAGGGCTCGATGGACACTCTCAGCCCGTGCTTCCGGCACAGCTCGCCGAAGTAGCCGAAGTAGTTCTCGGCGAAGAGGTCGGCGATGGTCCTGCGGAAGTCCCAGAGGAAGCGTTCGGTCGTTTCCGTGCTGTCCAGCACGCGGCCGCCGAGGGCCGGCAGGAAGGGGATCGGGTCATAGCCGCGCAGGCGGAGGAAGTCCTCGCGGAAGCGCGGCGTCCAGTTGTTGCAGCCGACCTCGTAGCTGTCGATGAGGAGGTTGTCGACGGTGCTCTTGGCGAGGGGGCCGAGCTTCTGCAGGATCGGCGCGATGCCGCCTTGCCAGTGGACGTCGAGCGCGGCGCGGCTCAGCTTGTCGCACTCGAGCCCGCGGCCGGCGTCCGGCGAGGGGTGGTTCTCCTTGCCCGTGGGAGTGTGGCCGACGCGCAGGATGGTCCACTCGCCCGGAGGGACCTCCCAGTCGAGGTGCCCGCCTTCCTCGAGCCGCGCCGTCAGGTCGACGAGCGCCGCGCGGGAGATGTGCGCGCCAGTAGGCGCCTGCTCGGGCGAGGGCCGGATGCCGTAATCACTCTCGAAGCCGGCCTTCGCGCGCCACTCCGGCAGGCGCCAGGCGTCGTCCGCAGGCGTCGGGAAGGCGAGCACGGCGATGTCCTGGTAGTAGCCAAGGCGCGTCTCCGGCTGCGGCAGGACGGCGGAGAAGCGGGAGGAACCATGCGCCCGCGTCTCGCTCGTCACCACGATCTGCATCGCATGCGCGGGATCGATCCACGGCCCGCCGCTGCTCGACCAGCCCGCGCAGTTGTGCAGGCACAGCTCCAGGCCCAGCCGCTTGGCCTCGGCGGCCGCGTGCTCGATCAGGTCGAGCCACTGTGGGCTCATGAACGGCGCCTTGCCGGCCGGGATGCCCTCCAGGACGTTGAAGATCTGGGCGCCCCCGATGCCCGCGCGACGCATGGCCTCGAGGTCGGCGGTGATGCCTTCCCGGCTGACGTTGCCGTTCATCCAGTGCCACCACGTGTGCGGCAGGGCGGACGCGGGCGGGCTGGCGAAGCCGCGCGCCAGGTCGTCGCCGGCTTCCGCCGCGCCGCGTGGATCGGAGGACTGCGCCAGCAGGGCGCAGGCGAGCAGCAGGAAAGCAATGGTCGTGCGCATGACGAGACTCATACCTATCGCGGCGGCGCCGCACCAGACGTGTCCGCGCTCGCTGCCGCGCCGCAGAGGGACCGGAATGCCCGTCAACGCTCGAAGGGGTGTTCGCGCCAACCAGGTCCGAGATGGGTGTCGCCAGCAGCAGGATCTTGCAACCGCGGCGAGGCCAAGATAAAAGTTTTTGTCTTAAGGCCATGGCTGGCGCAAACCAAAGAAAATGGGAGTTTTACGGCCGCCAGGAAGAACTCGGCCGGCTGCGAGAAATCCTGCGCCGGCAGCGGTGGTTCTTCCTGAAGGTCGCCGGTCGCCGGCGTATCGGGAAGACCAGCCTGGTCCAGCACGCCCTTCAGGCCGAGGGCCGGGACAAGATCCTCTACCTCCAGATCCCCGACTCGGATCCGGCGGGCGTCGTCTCCGCCGCGCGCGACTTCTACGCCCTGTTCGGCGTCAGCGACCCGCTGCCGGTGGATCTGCGCTCGCTCGCGGTTTCGATCGGCGAACTCGCCCGGCGAGGATTCGTGATCGCGGTGGACGAGTTCCACCGCTTTCACCGCAAGGCGTTGTTCGAGTTCACCTCCCACCTGCAGCTCGAGGTCGACCGCCTGGCCAGAGACGCAGCGGAGGTTCGCGGCGGGCTGATCGTGCTGGGATCGATCCGCACCGAGATCGGCGCCCTGCTCGAAGACCGCAGCGCGCCCTTGTTCGCCCGGTTGACCAACGCCCTCGACGTTCCGCACCTCAACATTGCGTCCGTGCTCGAGATCCTCCGCGCCCACACGGAGCCCACGGCGGAGCGGCTGCTGTTTCTCTGGAACCTCTTCGAGGGCGTGCCGAAGTTCTATCGCGACGCCTACGAGGAGGGCGTCCTGGGTGCGGACCGCGCCATCCTCCTGCGCGAGTTGTTCTTCTCCAGCTCCTCGCCGCTTCGCAGCGAGGCGGAGAACTGGTTCCTGCGGGAGCTCCGCGGGCGCTACGACCTGGTGCTGAAGTACATCGCACGCCACCCCGGGTGCACGAACGGCGAGATCAACGCGCACGCCCGCTCCGTCGAAGCCGAGAGCGGGAAGCAGGTCGGCGGCTATCTCAAGGTGCTGCGTGAGCGCTATCAGATGGTCGAACAGCTCCAGCCGGTGTTTGCGAAGGCCACCGAACGCAACAGCCGGTACAACATCTGCGACAACTTCCTCCGCTCCTGGCTGGCCGCGCTTGCGGCGCCCGCTGCGTCGGTGAACTTCCGCCCGCTCGATGAGCTGGTCCGGGAGGCGGACGAGCGCCTGGCGGATGCGGAGGGTCACGGCCTCGAGAAGCTCGTCGCCACCCTGTACGAGGAGCGCAGCCGCAAAGGAATGAGTGGATTCCGGCTGACGCAGCGGGTGAAGGGTTTCTGGGATCGCGGCGACACCGAGATCGACCTCGTCGCCCTGAACAAGGAGGAGCGGATCGTTCGCCTGGGGACCTGCAAGCGGGCGGCCGAGCGTCTGGCTCGCGACTACGCCCGGTTCGATGCGCACGTCGCGCGCTTCCTCGAGCGGGCGGAGCGGGTCCGGGGGTGGCGCGTCGAGAAGGTTGCGATCACGACGCGTCATTCGCCGCAGACCCGCGCGGCGGCCGAGCGCGCCGGGTGCATCCCTCAGGACCTGGACGACCTCATCGCCGACCTGTGAGCGACCTCGCCGGCGGCGTGGTCCCATCCTGGCCCCTTGCTGGCCCGTTTGGCTCCCTTGTGGCCCCTTCAGCCGACACTTCGCAGATTCGCGCCGTACGAACCGTCGGGAACTGGCGAGCATTCCCCGCCGTTTCGTCGCCTCGTTGCGGATGTGGTATCTCGTTGACACTTGCAGTTAAGTGAGTACGCTTTTCCACATGCCAAAGACGGCTCGGCAACGCATCCTGAGCCTGGTCAAGCCGAAGGGCTACGTGACCGCGCGTGCGGTGTCCCGGGCCGGAATCCATACCCAGGAGCTGACGCGGCTCGTGGCCGACGGCACGCTGGAACGTGTCGGGCCAGGGAGGTACCGCCTCGCGAGCGCGGAGGTCACGGAGCACCACGGGCTTGCCATGGCAGCGGCGGCGGCTCCCGGCGGCGTGATCTGTCTGCTGTCCGCGCTCGCGTTTCACGGAATCGGGACCCAGCTTCCCGCCGAGGTCTGGCTCGCCATCGAACGCGGCCAACGCCCTCCGAAGGTCGCAAGCCTCCGGCTGCGGATCGTCCGCTTCAGCGGACCGTCATTTCACGAAGGAATCGAGATCCACGAGATCGAACGGCAGCGCGTGGGCGTTTACAGCGTCGCCAAGACGATCGCCGACCTCTTCAAGGCGCGCAATCGCGTCGGACTTGAAATCGCAGTGCAGGCGCTGCGCGAGGCGTGGCGCGACCAACGCTTCACGATGGCCGGACTCGATCGGGCCGCCCGCGCCTGCCGCGTCGAGCGTGTGATGCGCCCCTACTTGGAGGGAGTGGTCGCATGACGACGGGGCTCGCCCACACTGACAGTCGTGATCGAGGCCATCGCGGGTTTCTCCGGACCGGCGCTGCACGCGGTCGCTCGCGGCGAGCGTTTCGCCGGAAGCTGGTCGCCGGGAGGTCCGTGGTCGCCAGGAGGCACGCGCAGATGATCAGCGCCAGCCTCGACAGCACCAAGATCCCGCCGCAGGAACTGCTCGCGCACCCCGCCAAGGGCTCGCTGCAACCTCCGGACTTCCAGCGCGGCTGGGTCTTGGACGACGAGCGCATTCGCAGTCTCCTCGCCAGCGTCTCGTTCCCGATCGGCGGCGTGATGCTGCTCCAGACCGGCGGCGAGCACGTACGGTTCAGGCCGCGCCCGCTCGCCGGCACGCACCTGCGGCTGCGCGAGATCTCTCCGGAGACCGTCATCCTCGACGGCCAGCAGCGCCTGACCTCGCTCTACCAGGCGCTGATGAGCACGTCGGCGGTCGAAACCAAAGACGCCAAGAGCAAGCCGATCCGCCGCTGGTACTACCGCGACATGAAGAAGGCAGTCGCCAACGACGATGACCGCGAACCCGGCCGTGTGCTCGGAGGACTCCGGCTCCGGGAGGCCTTGCTACAACGGAAGCCCTGGGCTCGTAGGTGTCGCTGGCCAGGTGCGCATCGTGCGCCGACCGACGAGCCCGCGTCGCGACTCCTGGAACGTATCCGCGCCGAGCGGGAAGCGAAGCCCGCCCAGGCTTCGCGCACTCGCCGCCACACGCGAGCGACCAAGGAGCGCCCGTGAGAACGCCGCTCCCCATCAATCTCGACGCGCTCCTGCGCCGGCGTACGATCGAGGGCGAACGCGTGGAATACAAGGCGGGCTGGAATCCCGAGAGCGCGCTGCACACGATCTGCGCCTTCGCGAACGACTTCCATAACCTCGGCGGCGGTTACCTCGTGATCGGGGTCGAAGAAGCGAACGGGCGTCCAGTGCTGCCGCCGAAGGGCGTCGACCCCGAGCGCGTCGACGCCATGCAGAAGGAACTGCTGCACCTCGGCCATCAGGCCATCCAGCCGGCGTTTCACCCGCTCTCCGCCTCCTACACCGTGGGCGACCGGACCGTCTTCGTCGTCTGGGCGCCCGGCGGCGAGACGCGACCCTACAAGTGCCGGGTGAACCTGGCCAAGGACGGGAAGGAGTGGGCCTACTACATCCGCCGCGGCTCCAGCACGGTGCGCGCGCGCGGCGCCGGCGAGCGGGAGCTGCTCGGTCTGGCCGCGACGGTGCCCTTTGACGATCGCAGCAACCCGTCTGCAACGGTCGAGGATCTCTCGCGCCGGCTGCTGGGCGAGTTCCTCGACGAGGTGGGAAGCGAGCTGGCGAACGAGGCGCCGTCGCTGCCGATGGAGACGCTGGGTCGCCAGATGAACGTGCTGGGCGGGCCGTCCGAGGCGCCGCTGCCGAAGAACGTCGGCCTGCTCTTCTTCCATGAAGAGCCGCACCGTTTCTTCCCCGCCACGCAGATCGACGTCGTCTACTTCCCCGAGGGCGCCGGCGGCGACCGCTTCGAGGAGAAGGTCTTCCAGGGACCGCTCGCGCGCATCACGCGGGACGCCATCGACTACGTCGCGCGCAGCTACCTCAAGGAGACCGTGGTCAAGCATCCCGGCCGTTCCGAGGCGGAGCGCTTCTGGAACTTCCCGCGCGTCGCCATCGAGGAGGCCATCGTCAACGCGGTCTACCACCGCTCCTACGAGGAGCGCGAACCGGTCGAGGTCCGCGTCAGCCCCGAGGACCTGGTCGTGCTGAGCTTCCCCGGTCCGGACCGTTCGGTGCGCATGGAAGACCTGCGCGCGGGCCGGGCCGTGAGCCGCCGTTATCGCAACCGGCGCGTCGGCGAGTTCCTGAAGGAACTGGACCTGACTGAAGGGCGCTCGACCGGCGTGCCCAAGATCCTGCGTGCGATGCGGGGCAACGGCTCGCCGCCGCCCGAGTTCGAGAGCGATGACGAGCGGACGTACTTCCTGATCCGCCTGCCGGTCCACGAGCGGGCGGAGCGGGATACCGGGCAAGTCACCCCTCATGTGACCCCCCATGTGACCCCCCATGTGGAGCGACTACTGGCCGCAATCGACGGAGAGCACCATCGCGACGAGCTCCTCCAGCGCTTGGGACTCACGGATCGGAAGCACTTTCGAACACGGTTTCTTGCACCTGCGATGGCGGCGGGACTGGTGGAAATGACCGATCCCGGTAGCCCTCGCAGCCGGCATCAACGCTACCGCCTCACCGACCTCGGGCGGCGCTGCCAGGCCGAGCTTGCCTCTCGCGGTCCGGACGACGCCGAGAGACACCCCGCATGAGAGACGCCGCCCACCGCATCGTCCAGAAGCTCTGCTCGTACCCTGCCGACGACCCTGGCGAGGAGTGGCAGGAATGATCGCGCGGCAGCTTCTCTCAGGGCTTCTCTGGGTCGTCTCCGCAGGACCCGCGCCGGCGGACGAATCGCCGTCTGCGTCCGCGATCCGCCACCTGGACCTGACGAGTCACGCGCAGCGCCAAGTGGTCGTGGACCGGGAGCCAGGCCAGTACCTCGGCCATCCCACGACGGTCCTCCTGGAGGACGGGAAGACGATGCTCTGCGTCTACCCCAAGGGCCACGGCTCCGGAGCGATCGTGTACAAGCGCAGCGAGGACGGCGGGCTCACCTGGAGCGAGCGCTTGCCAACGCCGCGGTCGTGGGCCACGTCCAGGGAAGTGCCCACGCTGCATCGCGTCGTCGATCCATCGGGCAAGAGACGCGTCATCCTGTGGTCCGGCCTCTATCCGGCGCGGCTGGCCGTCACGGAAGATGACGGAGAGAGCTGGAGCGAGCTTCAGCCGGCCGGCGACTGGGGAGGCATCGTGGTGATGGGCTTCGTCGAGCTGCTGAAGACCGGCGAGGGTCATTACCTCGCGATGTTCCACGACGACGGGCGCTTCTTCACCCAGGCCGGCCGGCAGACGGATACGTTCACGCTGTACCAGACCCTGTCGCGCGACGGCGGGCTGACCTGGTCGTTCCCGGAAGTCGTCCATCGAGCCGCGGCGGTCCAGTTGTGCGAACCCGGCTGCATTCGCTCGCCCGATGGGCGGCGACTGGCGATCCTGCTGCGAGAGAACTCCAGGCGGAAGAATTCGCACGTGATGTTCTCGGACGACGAGGGAGTGTCGTGGAGCGCGCCCCGGGAGGTGCCGCTGGCCCTGACCGGCGACCGGCACACCGGGAAGTACGCGCCGGACGGGAGGCTCTTCATCAGCTTCCGCTGCAACTCGCCGTCGCCGGAGCGCGCGGGCCGTCTGTTCGAAGGCGACTGGGTGGCATGGGTCGGCACGTGGGAGGACGTCGTCGAGGGCCGCGAGGGCCAGTACTGCGTGCGGCTGAAAGACAACACCGAGTCGTATGACGCGGCCTATCCCGGCGTGGAAGTGTTGCCGGACGGGACGTTCGTGACCACCACCTATGGGCACTGGGACGATGGCGAGGCGCCGTATATCCTGAGCGTCCGGCTGAAGCTGGAGGAGCTCGACGCCCTGGCCGCGGCCGCGAAGTGAGCCGGAGACGGGCGGACGTTTCTGCCCCGGCGGCGCGCGGGCTTTCGGCGGGGCCGGCGGGCGGGGAGGGAGCCGCGTGCGCCGCCCGCCGAATTGGCTCCCTACCCGGCCGCCACCGACAAGGACATCGCACGCTCGCCCCGGGACATCGAGATCACGCCGGCGCAGCGCGAGGAGGCGGAGCGCAGACTGGAAGGTCGGCGGTGAGGCGCCCGGTTCAGCTCCTGCCTGAGGCCGACCCGCAGAGGATCGGCGAGGACGTCTCGGCGCTGGGCAGCGCGGCCGCCGGCGACACGAACGAGGCGCTGGAGGAAGCTGCTTGATGGGTGCTTGATCGGGAAGGCGCCAGTCGGCGCGGGTCGCCCGCGGGGGCCCGGCTCGCTGGGGCGCGAGAAGCGCGGACTGGCGAAACGGTAGCGCAGTCATTGGCGAAATGGTATCGTAGGCGGTGGCGGAACGGTAGCGTTCGGCGTGACGCCCGCTGGTACCGGACCCCCGGATGGCAGACCATGACCTCTGAGTATCTGCAGCGCATCGTTGACGCGGAGCTGGACGAGTTGCTCCCCTCCCTCCCCGCGCTGGCTCTGGAAGGCGCCAAGGGCGTGGGCAAGACCGCCACGGCCCTGCGCCGGGCGCGGACCGTCGTCGAACTCGACGACCCGGCGCAGCGCGCCGTCGCGGAGGCGGACCCGGCGGCGGTGCTGGGCGGCACGCCGCCGATCCTGCTCGACGAATGGCAGCGCGTGCCGCCGCTGTGGGACGCGGTGCGACGAGCGGTGGATCGGAGCGAGGAGGCGGGCCGCTTCCTCCTGACGGGCTCCGCCAGTCCGGCGACGCCGCCCACCCATTCCGGGGCCGGACGAATCACGACGGTGCGGATGCGGCCGCTCTCGCTGTGCGAACGGGGCCTGGATCAGCCGACGGTCAGCGTGCGCCATCTGCTGCGCGGCGGCGCGCCGGCGGTCGAGGGCGAGACCCGGGTTGCCCTTCCGGACTACGTGGCCGAGATCGTCCACTCGGGATTTCCTGGCCTGCGGCGGCTGAGCGGCCGCGCGCTGCGCGCCCAGCTCGACGGGTACATACGGCGGATTGTCGACACGGACTTCCAGGAGCAGGGCCTGGCGGTGCGGCGCCCGGACGCCCTGGAGCGCTGGATGGCGGCGTACGCGGCCGCGACCGCAACGACGGCGTCCTACGAGACAATCCGAGATGCAGCCACGAGTGGACTCGGCGAGAAGCCTGCCAAGACGACGACCCAGCCGCACCGTGACATCCTGGAACGACTGTGGATCCTGGATCCGCTGCCGGCGTGGCTGCCGTCGCGGAATCAGCTCAACCGGCTGGCGCAACCGCCAAAGCACCACCTTGCGGACACCGCGCTGGCCGTGCGGATGCTCGGTCTCGATGCGGACGCGCTGCTGAGCGGCAAGGAGGCGGGCCTCGCGTTTCCGCGCGACGGCACGCTGCTCGGACACCTGTTCGAGTCCCTGGTGACGCTTTCCGTGCGTGTGTACGCCCAGGCCGCCGAAGCGCGGGTTCGGCATCTGCGGCTGCAGGGCGGACGCCGTGAGATCGGCCTGATCGTCGAACGCGCCGATCAGCGAGTGGTCGCGATCGAAGTGAAGCTCGGCGGCCGCGTGGATGATCGCGACGTCGGCGACCTGAGGTGGCTTCAGGAGCAGATCGGCCCTGATCTGCTCGACGCCGTGGTGATCAACACGGGCCCCAGGGCGTACCGGCGCAAGGACGGCATTGCAGTGGTTCCCGCCGCCCTCATGGGCCCCTGACGAGGGTCTTCGTCATGGCGACGCCCGCATCGCGGCGGCGCCGCAACCGAACTCGGCCTGCGATCCGGGGGGTCGTCGAACCCGAGGTCATCCACGAGCGCCCGGCCGCCTGCGGCGCGGGCTGGGTCTGCGGCGCGCCGCCCTCCATGGTCGCCCTCTGCGCCCCGCGCCCTGGTCCACTTCTCACGAGCAGACCCCTGGCAGTCCTCGCGAGCGGCGGAGGACGCCTGGATCGACACGGCCAGGCGTGATCCCAAGGACGGCGGCGTCGGCCTCATCGGCTACGAGATCAACTTCAACCGCTACTTCTACCGCTACACCCCGCCCCGGCCCCTCGAGGAGATCGAGGCCGACATCCGGGCGATCGAGGGCGACATCGTCCGGATGCTGGGGGATGTGACGGGAGGGACGCAGGCCACGTGATCGCGCAAAACGGCGGCATATACGGCTAAGGTGCCGACATCTTGCGTCGAACCGCGGTCGCCGAAACGTCGGGGCCTGCGTCTCGTCCCCGACGTTTCGCACTTGCGGCCAGGTGCGACCGGTCGGGGCGACCCCTTGAAGGTACTCGATGGAAGCGCGACAATTCCTCGGCGTTTAATCGTGAAGACCGAGGGGTTGTGACGGACACGCTGCTGCCGAACCGAGTGCTGCAACTG
>DYIW01000230.1 GCA_020723465.1 Phycisphaera mikurensis
GCCTTCCGCGCCGACTATGACGCCATGCTGGCCGCGCTGGCGGAGGCCAAGCGTCCCACGGCCCTGTGCACCATCTACGATCCCCGCTTCGAGGACGAGACGGAGCAGCGCGCCGCGGTTTCCGCATTGGCGGCGTACAACGACGTCATCACGCGCGCAGCCGTGCGCCGCGGCCTGCCCGTCATCGACCTGCGCGTCCTCTTCGACTCGCCCGCCGATTACGCCAATCCCATCGAGCCCTCCGCCGCCGGCGGCGAGAAGCTGGCGCGCGCCATCGCTGCCCTGATCGCCGAGCACGACTTCGCGCGGCCGCGCGCGCTGCTGTATGCCGGCGGCCGCTGAGCGCGACCTCTGCCGCGGATCGAAGGCTACCGCCGCACCAGGAACTGCGCGGGATTGGTCGCCAGGTACGCGCCGTTCGCTCCCAGGCCGGTGGCGAAGCCCTGGAAGGTGAGCAGGACGTCCTCCAGGCCGACGAGCGACGCGGGAAGCTGGAAAAGCAGGTTCTCGGACAGGTTCTGCCCCTTGGTGGGGATCGGCACCACGATCAGGATGGCCGTCGGGTCGAGGAGGAACGGCCCGTCGATCCCGCCCACCGAGAGCCACGCCGGCTTGAGCGAGGCGAGCAGCCACATCACGTTCCCGGACGGCCCCCACAGGTTGAGACGCTTGGTCGCGAGCGGCCCATCGCCGCCGGTCAGCTCGATGAACGGCTGCGCCGGGCTCGGCTGGATGAGGGTGAGTCCCAAGCCGTAGGTCTGCGGCCACACCGTCACGCCGCTGATGACCAGCGTGCCGTAGCCACCCACCGCCCAGAGCGCGTCCGAGCCGGGGAAGTCGCCGCCCCCGCCCTGGCCGCCGCGGATGTCGGTCCCCAGATTGCCGCGGATCGTGAGCCGTGCCTGCGGCGCCGACCAGCCGACGCCGGCCGCCTCGGCGCCGCGGCCGCCCTGGCCGCCGAAGAGGACCTGCGGCGTGCCGCCGTCGCCGCCGAAGCAGTCCGTGCCGGCGATCAGGACCTCGGAGGTGCCGCGCACGTCGAGCGCCGGCTGGCCGTCGTAGCCGGTGAACGTGTCGCCCCAACCGTCGCCGCCGCTCAGCACGCAGCGCGTCAGCGTGACGCGCGAGTCCTCGATCACGACTCCCGTCCCTTCGCAGTAGTAGTCGCCGTCCTTGCCCTCGATCGTCGAGCGCGACACGTGCACCTCATTGCACGAATCGATGAGCAGGGCGTGCCAGCAGCCGCCCGCGCCGTAGACCTGACCGCTCACGAAGCAGTCGTCCAGCACGATGCGGCCGGACGAGTTCTTCAGCTCCAGCAGCACGAACTCCATGCCGGCGAGGTGCGCGTTCGCGGTCTGGACCACGGACGTGCCGCTCACCTTGGGGACGCCGCCCGGCCGGCCGAGGATGGACAGGTCTTTCTTGAGCTGAAAGGCGGCGTAGTTGCCGGCCACGACCAACAGCACGTCCCCAGCGGCCACCTGGTCGATGCCGGCCTGGATGGTGAGGAAGTCGCCGCCGCCCGCGGCGTCCACGATCCAGGTGGCGGCCGGCGCCGGGGACCAGGCGAGGAAGGCGAACAGGAGCGCGAACGATGAAGACCTCATGGTCACCTCCGCGTCCGGGCGCTGGCGATGCAGCGCCGTGGCCGCATCGATTCTACCTCAAGCGCCGGCGGTCGCCGCGCGGCGCGCGGCAGCGGCTACTCCACCGCCAGCGTCCGCCACAGCAACTCGTCGCCGAGGCGCGCGCCGAAGGCGACGAGCCGGCCGTCCGGCGCGAAGCGCGGCGGGCCGACGCAGTCGAAGGCATCGCTCGAGCGCTCGCCGCAGGCGATGCGCCACTTGCCATCCTGGCGCGCGCGACAGGCGAGGAACTCGCCGTCGTCGCTGAACGTGAGGTCGCGGATCTCGTCCCACTGCTCGCCGCGCGCCTCGCCGTCCACCAGGAGCCGCCACTGCCCGCCCTGCACCGAGCCGTCGCCCTCGCAAGAGACGAGCCAGGTAGGGTCGAGCTGACAGCCCGTCGCCACGGCGCAGGCCAGGCGCTTGCCGTCCCTCGACCACACGGCGGTCGAGACGAAGTCCCAGTCGAGCCGGGCCGGCTCGTCATCCACGGCGAGGCCGACCTTGCCGCCGCGCGCGGCCTTGAAGGCCACCTTCCCCCCATTCGGGGAGATCACGGGCGACCCGGCCGAGTCGTAGCGCGCGCCGAGCGTGCCACCGGGGCCGGCGACCTCCCAGGCCATGGCCGGCGGCGCGCCCGGAGCGGGCGCGCTCCCGGCGGGCGTGCGCAGGCGCGCGTACGCCCAGCGCTTGCCGTTGGCGGAGAGGCTCGGCTCCTTGAGGAACGGCCCCTTGGCCACGCTCTTGTCGTCGAGCAGCACGTGCCACTCGCCGTTCCTCATGGCCGTGGAAGCGACGACCCTGGAATCCGCGCTCCACACCGGCGGGTTGAGCGCGTCCGCGTCCTTCCACTTCGCGCCCTTCTTGCCGTCGATCACGAGCACCAGGTCGCCGCCCGTGTAGGCGCCGTCCGAACCGATGCGCGCTCCCGGCTGCGTCCAGTAGGCCAGCCGCTTCCCGTCCGGGCTCCACGAGAGCGCGCCGATCCAGTCGTTCTGCGCGGTCTTCTTGCCGTCGAGCAGGATCCACCACTTCTCGCTCCTCGGGGAAACGCGCTTTCCGGCGCGAAAGGCCACCTGCGCGCCGTTCGGCGCGAACACGGGCGGGTCGAGGAAGTCGAAGGGCTCGCCGACCTCCTCACCCACCACGGGCACGCTCTTGCCCGCTTTCGTGCCGACGTAGGCCACGCGCGTCCCGTCCGGCGCGAAGGCGAGCGCGTCCGTGATGGCGACGCCCGCGGGCGCCCTGGCCAGCACGTGGTCGTTCAGGAACGCGTCATCACGCGCGCACGCGGCCGCCGCGAGAATGGCGAGGCTCATCGCTCCGATCATCTCGGTCCTCCTGGATCAGACTATCGGACCAGCAGCCGCGAGCGCACCAGCGCGCAATGCCGCTACGGCGCCTCGCCCTCGCCGAGCGCTTCTCCCTTGACGAAGTAGCCCAGGATCTGGATCACGCAGTAATCCGAGCTCGCCGATGTGTTTCGCACCGTGGGCGCGTGTCCACTGGGCATGACCAAGCCGCCCGCGAGGGCAAAGTGAAGCTGCTTCAGGTCGGCGGTCTCAGCCATGAACCTCCGGCTGCCGCCCGGGCCGACGTTCAGGACCACGAAGTAGTCGTCCGTCGCGGTGAAGTCGTTGGGCTGGATGAAAAGGTCGGTGACCACGAAGGAATACCCCTGTGGCACGGAGAAGGGACTGATTCCGATGCCATCGTAGTAGAGGGGATAAGGGGTGTTGTCCGTGGGGAGAGTGAAGCTCTCGAGGCTGACGATCTCGCTCGGCCGCACCCCGAGGTGCGTCTTCTTGCCTCCCTTGCCGAACTTGGCGCCGAGCAAGGCCGCCGCCGCAAGCGCGGCGATGAGCACGACCGTTCCCCGACCCTGAACGATGCGGGCGATTGCCATTTCCTTGGCCTCCTGGATGGATGAGGCCATCCCAGTAGCCCGCCACCTCGTCCTCGGCAAGCCGGCGGGCTGGTAACCTGTGCGGCGCAATGGAATACCTCCTCCCCTTCCTCGGCGGCATGATCCTGTGGGCGCTCCTCGAATGGGGCCGGCGGCGCTCTGCTGCCGCGGCGGGCCGCCGCCCTCGCGGCTCCGCGCCGACCGCCGCCGCCGAGACGCAGGGGCTCGCCGCCGTGTACCGCTGCGCCGACCAGCTCGCGGACTTCTTCACCAGCAGCGCCCAGCCGGGCGACCTCATCGAGCATTCCGCCTTCCAGCGCGGCGTGGACATGCTGCTCGCGGACGAGTTCCAGGCCAGGGACCTGCTCGGCTACTACAGCGGCGACAACGCCATCATCGCCTGCATGGCCATGGAGGCACTGTCGCGCCGGACGGCGGCGGACGAGGACCTGTTCGAGCCCATCGTCGCCGCCATCAACACCGTCGCCCTGTGGTCGCGCTTCTACGCCCTGCGCGCGCTCGAGGTGCACGGCCGGCCGCCGCTGGTGGGCCGCCTGCTGCTGCGCGCCGACGCCTCCTGGGACAACCGCATGTCGCTCCGCTTTCTCAGCGACTTCGTCGCCGGCCGGGTGCGCCGAGGTGAGACGCCGTCCTTCGGCGCGGGCCTTTCCGGCATCAACGAGGAGAGGGCGGCTTTCCTCGAGCGCCTCGCCGGCACGCTGGACGCGGGGCTGCGCGGCACGCTGAGCCAGGAACTCTCGGCCTGGCGCGCCGGACGCGTGGACACCGACCTGCTCGCCTCGATCGGCCGCGTCTGGAGCGACGACCAGGACAGCGCCGGGATCGTCGCGACCAGCCGCCTGAACGAGCGCGTGGCCGTGCTCGCGCAGGCGCTCCGCGGCCAGCGCCCGCGCTCCGTTCTGGTGGTCGGACAGAAGGGCGTGGGCAAGACCTCGGTCTTGAAGGCCCTCGCCGCCGACCTGCGCCGCCAGGGCTGGGTGACGTTCGAGGCGAGCGCGGCCGAGGTCCTCGCCGGCCAGAAGTACGTCGGCGAGCTGGAGGGGCGCGTGCAGCAGCTCGTGCGCTGCATGTCCGGCGCGCGCCGCGTCCTCTGGGTCGTGCCCGGCTTCCACGAGCTGCTCTGGGCCGGGCGCCACCGCTTCAGCCCCATCGGCCTCCTCGACCTGCTCTTGCCGGCCATCGAGAAGGGCGAGATCGTGGTCGCGGGCGAGACCGACCCGGCGGCCTACGAGCGCCTGCTGCTCGCCCAGCCGCGGCTGCGCGGCATCCTCGAGGCCGTGGTCTTCGAACCTCTGCCCGAGGGAGAGACCCTCGACCTGGCGCGCCGCTGGCTCGCCGCGCGCGGCGGCGAGGCCGCGCCCGCGGCGATCCTGCGCGAGACGCTCGAGCTGGCCCGCCAGTACCTGGGTGAGCACGGGGCGCCGGGCAACCTGCTGGAGCTCCTCGAGCTGACGCTGGCCGCGCGCCGCGCCCCCGGGGCGCGGGCCGCGGGGGCGCTCTCCACCGAGGAGCTGCTGGCGACCATCTCGCGCCTCACCGGCCTGCCGCTCGCCATGCTCGACGAGCAGCAGGTGCTCGACCTGACGGGGCTGCGCGGCTTCTTCGAGCGGCGCGTGCTGGGTCAAACCGAAGCGATCGACTGTCTGGTCGAGCGCGTGGCCCTGGTCAAGGCCGGCCTCACCGACCCAGCGCGCCCGGCGGGCGTGTTCTTCTTCACCGGGCCCACGGGCACGGGCAAGACCGCGCTCGCCAAGGCGCTAGCCGAGTACCTGTTCGGCTCCGCGGACAGGCTGCTGCGCCTGGACATGAGCGAGTTCCAGACCGCCGACTCGCTGGGCCGCATCCTGGGCGAAGGAGACGAGTTCTCCAACCGCTCGGCGCTGGCGGATCGCGTGCGCCAGCAGCCCTTCTCCGTGCTCCTGCTCGACGAGTTCGAGAAGGCCCACCCGGCGGTCTGGGACGTCTTCCTGCAGCTCTTCGACGACGGGCGCCTCACCGATCGCATGGGCCGCGTCGCCGACTTCCGCCACACCATCGTCATCATGACGTCGAACTTCGGCGGCGACCTGTCGAAGGCGGGCAGCATCGGCTTCAGCGGCGACCGCACGTCCGAGGTGCGGCGCTCGCTCGAACGCGAGTTCCGCAAGGAGTTCCTTAATCGCATCGACCGCGTGGTCGTCTTCCAGCCGCTGCGCCGCTCGGTCATGCGCGACATCCTGCACCAGGAGCTGGACCTGGTGCTCTCGCGCCGCGGCCTGAGAAACCGCGCCTGGGCCGTGGAATGGGAGGAGTCGGCGATCGAGTTCCTGCTGGACAAGGGCTTCACCACCGACCTGGGGGCGCGGCCGCTGAAGCGCGCCATCGAGCGCTACCTGCTGGCGCCCCTCGCGCTCACCATCGTCGACCACCGCCTGCCCGAGGGAGATCAGTTCCTGTTCGTGCGCAGCGACGGCCAGCGGATCGACGTGGTGTTCGTCGATCCGGACGCGCCCGCCGAGCCCGAGCCGGCCGTGGCGGAGGTGCCGGCGGAGGGCGAAGCGATCCGGCTGGAGCGCGTGATCCTCGACGCCCGGGGCGAGCCGCGCGAACGCGCCTTCCTGGAGCAGGAGGTGCGGCGCCTGGCCGGCGGGCTTTCCGCCGGGCCGTGGCGAGAGCGCAAGGAAGCGGCGCTCGGGGCCATGGCGCAGCCGTCCTTCTGGCAGTCGGCGGAGCGCTTCGTCACGCTCGGCCTGGCCGAGTACATGGACCGCATCGAGGCCGGCATGAAGACCGCGACCTCGCTGCTCTCCCGGCTCACGCGCGCCGACGGCCAGCGCGCCCAAGTTTCGCCCTCGATCCTGCGCCGCCTGGCGCAGCAGGTCTACCTCCTCGACGCCGCGCTCCGCGGCCTGGACGCGGACCAGCCGGCGGACGCCTTCCTGCTGATCGAATCCGGCCGCGACGCGGCGGGCTCCACGGCGGCGAGCAGCGCCGCCGGCAGCGACCTCTTCGCCTCGCGCGTCGCCAACATGTACCGCGAGTGGGCGCGCAAGCGGGGCATGCGCCTCGAAACGCTGGAGGAACCGCCGGCGGGCGGGGGCTACCGGCTGCTCCTCGCGGTCTCCGGCTTCGCCGCCTTCCCCATCCTGCGGCAGGAGCACGGCCTGCACGTGCTGGAGGTGCCCGACGCGAACCGCGGGCTCGTGCGCCACAAGGCGCGCGTGCGCGTGCATCCCCAGCCGGCCGAGCCGGCGCGCAAGCCGGAGGACGCCCTGGCCCAGGCGCGCGCCGCGCTCGCGGCCGAGCCCGACCCGGTGGAGATCGTGCGCCGCTACCGCGAGGAGCCCTCGCCGCTCTGCCGCGACGCGGTGCGCAACTGGCGCACCGGCCGCGTGGACCTGGTGCTGGCCGGCGACTTCGACTTGATGCTGTAGCCGCACCCGCCGCCCCGGGCAGACCTCGCGAGAATGCGCAAGAACCGTCAAGCACGGTCCGGGGCGGCCGGCTACCGTTCCCTTTCCGTCACCCGGCGCGCCAGCAGGAGAGCGCGAGATGAAGCCCGACACCCTGGACACCTACCGGCAGAGAGTCCTGACCGTCCTTCTTCATATCCAGAATCACCTGGACGATCCCATCTCGCTCGACGAGCTGGCCGGCGTGGCGCACTTCTCCCCGTATCACTTCCACCGCATCTTCCGCGGCATGGTGGGCGAGGGAGTCATGGAGCACGTGCGCCGGCTGCGCCTGCAGCGCGCCGCCATGCAGTTGTCCGGCTCGCGCGCCAGCGTCACGACCATCGCCTTCGGCGCCGGCTACGAGAACCACGAGTCGTTCACACGCGCCTTCCACGCCATGTTCGGCCAGTCGCCCACCGAGTTCCGCCAGAGCCGCGGCTGGTCCGAGCGCTGGAAGACGCCCGCGCGGGTCAACTACGAGCCGGGCGGCCGTTTCCAGGACTTCACCGCCCACGACACCGGAGGAAAGCACATGAACGCCGTCATCAAGACCTTGCCCGCGCAGAGAGTCCTGTTCCTGCGGCACGTCGGGCCCTACCACGAGGTCGGACCGACCTGGGGCCGGCTCTGCGCGTGGGCCGGGCCCCGCGGGCTCATCCGGCCGAACGCCGAGATGCTGGGCCTCTGCCACGACGACCCCGAATCCACCGCGCCCGAGAAGATCCGCTACGACGCGTGCATCACCATCGACCAGGACGTTGCCGCCGAGGGCGAGATCGGCACCCAATGGATCGGCGGCGGCGACTACGCCGTGACCGTCCACAAGGGGCCGTTCGAGCGCCTCGCCGACACCTACGCCCGCCTGTGCGGCGAGTGGATCCCGGCGCAGGGGCGCGAGATCAAGGCCGCGCCCGGCATCGAGAAGTACTTGAACGATCCGAACCGCACGCCGCCGGAAGAGCTGCTCGTGGAGGTGCGCGTCCCCTTGGCCTGAGAGCGTGAGCAGGAATCCAGGCGTCGGACCGAGACCGAGCGAGGACAAGCCTGGCGAGCCGCGCCGACGACCCGTATCAGCGGAGAGATACGGGGAGGAGGCAAGGCGAAGCCAGGCGCAGCCGCAGCCGGTCGAATCCAGCAGGGATTCCTGCTCACGCTCTGAGGCTCCGCCAGGCGCCCGCGGCGGCGCGCGCTCATGCCCCGTCCGTGCCGGAGAAGAGCGCGCGCTGGTCGAGGGTGGGCGCCCGCGCGCCGGCCACCTGACCGATGTAGGCGCAGGCCAGCCGGTCCTTGCCCGCGCCGAGCACCGTGCTCACCAGCCCGAGCGCCTCGGCCACGTCGGCCGCGTCCACCTTGGCGAGGATCCGCTTCCAGATGACCTCTTCCAGCACGTTGAAAGCGGTTTGCACCTCGCGCAGGTCGTAGCCGGCGGCGCGCCGCGCGCGCGCCACGTCGACCACGTGCCGCGCCAGGGCCGTGAGGCTGCGCTGCCGCACGCTTTCCACGGTCAGCTCGTAGAGGCGCGCGAGCCGGTCGCGCGTGACCGCGGCCCCGGCATTCTCGTAGCCCTTGACGTGCGCGCGCCGCAGCGCCGCGAGCGCGCCGTCCACGATCCCCGCCGCCTCGGACGTCAGGAGTTCATCGAGCTTCATGTTGGCGCCTCCTCGCTCTCAGCGCAGCGTGCCCAGGAAGATCCCCGCAGCAACCGCCGAGCCGATCACGCCGGCCACGTTCGGCGCCATGGCCTGCATGATGACGAAGTTCTCCGGGTCTTCTTGCGCGGCCATGACCTGGCAGACGCGCGCCGAGTCGGGCACGGCCGACACGCCGGCGGCGCCGATGATCGGATTGATCTTCTCGCGCGTGAAGAGGTTCATCACGTGGCAGAAGAGCACGCCCGAAGCGGTGGCCACGCCGAAGGCGAGGGCGCCCAGGCCGAAGATCAGCACCGAGTCCCCGGTCAGGAAGCGGTCGGCGTCGGTGGACGCGCCCACGGTCAGGCCAAGCAGCACGGTCACGACGTCGATGAGCGCGGTGC
Organism: Phycisphaera mikurensis; assembly: GCA_020723465.1. Classification (GTDB taxonomy): domain Bacteria; phylum Planctomycetota; class B15-G4; order B15-G4; family JADJEK01; genus JACQZJ01. Next base: position 9,025 of record DYIW01000230.1, read on the forward strand.
GCGCGCTCTTGGCCAGGCGCTCGGTCACTCCGCACTCCTTGAGCAGGTTGCCGAAGAAGAGCATGCCGAGCAGGGTGATGGCGCCGGGTGCGATCGCGGCCGAGGCCAGGAACGCGACCACGGGGAACATGATGCGCAGGCGCTTGCTCACCGGCGCCGAGGGCTTCATGCGGATGAGGCGCTGCCGGCGCGTGGTGAGCAGCTTGATGATGGGCGGCTGGATCACCGGCACGAGCGCCATGTAAGAGTACGCGGAGATGGCGATCGCCCCGAGCAGCTCGGGTGCGAGCTGCGACGAGAGGAAGATGGCGGTGGGACCGTCAGCGCCGCCGATGATGCCGATCGAGGCGGCGCGCGGCAGGTCGAAGCCCACGGCCAGGGCGCCGAGGAACGTCAGGAAGATGCCGGCCTGGGCCGCCGCGCCGAGCAGGATGAGGCTCGGCCGGGCGAGCATGGCCGAGAAGTCGAGCATGGCGCCGATGCCGAGGAAGATGAGCGGCGGGTAGTAGCCCTGGCGCACGCCGCGGTAGAGGATGGAGAGCACGCTCCCCTCTTCATACACGCCGATGCTCATGCCTTCGCTGAAGGGGATGTTGCCCACGAGGATGCCGAAGCCGATGGGCACGAGCAGCAGCGGCTCGTAGTTCCTGGTCACCGCCAGCCAGATGAACGTGCAGCCGATCGCCAGCATGAGGACGTTGCCCCACGAGGCGTTGCCGAGCGCGCCCGACTGCAGAAACTCGATCAGGATGCGCATGAGGCCCTCGCGCGCCGCCGCTTCACTCCAGCTCCACCAGGGCCTGTCCCTCGCGCACGTTGTCGCTGGCGCCGACCAGGACCTTCTTCACCCGCCCGGCGACCGGCGCGGCGATCGAGGTCTCCATCTTCATCGCCTCCACGACCACGAGGATCTGCCCCTTCTCGATGGCCTCCCCGGCGCGGCACTTCACCTCCAGCACGACGCCGGCGATGGGCGCGCTCACCGCGCCCGGCGCGCCGTGTGCAGCCTCCTGCCCCGCGGGCGCCGCCCCTCCGGGCGCG
>DYIW01000231.1:0-2645 GCA_020723465.1 Phycisphaera mikurensis
GGCCCCCCCGGCGCTCGCAACGCGGCCGCGGGGGATTCCTGCTCAGGCTCTGAGTGCGGTCAGCCCGCGCCCGGACGTTGAACGCGCCCCGGCGAGTCGGCAAGATCCGCGCCCATGTCGCGCCCCAATCCCTCCCCCCGGCGGTCCGACCCATGAAGATGCTTCTCCCCGCGCTCGCCCTCGTCGCGTTGCTCCTGCTCTCGAGCGCCCTTCGCGCGCAGGAAGGAGTGCCGGCCTCCCCGCCGCCGGATGCGCCGCAGGCCGCCGCGCTGGCTGAACCCGCGCCGGCTGCGCCCGCGCCGCGCGCGCGGACCTTCGAGGAGAAGGTCGACGAGCAGTTCGGCATCTACCTGAAGTGGCTCTCCTTCATCCCCTTCTACAACCTCGCCTTCTGGGCCGAGCCGCAAGAGGCCGCGGACGGAACGCCCCTGGTCGGCCCGAAGCGCGGGCCCGTGATCACGGCGCTGCCGCTGATCGTGGTCTGGATGATCGTGGCCGCGGTCTTCTTCACTCTGCGCTTCCGCTTCGTCAACTTCCGCCTGTTCCGGCACGCCGTTTTGCTCGTGCGCGGCGTGTTCGACGATCCCAAGGACGCGGGCGAGGTGACCCACTTCCAGGCCCTGTCCGCCGCGCTCTCCGCCACCGTGGGTCTCGGCAACATCGCCGGCGTCGCGATCGCCGTGTCCATCGGCGGCCCGGGCGCGACGATCTGGATGATCGCCGCCGGCCTGTTCGGCATGACCTTGAAGTTCACCGAGTGCACCCTGGGGCTGCGCTACCGCAAGATCGACGCCACCGGGCGCGTGTCCGGCGGCCCCATGCACTACCTCAGCGCCGGCCTGAAGAAGCGCGGCCTGGGCCCGCTCGGCGCGCTCCTCGCCTTCCTCTTCATCGTCTTCTGCATTGGCGGCTCGCTCGCCGGCGGCAACGCCTTCCAGGTGCGGCAGTCCCTCGGCATCCTGGCCACGCAGGTGCCCTTCTTCGCCGCGCACGGCTGGGTGTACGGCGTGGTCATGGCCGTACTCACTGGCATCGTCATCATCGGCGGCATCCGGCGCATCGCCCAGACGGCCGAGAAGATCGTCCCCTTCATGTGCGTGCTCTACGTGCTCGGCTGCCTGACCATCCTGGTGAGCCACATCGGCCACGTGCCGGCTGCTTTCGCCACGATGTTCTCGGCCGCCTTCTCCGGGGAGGCGATCTACGGCGGCATCGTGGGCGCGCTGATCATGGGCTTCCGCCGCGCCGCCTTCTCCAATGAGGCCGGCGTGGGCTCGGCCGCCATCGCCCACTCGGCGGCCAAGACGCCGTATCCGGTGCGCGAGGGCATCGTCGCCCTGCTCGAGCCCTTCATCGACACGGTCGTGGTGTGCACCATGACGGCCCTGGTGATCGTCATCACCGGCGCCTACGACTTCACCAATCCGGCGTACGCGGACCTGATCGCCGCCGAGGAAGGTGCCGCCCTGACGCGCGAGGCCTTCGCCTCGGTCCCCTTCCTGGCGGGCTGGTTCCCCTGGGTGCTGCTCGTCGCGGTGGTGCTCTTCGCCTACTCGACCATGATCTCCTGGTCGTACTACGGCGAGCGCTGCTTTGCCCTGGCCTTCGGCCAGCGCTGGTCGCTCCTCTACAAGCTGCTCTTCCTCTTCTTCGTGGTGCTCGGCTCGATCATCACCGCCGGCAACGTGCTCGAGTTCGGCGACACCATGATCCTGCTCATGGCCTTCCCCAACATCATCGGCCTGTACATCCTCGGCGGCGAGGTCGCTGAGGAGCTGCGCGACTACGAGGCCGACCTCAAGGCCGGAAAGCACCGCCCGCGCAACGCCCGGCACACGGGTGCCGCGGCGGCCGCGTCGCTCCGGCAGCACAACTGACGAGTTGATCTACCCCCGCCCCGCGCGGTACCGTAGGCTCTTCGGAGCCTCGCCGGAAGGCGAAGGGAGTCGCGGATGAACCCGGACGCGCTGGGCGGCATCGAGGGGCCCTTGACCCACGCGGTCGACATCGCCCAGGCGGAGTGCGTACGCCTGCGGCACGAGGCCGTGGACATCGGCCACCTGTTCCTCGGGCTGCTGCAGGGCTTTCCGGAGCAGGCGAGCCGGCTGTTCGGGCCCGCGGGCATGAAGCGCGAGGACCTGGTCGAGGCGGTGCGCGCCGCCCTCCCGCCCGGCGCGCCCGGCCCCTTCAACGAACCGCGCGCCACGCCCGCCCTGCTGGAGACGCTCAACGCGTCGCGCGCCATCGCGCGCGGGGAGGCCCTGAGCTTCGAGCACGCGATCATCGCCATCTGCCGCCGCGAGGACACGCTCCCGGTGCGCATCCTGCGCAGCTTCGGCGTGGATCCCAAGGAGGTCGAGACCGCCGCCCTGCTGACGCTCGCGCTCGCGCCCGGCGCGGCAGTCGAGGAAGAGGAGGAGGAGGCCGAGGAGACTGCGGCGGGCAACGGTGCGGAGCACCGCGTCGCGCCGCTCGGCGAGGATTCGATCATCGCGCAGCTCGCGCGCGACCTGGTCGAGCGCGCGCGCCGCGGCGGCATGGACCCGGTGATCGGGCGCGACGCCGAGATCGGCGCGCTGCTCGAGACTCTGGCGCGGCGCACCAAGAACAACCCCGTGCTGGTGGGTGAGCCGGGCGTGGGCAAG
>DYIW01000231.1:2655-8988 GCA_020723465.1 Phycisphaera mikurensis
CGGGGCGTTGTTCCGCAATCCCGTCTCGCAAATCGCCATCGTCGCCGGGCTGGCGCAGCGCCTGGCCGCGGGCCGCGTGCCGGGCCGCCTGGCGCACCTGCGGCTCTTCGAGCTGAACTCCGCTGACCTGGTCGCCGGCACGCAGTACCGCGGCGACTTCGAGGCGCGCATCCTCAAGCTCGTCGAGGAGACCGCGGCCAATCCAGACATCGTGCTCTTCATCGACGAGATCCACACCATCCTGGCGAGCGGCGGGCAGCAGGGCACGGGCGACGCCGCCTCGCTGCTCAAGCCGCATCTGGCGCGCGGCGAGATCCGCTGCATCGGCGCGACCACCACCGACGAGTTCCGCAAGTTCATCGAACGGGACCGCGCCCTGGTGCGACGCTTCCAGCCGGTGAACGTGCCGGAGCCGCGGCCGGAGGAGTGCTTCGCCATCCTCGAGGGGCTGAGCCCTGGCCTGGAAAGGCACCACGGCGTGCGCCTGGAGCGCGCGGCCCTCAGCGCGGCGATCACCCTCTCCAGGAAGCACCTGCCGGAGCGCTGCCTGCCGGACAAGGCGCTCGACCTCCTCGATCAGGCGTGCGCGCGGAAGGCCATGCACGCGCTGCAGGGAGGCGGCGCGACGCCGGCCCGAGTCGGCGCCGAGGACATCGCCGAGATCCTGCGCGGCCAGCTCGGCAAGAGCCTGGGCGAGGTCACGGTCGACGAGACGGAGAAGCTGCTCGGCATCGAGGACTTCCTGCGCGCGCGCGTCATCGGCCAGGACCACGTGGCGCAGGTCGTGGCCGAGCGCATCCGTCTGGCGCGGCGCGAGCTGGACTTCCGCCCGGAGCGGCCGAACGGCGTGTTCCTGTTCCTCGGCCCGACCGGCGTCGGCAAGACCGAGGTGGCGCGCTGCCTGGCCGAGTACCTGCATGGCTCGCGCCAGAACATGCTGCGCTACGACCTGTCGGAGTTCTCCGAGCAGCACTCGGTGTCGCGCATCGTCGGCTCGCCGCCCGGCTACATCGGCTTCGACGAGGAAGGGCACCAGCTCACCTCGAAGGTGCGCTCCAACCCGCAGGCGCTGCTCCTCCTGGACGAGATCGAGAAGGCCCACCCCAGCGTCTTGAACCTCTTCCTGCAGGTCTTCGAGGACGGCCGGCTGACCGACGCGCGCGGCCGCACCGTGTCCTTCAGCGAGGTGACCATCATCCTCACCTCGAACATCGGCGCCGCGGCCTTCCGCAAGAAGGAGTCGATCGGCTTCGTCCCGGAGCGCGCGGGCACGCCCGAGCAGGTGCGCGAGGAGGCGAAGGCCGTGCTCAAGGGCCTGCTGCCGGCCGAGCTGCTGAACCGCGTGGACGACATCCTGGTGTTCAACTCGCTGGGGCCGGCAGAGATCACGCGCATCGCCGAGAACCTGGTGAAACGCGCCGTGGAGCGCTTCGCGCGCGAGGGCAAGGCCATCGAGATCGACGCGTCGGCCATCCGCTTCCTCGGGGAAACGGGCTACGACCCGGGCTTCGGCGCGCGCCACGTCACGCGCAACGTCGAGAAGCTGCTGCTGCAGCCCCTCGCCCGCGAGACCTACCTCTCGGACTGGAGCCGGGTGGAGACCATCAAGGTGGCCAAGGTCGGTTCGGCCCTGGTGTTCGAGAAGGTGCTGCAGCAGCTCAAAGCGCCCGCAAGGCGCCGGCGCGCCGGCCGGGAGTCCGAAGCCACGTCCGGGTGAGCGCTGCCGGCGGCGCGCCGGCCAGGGCGTGACAGAACCGTTACGAACCGGCCGGTGATGCGCGTCGTTTCTGTGGCGGACGGCCGCGCGCGGAGCCATCACTCCTGCGGCGCCGCGCCCTGTCCCAGACGAGGAGGTCGCATGTCGTTTCCCTGGCCTCTCCCCTCTCCCCGGCGCCTGGCGGCGGCGGGACTGATCGCCGCATCTCTCCTGCTCGCCCGGACGGCCCGCGGCTCCGCCGAGGACGCCGCGGATCCGCTCGCGGCCGCGCGCGCGGCCCTGATCCGCAGGGACTGCGCCGGGGCCCTCGAGCTGCTCGCCGGCGCGAGCGCCGCCTCGCCCGAGCAGGAGGTCGAGATCCGGCTGCTCTGCGCCGCCGCGCGCCTGCACTCCGGCGACGCCGCGGGCGCCGCCGAGGAGCTGCGCCAGGTGCCAGACGCGCCCAAGGCGCGCTTCCGCCTGGGCGACGCGCTCGCCCTGCTGCTGCGCCACGACGAGGCGCTCGCCGAGACGCGCGGCGTGGTCGAGGCCCTGCGCCAGCCCGATCGCCGCCACGAGATCGCCAGGTACTACATCGACGCCGCGCGCGAGGTGCTCCTCCCCCCTCCGGGCGCCCTGCCCGGCGCGGCCTTCCAGCCGGACCACGCGCTCGCCTACGCGCTGCTCCTCAAGGCCGAGGAGCTGGACGCGCTCGGAACCGAGGCGGCGACCGTGCGCCTCGACCTGCTGCGCTCTGCTGACGCCCTCGACCGCGACGAGCGCGCCGAGCGCGCGCGGACGTTCCTGGCCGAGCATGCCGCGCACGACGGCGTGCCCGAGGCGTTGTTTCTGCTCGGCCGCGCGCAGGCCAAGCTGGGCGAGCGCTTCGCCGCGCGCGAGTCCTGGCTCAGCCTGGCGCGCAAACATGCCGCGAGCGCCTTCGCGCCCCAGGGACTCGACGCCCTGGCGCGCCTGTTCGAGGGCGCCGGCCTGCCCGACCGCGGCGACGTGCACTACATGGCCGAGGCCGTGCGCCTGCTCGAGGCGGGCTGGCCGGAGCATGACCTGACCGCCAGGGCGCTCTACCTGCTGGCCGAGCGTCAAGCGCAAGACCCGAGCCTGCGCGCCGCGGCCCAGGCCACGCTCGAGCGCCTGGCCGCGCTCCAGCCGCGGCACGAGCTGGCCGGCCGGGCGCGCCTCTTCCAGGCGCGGCTCGAGCTCGAGGATCAGGACGCGGCCGCCGCCTGCGCGCTCTTGCGCGACTTCCTGCACGGCCGGCCCGTGGATCAGCTCTCGCGCGAGGCCACGCAGCTCCTCGAGACCACGCTCTACGGCGAGGCGGAGCGCTTCCTGGCGCGCGGCGAGCCCGAGGAGCAGGAGCGGCGCGCCGCGCTCTTCCAGCGCGCGCGCGAGCTGTTCGGCGAGTTCCTGAAGCAGGCGCCGGCCGACGCGCGCGTGCCGCGCGCGCTCTTCCAGCTCGCCCGCATGGAGCTGCTCGAGGAACGCGTGCCCGAGGCCATCACCCGCTGGAACGAGGTCGCGGCGCGCTTCCCGGGCTCGAACGAGGCGGCCGAGGCGCTGTTCCGCATCGGCGAGGCGTACAGCGAGCCGCTGCATGACTATCCGCTCGCCTTCGCCGCGCTCGGGAAGGTGCCGGACCAGGGCGGATGGAAGGCGCAGGCCGAGCAGCTCGCGGCCCAGCTCCGCGCACCGAGCCTCGGCCTCGAATGCGGCCGCGTGTTCCGGAGCGACGAACCGCCCGCGGTCACGCTGAAGGCGCGCAACCTGGAGAAGGTGACGCTCTCCCTCTACCGCGTCGACCTCGAGGACTTCTTCCTGGCGACCGGCTCTCTCCGCGGCATCGGCGCGCTCGAGGTGGGCCTGATCAAGCCGGACGCGTCCTTCGAGGTGGCGCTGGCGAGCTACCGCCCCTTCCACCCGTTCGAGCAGACGGTCGGGATCGAGCGGCCGCAGGGCGCGGCCGCGGTCGTGGTGGCCGCGCGCGCCGGCCTGCTCGAGGCGCGCACCGTGGTGATCACCAGCGACCTCGAGACGCTCGCCGTGGCCACGGCCGAGGAGGCGCGCGTCCTCGCCTCGGACAGGAAGAGCGGCGCCGCGCTCGCGGACGTGAGCACGCGCCTGGTCGCGGACGGGACGCTGCTGCCGGCCGGAGAGCGCCTGCCCGAGGACTTCTCCGCCGCCGCGCTCACGGCCTTTTCGGCGCGCGGCGCGGACGTGGCCGCGGCCGAGGTCGCGACCCAGAGCCTGGCGCGGCCCGCGAAGCCTTCGCCCCGCGGCTGGCTCCTGGCGGAGCGCGCGACCGCGCGGCCGGGAGAGACGGTGGCGGTCCTAGGGCTGGCGCGCGAGCCGGCCGAGTCGGGCTTTAGCCCGCCCGCGGGCGCTGGCTACCGCCTGGACTGGATCGACCGCGCGAGCGATCGCAGGGTCGCCGCGCGCGCGCCGGCCTTCGGCGCGGGCGGCTTCTTCCGCGACGAGCTGGCGCTGGATTTGGCGCTCTCCGGCCCGCGCACCTTCGAGGTGCGCCTGATCGCGCTGGACGCGCGGCAGGAGGAGCAGCTCCTGGCCGCGGCCGAGTTCCTCGTGGCCCCCTTCCCGGCCCCCGAGGTGCGCGCCTCGTTCGATCTCGGCGGCGGCCCGCTCTTCACCGGAGAGGAACGCCTGGTGCGCGCGCGCCTGGTCGACGCGAGCGGCGAGCCGCTCGGGGGCGAGCCCGTGAGCGTGAGCGTGGCCGGGGAGGCGGCGCGCGAGGCCAGCGCCGATCGCGGCGGCCAGGTCGAGCTGAAGGTCGAAGCGCGCCACACGCCCGCGCCCGGCTGGGTGCGCCTGGACGTTACCGCGCGCGGCGCCACCGAGACGGCTTTCCTGGCGGTCTTGTCCCGGACCGCGCTGCTCGCGGTTGAAGGCGCCTTGCCGGACGGCATCCCGGCCGTCGCCGGCGAGCCGTACCGCGTCGAGTTCAGCACCCGGAGCGCGGCCGGCGCGCCTCTGGCGCTCTCCACGCGCTGGACCATCCTGCAGCCCGACCTCCTGGCCGGACGCGCGGTCCTGGCCGAGATCGAGGCCAAGAGCGGCGAGGACGGCCAGGGCTCGCTCTCCTTCACGCCCGAGCGGGCGGGCGAGCACGTGGTGCGCGCCGAGTACGCGGACGCCTTCGGCAACCCGGCGCGGCGGGAGTGGCGCCTGGCCGTGGCCGGGGACGGCGACGGCATTCCCATCCACCTGGTGCCCGAGCGCATCGACCCGCTCCCGGGAACGGAGCTGGTGCTGCGCGTGCACTCCGAGGTGGAACCCGGTCCGGCCACGCTGCTCGTGCACGCGGACCGCCTGGAGAGCGCCACGCCGGCGTTCCTGGAACGCGGCCTGAACCGCTTCGCGATCAAGATCCCGGCGCGCGCCCTGAGGAACCTGCGCATCACCTGCGCGGCCGCGCGCGGCTTCGACGTGCATCTGCCGACGATCGAGGTGCGGCCGGCGCTGCACCTCGACCTCGAGCTGAAGACCGACCGCGCGCGCTACGCCACGCGGGACCAGATCACCGTCCTCTTGCAGGCGCGCGCGCCGGCCGGAAAGCCGGCGGAGGCCGAGGTCGCCCTCATCCTGGTGCACGAGGACGAGGAGGAAGCGGTGCGCGGCGCGCTGGCCGAGCGCGCGGAAGGGCTCCTGCCCTGGCTCGAAGGCAGCACCGTCAGGATCGCCTCGAGCGCGGCCTTCCGGCCGCCTTCCGTGGCCGAGGCGCTCGACCCCGCGGTCGAGCGGGCGCTCGGCGCCATCGCCCGCGCCCACGAGGCGAACGCCGCGGCCGTCATGGTCCAGACGCTCGATCTGCAGGGCCTGGTGGACCAGAGCAACCTGCCTTTCCAGACCGGGGTGGCGGCCGGCTTCCTCAGCGGCATGGGCAGGCAGCAGGCTGGCGCCGCGGCCGACCGCCAGCACGCCGGCATCGGCGGCGGCGCGTACAGGGGGCCGGGAGACGCGCTCCGCGCCGCCAGGGGGCCGTTCTACGTGCCCGCCCCGGCCGCGTTCCTCGCCGGTCTGAAGACCGACCAGGACGGGAGCCTGAAGCACACGCTCGCCCTGCCGCGGCGCGCCGGCCGCTACAGCCTGTTCGCGGTCGCGGCGAGCGGGGACTGCCTCTTCGGCCAGGCCGAGGCTTCGCTCGAGGCGCGCGACGCGCTCTCCGTGACCGTGCTGGCGCCGCCCTTCCTGCGTTGGGGAGATGGGGGCGATCGCGGCACGGTGCGCGTGCTGCTCGCCGAGAACGCGGGCGCGAGCCGCCAGGTCACGGTGCTGTGCGAGGAGAGCCACGCGGGCGCGACGCGGCGCGAGGAGCGCGCGGTCGAGCTGGCCGCGCACGGCTCGGCCGAGGCGGACTTCGACCTGGTCGAGCTGGCGAAAGGGACGCACGAGATCACGGTCACGGTCGAGGGGCAGACGTTCGTCCACGCGCTGGAGGTCCTGGACAGCCGGCCGCTCGCCTGCGCCGCCCTGGCCGGTGAGGGGAGCGGGACGTTCTCCACGCCGCTTCCCTCTGTCCCGGGCGAGCCCGAAGGCGACCTCCTGGTTGCGCTGCACGCCTCGCCCGGAGCGGCGCTCCTCGCCTTGGCCGAGGAGGACGC
>DYIW01000231.1:8998-9897 GCA_020723465.1 Phycisphaera mikurensis
GGTCTCCTGCGAGGCGCTGCTCGCGACGAGCGGCTGGCGCGAGACGGGCGCGGCGCGCGTCGGCCCGGTCCTTTCCGCGGCGGAGCGCCGCCTCGAGCACCTGCTCGCCTTCCACCCGTACCGCGCGGACGACATGCACGGCGCGCCGCTCGCGCTCGCGGCGCTCGCCCAGGCGCGGCGCGCGGGCCTCGACGTTCCAGAGCGCGTGTTGAAGGAGCTGGACGCGCTCCTGGCCGAGCAGCTCGCCCAGACCACGGCGCCGCTCTTGCGGACATGGCTCATGTTCTGCCGCGGCTTCCACACCAGGCCGGACTACGCCCAGGTGAACCGCCTGTACCGGGACCGCGCCGCGCTCGGCGAGGGGAGCCTCTCCCTGCTCGCCTGGCTGCTGGCGGACATGGAACGGCCGGCCGAGGCGGCCGAGGTCCTGGAAGTGCGCAAGGCGCGCACGAGCGACAAGAGCGACGAGAGCGCCGAGGGCCCGCGCCTCACGGCCGAGGAGATCGCGGCCTTCTCCCTGGCCGCGGCCGCGAGAATCGGCCGCGAAAGCCCGCTCCTCGAACACGTACGCGCCGGGCTCCTGATGCAGCGGGGCGGCGCCTGGTTCACGCCGCTCGCCGACATTCTGCTGGCCCGCGCGCGCGCGTTCGAGTCCGCACCCGCGCTGCCCGGCGCCGTGCGCGTGAGCGTGGCGGGCGTCGAGATCGCGACCGCCTTGCTCGGCGCGCCGTGGCAGTCGGCCGCCGTGACCGTGCCGGCCGAGCGCCTCGCCGCGATCACGGAGATCACCCTGCAGCCGGCCGGAGGCGGCCCGTTCCTGCAGTGCGTGACGCGCCGCTTCCGCGCGCCGCCTGCCGCGGAAGGCGCGCCTCCCCCCCACGGCCTGGTTGTGGAGCGCG
>DYIW01000232.1 GCA_020723465.1 Phycisphaera mikurensis
ACAGTGCGGCCGCCGCGGCGTAGCGTTCGCAGCCCGCCGGCGCCGCGGCGTCCCTTGCGCCGATCCGCGCGAAGCGCAGGTAGGAGAGCGCCGCAGCCAGGTAGAGCGCGGCCGAGAGCACGTTCTTGCGCTCCGAGATCCAGGCCGCGGACTCGACGTGCACCGGGTGCACGGCGAAGAGGGCGGCCGCGACGAGCGCGCCTTTCAGGCGCAGGCGCGCGAGCACGCGCCAGAGCAGGACCGCGTTCAGCGCGTGCAGCAGCACGTTCACGAGGTGCTGGACGAAGGGGTTCGCGCCGAACGCCTGGTTTTCGAGCCAGAACGAGGTGAAGGTCAGCGGGTAGTACTGCTGCGTGGCGGCGGGCTCGAACCAGATGCGCCGCAGGCCGTCGAGGTCGCGGAGCGTCGCGTTCTCGACCACGTGGCGGTCGTCGTCCCAGACGTAGCCGCCGTCGAGCGCCGGCAGGTAGGCCGTGCACGCCAGGAGCATGAGGAGCGCGACGCCCAGGCCAAGGGCATTCCTCGCGTCGTTCTGCCCGTCCCTGCCGTGCATCGCGGCCTCAGACCCGCGTGTAGCGCTCGTACCCGAGGCGCCGGAGCGACTCCTCGAGTTGATCCTCGATGTTCTGCGCCTCCTCTTCGCCAAGGAACTTCTGCCAGCGCTTCCGGTTCTCGACGATGCGGCCTCGCGGCCGCGGAGAGCCGGACTTGGCGACGACGACGTCGCGGCGCTCGAACATCGCCTGCTCGTCGAAGGGCTCCTCCAGGAACGCGCAGATCTCCCGGAGCACCTGCCGCGGATCCGCCGTCAGCCGCTCGTAACCCACGCGGTACACCCGGTCCGGGCCAAGCGCGAGCGACTCGCCGATCTCCCGGACCCACAGCCGGAAGCGCTTCGCGAACTGATCGGGCGTCCACTCCAGCCAACCGTGCGTGGAGCCGGGCTCCGCGCGCTTCCGTGCCTTGTGGAGCTTCTTCCTGCAGGAGCTGTAGGCGTCGATCGGGTGACGGAAGGTGATGATGATCCGGGCGAGCGGAAAGGCCGTGAAGATCTGCGCCAGATAGCCGAGGTGGCGCGGTGTCTTCTCGATCAGCCGCCTCGCTCCGCGCGCGAGCATGGCGAAGTGGAAGAACGCCCTGACGATGTCGGTGTCATCGCCCCCGTCCCGCTCGATCTGGCCCAGGGTCTCCAGGAACCCTCGGGCCGCCGACTCGTCGTCGAGCAGAAACCGCCGCAGGTGCGCACCCTCGGGTTCGAGGATGTGCGGCAGCAGGTGCGGCTTGTGGAAGACCTTGGTCTCGACCGAGATCGGCTCCCTGGCGCGGAAGCTCGGGTGGTTCTCGAGCGTGCTGCGGAGGACGGTGGTGCCGCTGCGCGGCACGCCGACCACGAAGACCGGCCGCTCGCGCGACATGCGCTCCGAGATTTCCTGCCAGGGGATCGTCATGGAAGAGGACGGCGCGATCCGCCGAGCCATGCTGCGTCTTGGTTGCCGGGAGACTCTACCATCCGGCGCTCGGGAAGCGCCGCGGCCTGAAGCCGCGCGGTTGCACGTTCCTTCCGGATCCTGCGCGCGCTCAGTACACTCAGCGTGTCCCACACGAGAAGGAGGCCGGGGCATGGCCAGCGAGTCGTCCGAGGCGAGGGACCGCGCCGAGCGCCTGTTCAGTGAGTTCATGGACCGCGTGGACCGCGGGGAGAAGGCTGACTTCGAGGCGCTCTGCGCCGCGGAGTCGGCAGAGGTCGAGAGGTACTTGCGCCGGCTCGTGCGCGCCCGCCAGGACATCTCGCAGATTCTGGGCGGGGCCTCCAGCACGCTCTCGGCTGTGCGGCGCCTGCGGTCCGGGACCGCGAAGGACGTGGATCCCGGCATCTCGCTCGAACCCGAGGACGGCGCGGCCGATGACGGCTCCTCATCCACGCTCCTCGAGCGCCTGGCGGCGCACGCGCCGCCGCAGTCGCGCTTCCGCCTGAAGGGCGAGATCGGCCGCGGCGGCATGGGCGCGGTGTTCCGCGCCTGGGACGAGGACCTGCGCCGGCACGTGGCCCTGAAGGTGATCCTGGGCAAGGCCGGGGCCGAGGGGACGGGCGACACGCCCGAGATCGACCCGGCGCTCCTCGGCCGCTTCCTGGAGGAAGCCCAGGTCACGGGCCAGCTCGAACACCCAGGCATCGTGCCGGTGCACGAGCTGGGGCTCGACGCCGAGGGCCGCGTCTACTTCGCCATGCGCCTGGTGAAGGGTGAGACTTTCGCCGAGGTGCTGGAGAAGGTCAAGACCGGGGAGGAAGGTTGGAGCCCGACGCGCGCGCTCGGGATCCTGCTCCGCGCCTGCGAGGCCGTGGCCTTCGCGCACAGCAAGAGCGTGGTGCATCGCGACCTGAAGCCCGAGAACATCATGGTCGGCCGCTTCGGCGAGGTGTACGTCATGGACTGGGGCCTGGCGCGCGTCTTGGGCAGGGAGGACTCGCGCAACCTGCGCTTCAAGGGGCCCTTGCCCTCGACCTTCATCCACGTGACTCCTGACGCGCGCGAGGGGACTCCCGGGAGCCCGGAGGTGCTGCTCACCCAGGATGGCACGGTGCTGGGCACGCCGGCCTACATGCCGCCAGAGCAGGCGCAGGGCCGGGTGGAGGAGATCGGCGCGCCATCGGACGTGTACTCGATGGGAGCGATCCTGTACCACCTGTTGACGGGCCAGAAGCCGTACCTGCCGCCAGGCGCGCGCCTCCGGCCGCGCGAGGTGGCGGCCATGGTGGCGGTCGGGGCGCCCGAGCCGGTCGCAAAGCTCAACCCCGCGGCGTCCGTGGAGCTGGTCTCGATCTGCGAGAAGGCGATGGCGCGCGAGATGGGGGCGCGCTACCCGACCATGCTGGATCTGGCGCGAGACCTGCGGGCCTTCCTGGAAAACCGGGTCGTCTCGGCCTACGAGTCCGGGCCGGTCGCGGAACTCAAGAAGTGGGTGAAGCGCAACAGGGCTTTCTCGACCGCGGCGATGATCGCGGTGCTGGGGATCGCGGGCTTCGGCTCGTGGGCCGTCGTGGCGCGCGGCGTGGCGCTCGCGAACGAGAGGCAGGCGATCGAGGAGAAACAGCGCGTGCTGCGCCTCTCGGACGTGAAGACCCTCGCCGACCTCAAGCCGCGCATGGACGCGCTCTGGCCCGCGCACCCGGACAAGATCGAGGCCATGGAGAGGTGGCTCGAGGACGCGCGCCAGGTGGCCGAGCGCGCGCCGGATCACCAGGCGACCCTCGCGGAGCTGCGCGCCCGCGGCACGCCGCTGCTGCACCCGCGCGAGCCGGAACTGGCCAAGCTAAGGGCCGAAGGGGCCGGGCTGGCGGAGAACGAATCACGCGTCGCCTCGCTCGAAGCGCAGATCGAGCGCGAGCGACCGTACCGGTTCGCGGACGCAACCGACGCCTGGTGGCACGACACGCTGGTGTCCCTCCTCTCGAGTCTGGCAGCGCTGCAGGTGGACGATCGTCAGGGCCAGACGATCCGGAGCGTGGAGGAGCGTCTGGCTGTCGCGCGCATGATCGAGCAGCGCTCGCTGGAGGAACGGCAGGCGTGGGACCGGGCGATCGCCTCCATCGCGAACCGGGACGAGTGTCCGAAGTACAACGGGCTCGTGATCGAAAAGCAGGCCGGATTGATCCCGATCGGCCGGGACCCCGACTCGGGGCTGTGGGAGTTCTGGCACGTGCAGACGGGCGAGCGGCCGCAGCGGAATGAGCAGGGGAAGCTGGTGCTCACCGAGGGCATGGGCATCGTGCTCGTGTTGATCCCGGGCGGGACCTTCTGGATGGGCGCGCAGGACAAGGACCCGCAGGGCCGGAACTACGATCCTCAGGCCAATGACAAGGAATCGGACGAGAACCGCCAGCCGGTCGAGGTGACGCTCGACGCCTACTTCCTCTCGAAGTACGAGATGACGCAGGGGCAGTGGGAGCGGTTCGTCGGGACGAACCCGAGCTACTTCGGCGAAGCTGGGCCAGGGGCCCTGCTGCGTCCTGTGGAGTTCGTGAGCTGGTACGACTGCGAGCGGGTGCTCGGCCAGCTCGGTCTGGTGCTTCCGACCGAGGCGCAGTGGGAGTACGGCTGCCGGGCGGGCACGGACACGCCGTGGTGGACGGGGCGTCTGGAAGCGGATCTGGAGGCTGCAGGGAATCTGGGTGACGAGACGGTCCAGGTCGGCTCGATGCGAGCCAATGCCTTCGGCCTGCACGACACGGTCGGGAACGTGAAGGAGTGGTGCCGGGACAGCGCTGGCCTGTACAACACCGCGGCGGTGCAGGGAGATGGAGAGCGTCCGGTGCACGGCGCCTCGCACAGCGGGATCCGCGGCGGCAGCCTCGCCAGCCCCCCGGCGCTCGCGCGCTCGGCGTACCGCCGCGAAGCCGCGCTGGGGTACCGCCACGACGCCCTCGGCTGCCGCCCCGCCGTCCGGGTCATCTCTTGGTGACTCTCACGACTTCACGTCTTGATCCGTTCTGTTCCGGTTGGCCGTTGACCTTCATGCAGGCCCCCGTGCTCCGCCTCGGCCGAGGCGAAGCCGGCCGGGGAGGCGGAGCACGGAGCCGTGCCAACGGTCGGCTCGCGAGACCGGAGCGCTCGCGAAGCGGGGCGGGCCGAAGGCGACGGGCGGCCGGCGCAGCGGCCGCCCTGGTCGCCGCGGCCCGCCGCGCGGCAGCGGATCTCGGCTGTAACCCCCCGGCCGTGCGCTCCGTCCATCGCGGGCAGCGAGAACGCCCCGGTGGAATGCCATGACCAAACCGCCGCACGATCGGCTCGTGAAAGCGGTCTTCTCGGAGGCGCGGCAGACCGTGCTCTTGCTCGACACGTTCCTGCCGCCAGGCATCCGACAGCGCATCAGGTTCGAGCGGGAGAACCTGTCAGTCCAGCGGAACGTACAGGTGGTCTCGCACCGATCCCGTCGAGACGAGCGCGCGAGGGACCCGCGCATTCGGGCGCGCGCCCGCACTGGCGTTGCCGATGTCGACCGCGCACGTGTAAGCTGACCGCTGGCGCCTGTAGGCTGAACGCTTCGCGGCGGGGCGAAGCCCTGGACCCTGGGAGTCGCGACTTGGCTTGAGTCCGCTGCCAGAGGGCTGCAGAGCCTGATCGCGGCTGCGCCGCGACCAGGCCTGAGGCGCGCGGTGAGAGCGTGTCGCAGGAGGGCCTGCGGGCCCTGTGCGCACGTGCGCGCGCGAGCCAGGAGGCCGAGGAGACGGTCATGAACCTCGGCGGCTCCGCCGCGAAGCGGTCAGCAGTCGGCGGTCAACTGCCAGCTTCTTCCTCGGCGGGCAACGTCGACCGCAAGGCGGCGAGCATCTCCACGAAACCGTCAGCGGGTCGATCGGGCTGGCTGATCGCTGATCGCTTCCCGCTGATCGCTTCCCGCCAAGCCCCTTCCCGTCCTTGCCTGCGGCCATCACAACGGGCAGACTGGGCGCCTCCGCGCGCCGGCCCAGGCGGCGCTCTCCGGAATGGTGGAGGCCATGCGCTACAAGATCGGGATCGACGTTGGCGGCACGTTCACCGACCTGTTCCTCTGGTCCCCGGCGGGCGCGGTGGAGACGTTCAAGGTGCTCTCCACTCCCGAGGATCCGTCCATCGGCGTGCTCGAGGGCCTGGCCGCGATCGCCGAGTCCAAGGGAGAGTCCCTCGAGGCGCTCGCCGCGCAGGTGACGACGATCGTGCACGGCACGACCGTGACCACGAACGCGGTCCTGACGCGCGGCGGGGCCAGGACCGGGCTGGTCACGACCCAGGGCGTGCGCGACGCGCTGGAGATGCGCCGGGGCATCCGCGAGGAGCAGTACAACAACCGCCTGCAGAACGTGGTGCCGCTGGTGCCGCGGCGCCTGCGCCGGCCGGTGCGCGGGCGCCTGGACTACGCGGGCACCGAGCTTCTGCCCCTCGCCGAGGAGGACGTGCGCGCCGCCGCCGCCCTATTGAAGCGCGAGGGCTGCCAGGCCGTGGCCGTCTGCCTGATGAACGCCTTCGCCAACCCGGCGCACGAGGAGCGCGCCGCGGCGATCGTGCGGGAGGAGCTGCCCGGCGCCTACCTCAGCGTGTCCACCGAGGTGCTGCCGACCATCCGCTTCTACAACCGCACCTCGACCACGGTGCTGAACGCCTACGTCGGCCCGGTCTTCGGCGCGTACATGGGCAGCCTCGCCTCCCGCCTGCAGGAAGCCGGCTTCCGCGGGGTGCTGCTCATCATGCAGTCGAACGGCGGCGTGGCCCTGCCCGAGGTCACGGCGCGCCACGCGGCCAGCACGCTCCTCTCCGGCCCGGCCGCGGGGCCGCGCGCGGGCGTGGCCTACGTGCTCGAGCACGGCCGGCAGGACGCCGTGGTCGTGGACATGGGCGGCACCAGCTTCGACGCCTCGCTGGTGCAGCAGGGCGAGGCCGCGCTCAACAACGAGGGCGAGATCGACCGCCTGTGCATCGCCCTGCCCATGCTCGCCATCACCACCATCGGCGCGGGCGGCGGCAGCATCGGCTGGGTGGACGAGGGCGGACTCCTGAACATGGGGCCGCAGTCGGCCGGCGCGCGCCCGGGCCCGGCCTGCTACGGCCGCGGTGGGGAACTCGCGGCCTGCACCGACGCGGACCTGCTGCTCGGCTACCTCGACCCGGACTACTTCGCCGGCGGCAAGCTGCGCCTCGACCCGGTGCGCGCGCGCCGCGCCATCGAAACGCACATCGCCTGGCCGCTCGGGCTCGACGTGGACGAGGCCGCGGCCGGCATGTACCGCGTGATCAACACCAACATGGCCCACGGCGTGCGCGAGGTCACGGTCAAGCGCGGCCTCGATCCGCGCGCCTTCCCCCTGGTGGTGGCGGGCGGCGCCGGCGCGCTGCACGCCTGCATGATCGCGCGCGAGCTGGAGATGCCGCTCTTGATCGTGCCGCCCACCGCCTCGGTGCTGTGCGCCGCCGGCATGCTGCTCTCCGACCTGCAGCACGACTTCGTGCGCTCCTCCGTCACGCCGCTGGCCGCGGCCGACTGGCGCGCCCTGCTCTCTCTGGTCGACGAGATGACCGCGGCCGGCGCCAGCCAGCTCGAGGTGGAGGGCATCCCGCCCGAGCGCGCCACGCACCAGGCGGCCCTCGACCTGCGCTACATCAAGCAGTACCACGAGGTCACGGTGCCGGTGCCGCGCGCCGCGATCGAGCGCGCCGACCTCGATGGGATCGCCGCGCTCTTCCACGCGCGCCACAACCAGCTCTACGGCTACGACCTCGCGGCCGAGGGCACGCCTCTCGAGCTGATCAACGTGCGCGTGAAGTCGGTGGGCCTCGCGGAGAAGCCGGCGCTGCCGCGCCTGCAGGCGGGCGGCACCGACCCGGGCGCGGCCTTGAAGGGCCGGCGGCGCGTGTTCCTGCCGGAGCGCGTCGCCTTTGGCGAGGCGCCGGTCTACGACGGCCACCGCCTGCGCGCGGGGAACGTGATCCCCGGGCCGGCCTTGATCGAACGCACGGACACGACCATCTTCGTGAGCGAGAGCTTCAGCGCGCGCGTGGACGGGCTGGGGAGCTGCGTGCTGAGCGCTTCTGCCGGGAGCGGCGGCAATGAGTGACGTCAAGATCGACAAGGTGCTGGTCTCGATCATCGGCCGCGCGCTCAAGGCCATCACCGGCGAGATGAGCGTGAGCATGGAGAAGAGCACGCGCTCGCCCATCCTGTGCGAGGCCAAGGACTTCGTCACCGGCCTGTACGACGCCGAAGGGAACATGCTCGAGCAGACCGAGAACCTGCCCATCCTGAGCTTCTCGCTCAGCCCGGTGTGCCGGCACATCGCGGAGACCTTCAAAGGCGACGTGCACCCGGGCGACGTGTTCTTCCACAACGACGTCTTCACCTTCGGCAACCAGAACAACGACGTCGCCGCCTTCAAGCCCATCTTCCACGGCGAGCGGCTGGTGGCCTGGGCGGCGACCAAGGGCCACCAGGCGGACATCGGCGGCGCGGTGCGCGGCGGCTACAACCCGACCGCCACCGAGGTGTGGCAGGAGGCGCTGCGCATCCCGGCGGTCAAGGTGTACGACCGCGGCAAGCTGCGGAAGGACGTCTGGAACCTGATCTTCGCCAACATCCGCCTGCCCATCGTCATGGAGGACATGCGCGCCGAGATCGGGAGCTGCACGGTGGGGGAGCGGCGCCTGGTGCAGCTCATCGACAAGTACGGGCTCGAGGTGTTCGAGGCGCACAAGCAGCACCTGTTCGAGGCCACGGCCAAGATGATGGAGGCGGAGATCCGCTCCATCCCGAGCGGCACGTACCACGGCGAGGCGCAGGTCTACTTCGACGGCAAGACGCCGGGCTCGCGCTACACCATCCGCGTGGACATCACCGTGGGAGACGGCCGCATCCGCTTCGACTACTCGGCCACCGACCCGCAGACCGACGGCTTCGTCAACGGCACCTACACCTCGAGCGCTTCGGCCACGATCCTCACCTTCCTGCAGATGGTGAACCCCAACATCCCGCACAACGACGGCATGCTCCGGCCCATCGAGATCGTCATCCCCGAGGGCACGATCCTGAACGCCTCCTATCCGGCGGCGACCACGTTCGGCAACCACCTGTGTCCGCCGAACGCGGACGCGATCATCCGCGCGCTGGCGCCGGCCATCCCGGAGCGCGTCACCGCCGGCTGGAACCAGTTGCTCTGCTCGCTCTCTACCGGCCAGGACCCGCGCCGCCGCGGCAGCTACGTGGACATCCTCTTCATGGGCCTGAAGGGCGGCTCGGGCGCGCTCCGCGGCTGCGACGGCTACGACCACATCGGCATGATCGACGCATCGGGCGGCGTGCTCGACCAGGACTACGAGATGTTCGAGCAGCAGACGCCGCACCGCCTGATCGCGCACGAGTACCTCGCCGACTCGGGGGGCGCGGGCGAGTTCCGCGGCGGCCTGGGCGTGGAGACCGTGTACGAGGTCGGCGCCGATGACACGCAGATCGTCGCCTTCGGCGACGGCGACGTGGAGCCGGCCTTCGGCCTGTTCGGCGGCCGCCCCGGCACGCTCAACTTCATCGAGCTGCGCTACCCCGACGGGCGCGTGCGCCGCGCCCTCAGCAAGGACCTGGTGCGCGGCGTGCCGCGCGGCACGGTCTACGTGCAGCAGGCGGGCGGCGGCGGCGGCTACGGCGATCCCAAGCGCCGGCCGGCGGAGAAGGTGCGGGAGGAGGTCCGGAACGAGATTGTCTCGCTCGCGGCGGCGCGCTCTCTCTACGGCGTGGCCCTTCACCCCGAGACGCTCGCGATCGACGAGCAGGAAACCGCGCGCCTGCGCGGCCGCTGAAGCAGGGAGGGGCGCATGGACTTCTGGCTCACCCCGGAGCAGGAGGCGATCCGCGAGACCTTCCGCGCCTTCGCCGAGCGCGAAGTGAAGCCGCAGGCCAGGGACCTGGACGAGAACCCGCGCTTCCCGCGCGAGCTGTTCCAGAAGGTCGGGGAACTGGGGCTGTTCGGCATGCGCTACCCCGAACCGGAAGGCGCCGGCCTGGACGTCCTGACCTACATTCTCGCGGTCGAGGAGCTGGCTGCCGCCAGCCTCTCGCTCGCGGCCGCGTGCACCATGCAGTCGCTCATGGGCGTGTACTTCGTGCACAAGTTCACGACCGGCGAGCTGCGCCGCCGCTTCTTCCTGCCGGCCTTGAGCGGCGACGTGGTCGGCACCATCTGCATGACCGAGCCGAACGCGGGCTCGGACCTCCTGAGCCTGACCACGCGCGCCGTGGAGAGGACCGGCGACTGGTTCATCACCGGCCAGAAGACCTGGATCACCTCGGCGCCGGTGGCGGACATGTTCA
>DYIW01000233.1:0-3396 GCA_020723465.1 Phycisphaera mikurensis
GGGGCGCTCCGCCAGCCCGGGCGCGCAGTCTTCGAAGTGCTCGACGAGCAGGCCAAGCGGCAGCACGCCGCCCGCCGCGGCAATGCGTTCCCGCGCCTGGCGCGCCATGCGCTCGCGCGCCGCGGCGTCGAAGGGATAGCGCTCCGCCAGGTCGAACATGCCGCGCGCCACGCGCAGGAATGTGCTCCGGCCGACGAGCGTGGCCGAGATCGCGCCGTCGCTCACCTGGCGGCGCTCCTGCACGCGCCGCTTCAGCTCGGCGTAGGAGAGCGGGCCGCCGGCCGCGGCGAGGATCGCTTCCAGGATGACGGATACATGCTGGACGCTGGTGGCGCGGCTGCCGGCCGGCACGAAGGTCCCGCGGCCGAGGTGCGTGAAGCGCGCGTCCTCGCGCAGCACGGCCGCCAGCACGAACTCGCTCACGCCGGCAAACTGCTCGCGCGCGCGCAGCGCGGTGCCGAGCAGCGCCACCGAGGTGGGGCGGCCGGAGTCCTGGAGGATGCGCAGCGCCGCCTCGGCGAGCGCGCTCTTGAGGCTCGCCTGGACCGAAAAGCGCTCGCGCAGGTCGTAGAGGCCGCGCCGCACCAGCACGAAGCGCCGGTCGCGGCAGAGCCGCAGCCGCACCTTCTCCTCGGAGAGACCGAGCCGCAGGAACGGCGGCAGGGCGAGGCGCTGCGCCACTGCGCTGAAGTGCAGTGCCTTGCCTTCATCCAGAAGGATCTGTCTGAGGTCGTCGCCCAGGCCCTGACACTGCGTGCGCACCAGGACCTCGCCATCCGCGCCGGCCGCGACCTCGCGGCCGAACAGGGCCTCGCACAGGGCGCGCACCAGCGCCACCCGCTCCGCGCCGAGATCGAGCCCCTTCAGCACCCCGGCCGCAAGCGCGCCGAGCGGCAGCGATTCCGAGGTGCGGCGCAGGCGCTTCCTCAGGCGCGCGGCCAGCGTGGCCAGCGTGGCCGCCGGCACTGCCGCCAGGCGGCCGTCGTTCAGGCGCGCCAGCCGGTGGGGCAGGAGGCGCGCCAGCATGCGCGCGAGGAACTGAGGTCGCAGGCCGCCCTGGGCGAAATAGGGCGCTTCCAACAGGACGTCGGGCGCGGCCACGCCGCCGTGCCGCAGCAGCACGGCGACGGCATGGTCCGCGGCCGGATCGGTGATCCCGGCCCTGAAGCGCCGGAGCTTGGCCCAGGCCGAGTGCTCGATCTGGCAGGCGCGCGATTCGGTGATCTCCATGGCCGCGCCCGCCTCGATCAGCGTGTGCGGCTGGTCGCGGTCGCGACCCTCGCGCAGCTCCACCAGGCGCCTTTCCTTGGGCTGCAAGCGGCCGAGGATCTGCTCCAGCGTGCCGGCGAACTGCTCGGGCCAGCCGCTCGTCTGCTCGCGCAGGAAGCGGTCCACCTCGCGCTGGATGCGGCGCAGCGTCGCCTGGCCGAAGTTGCGGCGCACCAGCAGATCGCTCGCCGACACGCGCGCGAGGTCGCGCAGCGTCCTGAGTCCCAGGTCCTGGCAGGCGCGGCGCGCGCGCCGCGGCAAGTCGAGCGCGGCGACCGGCACCTGGGAAAGGCGCGGGTCGAGATTCAGGTCGGCGCCGAGGAGCTCGGGCGCCGGGAAGGGCCGCGCGGCCTCGCTGCCGCCCGCGACGAGCAGGCGCTGCGCTGCGTTGATGACACGGTTCACGGCGGCGAGGGTGGTGGCGCCGAGGTTGCGCAACTCGAGCAGCTTGCGCGCTCCGGTGCGCACGTAGTCCTGGACGGTCTCGATGTGCTCGCGCGCGAACACGCCGCGCGCGCGGTTCGAGATCGGCATCTGGGCCAGCGGCAAGGCCAGCAGGGTCTCAGCCAGCTCGCTCGGGAACGAGCCGTCGTCGAACGGCACGGCGGCGCCCCCGGCGCCCGGCCGCAGCACGCGCAGGGCCGTGCGCACCTCGTGCAGGCAAGTGTGTCCGAAGCCGCGCAGCGCCAGGAGCTCATCGTCCGTGCACGCCGCGAGCTGTTCCGCCGAGTCGATGCCCGCCTCTCGCAGGCGCGAGAGCGTGCGGTTGGAGAGCGGGAGCGAATCGATCGCGACCGCGCACTCCTTCGTTCCCTGTCGACGGTCCATGTTCCCCCGGAGCATCCGATAAGCCGTGGAATAGTCGCGAGAACGGACCGCGGCACCCGGCTCCTGCGCCGGGACCGGCACGTCTCGCCGGCCTCTTATCGGGATTCACCGGGAGGCGGGTTGAGCAGATCGCGGCCGAAGACCGGCCCGTGCTCGCGGCCGCGGCTTAGAGCTCCTGCAGGGCGGCCAGGACTTCCTCGGCGTGGCCGTCGACCTTCACCTTCGGGAAGACCTTCCGCACGATCCCCTTCTCATCGATGATGAACGTCGAGCGGATGATGCCCATCGTCCTCTTGCCGTACTGGACCTTTTCTCCCCAGGCACCGTACTTCTCGGCCACCGCGTGATCCGGGTCAGAGAGCAACTTGTACGGCAGCAGGAACTTGAGCGAGAACTTGGAGTGGGACTCCACCTCGTCCGGGCTGATGCCGACGATCACCGCCCCGAAGGAGCGGAATCTGCCTTCCTGGAGGGCGTCGCGGAACTTGGTGGCCTGGGTGGTGCAGCCCGGGGTGTGGTCCTTTGGATAGAAGTAGAGGATGACCTTCTTGCCCCTGAAGTTCTTGGACAGTCGCACTTTCTCGCCGTTCTGATCGAGCAGCAGGAAATCGGGCGCCTTCTTCCCTTCGGCGACGATCGTGGTCGTCGGGCTCTTCTCCGGAATGGTCTGGCTCATAGCGCTTGGCTTTTCTTCAAAGTGACCTGGGAGTTGCCCCACAGCACTCTGCGTGACTCCCGGACGTACGGTTCTGGGTCCCGAGTCCGCACAGGTTCCAAGCCGTAGTTTCTACCAGAAACACGAACCTGTTTCAACTGCTTGCGAATCCCGGCGCTCGGAGCGCCGCACGGGCGAAGTCCACCCATTGGATAGCACGGGCCTCGCCGTGCGGCACGCTCGGGGCCGGGGGCCTCAACCGGTTCCCTCCCGAATCCCGCGGTTGCCCTGGGAACCGGCTGGCGGACCCGTCGTATGAAGGGCCGTTGATCCGTGAGAATGAGGGCCTGGTAGTTCGGGCCCCGCCGGCGTGGGCGTTGGCAGCGGCCGTCCACGCCGGTGCTTATCAAGGCGGCGGGCGGCTTCCCTGATGGAGGTCGCCCGCCGTCGTTTTCTGGGCCCGTCTGGACGCTCCCGGCGCCGCAGCCGCGGCAGGGACGGCCGAGCTGGCCGGCCGCTCCCGGGCAGGATTCCCCGAGAAGGGTGGCTCGGTGGCCTGCGGCAGCGGAGCGCGGGCGCCGGGCGTTTCGTGCCTGGACCGGCCGAAGCCGAGGAAGGCGGCGCACGCAATCCCGCCGAGCAGT
>DYIW01000233.1:3406-9661 GCA_020723465.1 Phycisphaera mikurensis
GGCAGCGCCGCCAGCGCGGGCGGAGCCGCGGCCGCGGGCCGGGCCGGCCGCGCTGCTCAAGCGCCCGGTCGAGGTCCGCCGTCAAGGCCGCGCCGGCCAGACTTCCGGCGTCGGCCAGCGCGCCGGTGGCCGCGCGCAGGGCGGACAGCAAGTCCGCGGCGCTCTGGAAGCGGTTCTGGGGACGGCGCGCCACGGCGCGGCGCACGATCTCGTCGAGCGCCGCCGGGATGGCGGGATCGACCGCGCGCGGTCCTTCCACCCGGCCCTGGCGGATGGCGTCGATGAGCATGCCGATCTCGTCCTGAGGAAAAGCGGGCCGGAGCGTCAGGGTCTCGAAAAGCGTGATTCCGAGCGAGTAGACGTCGGAGCGCGCGTCCACGGTCGCGGCGCCGGCGGCGGCGAGCTGCTCCGGCGGCATGAAGCGCAGCGTGCCCGGGGAGGCGGCATCGCTGGCGAACCGTGTGGCGCTCGGGTCGCAGGCCACGCCGAAGTCGAGGAGCACGGGCCGGCCCCGCGCGTCGATGATGATGTTGCCCGGCTTGATGTCGCGGTGCACGATGCCGGCGGCGTGCAGGTGCACCAGCGCTCCGGCCACGGCCTGCACCACCAGCGCCGCGGCGAGGTCGGGGCGGCGGTCGTTGCTGTGGCGGCGGCGGAAGTAGTGGGCGAAGCGGCCTTCCGCGCCGGCCGCGGCGGCGCGCAGCGCATCGGCCAGCGGCTCGCCTTCGACGTAGGCCATGGTGAAGAAGGGCAGACCGTCCTGCTCGCCGCTGGCGTGGATCTGGACGATGTTGGGGTGGTCGATCTGCGCCAGGGCGCGCGCCTCGCGCCGGAAGCGCTCCACCGCCTCCGGTTCGTCGAGGAGCCGGGGCGCCAGGATCTTCAGCGCCACCCTACGTTCCAGGGCCTCGTCCCAGGCGAGGTAGACCATCCCCATTCCGCCCTGGCCGAGGAGGCGCTCCAGCCTGAAGCCCGCGAGGCGCGGCGGGTCCGGAGCGGGTGCCGCCGCCGGCCTTCCGGCCGCGGGCATCCGGGCCTCCTTGCTGGCGCGCACGGAGCTGTCGACCGCGTGACTCACCGCGATCTCCCACGAGGTGCTCGATCCCAGGTGTCGTGCACCCCTTTTCGGGCGATCGGGCGGAGTTCCTGTACCTGGATTCCGGGTCAGTTCTCGGCCGGCTGGCACCAGCGGTCGAGCCAGTCGAAGAAGACCCGGTGCCAGAGCAGGCCGTTCTGCGCGCCGAGCACCCAGTGCCCCTCGTCCGGGTAGTAGAGCAGGCGGCTCGGCACGCCCTGCGCCTGGGCGGCGGTGAAGGCCTGCAGGCCCTCGCTCGCCGGCGTGCGGAAGTCCTTTTCGCCCTGGATGATGAGGAGCGGCGTGTTCCACTGGTCTGCGCAGCGGTGGGGTGAATCGCGCTCGTAGGCGGGGCGCGCCCGCGGGTCCCCCCAGTAGGGTCCGCCGAGGTCCCAGTCGGGGAACCACAGCTCCTCGGTCGTGCCGTACCAGCTCTCCAGGTTGAAGATGCCCGCGTGCGCGACCATGGCGCAGAAGCGGTCTTCCTGGTCGTGACCCATGAGCCAGAAGACCGAGTAGCCGCCGAAGCTGGCGCCGATGGCGGCGGCGCGGGCGCGGTCCACGTACGGCTCGGCGAACAGGTCGTCGGTCGCGGCCAGGTAGTCCTGCATGGCCTCGCCGCCCCAGTCCTTGCTGATGGCGTCGTTCCACGCCTGGCCGAAGCCGGGCAGGCCGCGCCGACTGGGGGCGACCACGATGTAGCCGCGCGCGGCCATGAGGTGGAAGTTCCAGCAGAAGCTGAACCACTGGCCGATCGGCGTCTGCGGTCCGCCCTGGCAGTAGAGGATGAGCGGATACTCCCGCGCCGGGTCGAAGTCAGGAGGGTAGACGACCCAGCAGTGCACCGCGGCACCGTCTCGCGCCGTGACCCAGCGCTCCCGCACCT
Source organism: Phycisphaera mikurensis (assembly GCA_020723465.1). GTDB lineage: Bacteria > Planctomycetota > B15-G4 > B15-G4 > JADJEK01 > JACQZJ01. Next base: position 5,368 of record DYIW01000233.1, read on the forward strand.
CGGGCAGCTTCAGCCTGGAGAAGACCTCGTCATTGATGCCGGTGAGCGCCGCGACGCCGCCGCCAGGGAGCGACACGGTCACGATCTCGAACGGCCGCTCGATGGTCGAGCGGCGCGCGTAGAGCGTCTTGCCGTCCGCGCCGGCGGCCACGTTCTTCAGGTCGTGCCGGCCGTCGGTGACCTGCGTGATCTTCCCTTCGAGATCGACCTGGAAGACCTGCGTGGTGCTGCGCAGGGGCGCGCAGAAGAAGAGCGAGCGCGAGTCGCGCGCCCAGGAGGTGTCGCCGGCCCAGTGGTCGAAGTTCTTGGTCAGCTCGCGCAGCGCGCCGCTTGCGCGCTCGTAGAGCATGAGGCGCACGCGGTCCGCCTCGAAGCCAGCGCGCTCCAGGCTGTGGAACGCGATCCAGCGCCCGTCCGGGGAGTAGAGCGGATCGCGGTCGAAGCCGTCCAGGCCCTCGGTGATGCACGCGCCGGCCCGCCGTCGGCCGGCACCAGGTAGAGGTCCGAGTCCGTGCTCGCCTCGGGACGCTCGACCTGCTTGGCGGTGTAACACAGCTCGCGGCCGTCCGGCGACCAGGCGATCTGCTCGCGGCCGCCGTGCGGCTTCAAGGGCGTGTCCACGCGCTGGCCTTCCATGAGGTCCCGCGGCGCGCCGCCTGCCACGGGCTGCACGAAGAGGTGGCTGTACGTGCCGTCCTGCCACTCCGTCCAGTGGCGGTAGAGCAGGTGGTCGATGATGCGCGCCTTCGCCTTCGGCAGGTCGGTGTAGATCTCCGCCAGCTCCGGGTCGAGGCGCACGCGCGCGGTGAAGGAGATGGTCGCGCCGTCCGGGGACCAGTCGAAGTTGGAAGCGCCATTCTTCACGCTGGTCAGACGCACGGGCTCGCCGCCGCGCAGGTCGATGGCGTAGACCTGGGACTCGCCGCCGCGCGCGGAGAGAAAGCCGACGCGCTGTCCGTCCGGGGAGAAGCGCGGCGTCGAGTCGGATTTCTCGTGCGTGGTCAGGCGGCGCAGCCCGCCCGTGCGCGTGTCCAGGAGCCAGAGGTCGCTGTTCCCTGTGTCCTTGGCCAGGTCGTAGCGCGTGACCGGGAATACGAGCGAGCGACCGTCGGGCGAGACCTCGGGCGGGCCCACGCGGCCGAGCTGCCAGAGTAGCTCGGGCGTGAGCAGCTCCTGGCCGTGCGCGAACGCGGCGGCGCAGAGCAGGACGAGGAGAGTGCATGCGGCGCGGTTCATGCGCGTTCCTTTCTCGCTCCGGGGAGATGCGCGCAGTGTAGCCGCGGGCGCGCGGGCCGCGTGCTACTCCCGAGCCTCCACGCGGAACACCGTGAGCGGCGGCCGCGCGAGCGCCTCGATCAGGCGCGCGCGCCGGCCCAGCTCATCGATGCCGGCGCCGCCCGGCGCCTCGCCCGCGCAGTAGACGTAGTAGACCGGCCGCCTCTCGGCGACATGCAGCAGCACGTGCCTGAGCGCGTCTTCCTGCGGCTCCTTGCCGATGGCGAGGCTCTTGATGCCCGGCGCGGCGCCGCCCTTCCCCCGCAGGCGATAGAGATGGATGAAGTTCAGGTGCGGATCGGCCGCGGCCGAGTCGTTCACCAGGATCTCGCGGCCGCTCCCGAGCGCTGGGACAGCGAGGGTGACCGGGAAGTTGACGATCACCAGGGCGGGCCGCTCGAGCTCTCGGTCCAGACCGGGGAGCGACTCGAGCAGCGCCGGCAGGGGCGGGATGCGGCCTTTAGGGAACACGGATTCCCGCAGCGGGCGGCCGAGCGGAAGGGCGGCCGCGGCCAGGACCAGGACGAACACCACGGCCGTGGCGGCGCGCTCCCGGCCGCGCGCCAGGCGCGCGGCGCCGGCGGCGAGGGCCTTCGCGCCCGCGCCGGCCAGCACCGCGACGAGAGGCAGCAAGGGCGTCAGGAAGCGCGTGCTCTGCCAGACGTAGGCGAGATGGAACAGGATCAGGGCGGGCCCGGCGGTGCAGGCCGCGAGCGCGATGAGGCGCGCCACCGGACAGCAACGGCTGCGCAGGAGCGTGCGCGCGAGGCCCAGCGCCGCGAGCCCGGCGATCCACGGCGTCCAGAGCGAGGCGTCGAGGCCGAGCAAGGCGCGGCCGTAGGCGCAGAGGTGGCCGCTTTCCCAGTAGCCGGGCAGGCCATGCAGCAAGTAGCGCGGCGAGAAGACCAGGCCCGGGTTGTCGTAGATGGGCGGCGCCCAGAAGCGATAGCCGTCCCGCCAGGGAGAGCCGAAGGTCGCCTGGTTGTAGGCGAGGACGGCGCCGGCGCCGAGGAGCGCGGGCAGCAGGACGAGGAGCGCGGTTCTGAGCGACCTCAGCGGCGCGAAGCGGTGGCGTGTGCCGAGGAACAGCAGCGCGGGCAGGAGCAGCGCGAGGTTGGTGTAGCGCACCGTGACGGCGGCGCCGAGCAGCAGGCCGGCGCCGAGGAGGTGAGCGGCGGGCGGCACGGCGCCGCGCGCGCGTGCCGCCAGGCAGAGCAGCAGCAGGACCGCGGCCCAGAGCGCGAGCGACGCGGTCTCGCTCATGAGCGCCACGGACGAGGCCACGGCCTCGGGCGAGAGGGCAAGGATCAGGCCGGCCAGGAGCGCGCCGGAGAGCCCCTCGAGCAGGTGGCCGAGCAGGCAGACGAGCAGCAGGCCGAGCAGGCCATAGACCAGGGCGGCGCGCCAGGCATGGGCGAGGTCTCCGTCCTGCAGCCAGATGATCGGCGCCGCGAGCAGCGGGAAGCCGGGTGGGTAGCGCGGCGGGTACTCGGCCGCGCCGATGGGCAGGCTGAGCGAGCCGTGCTGCGCGCAGGAGCGCGCGGCCAGGGCGTACTCCAGGGCGTCGGGCCGTGGCTTCAGGTCGACACCGTCGCGCGTCCGGCAGGCGCTGCGCACCCACAGGCCCAGGGCCGTGACGGCGAGCGCGATCGCCAAGAGCGCCAGCTTCTGCCTCGACATTGCGTTCGGGCCCTTCGCCCGGCCTCGCGCCGCGCGGGAGTGCCCGGGCGGCCTCCTACTTCTTCTTCCTGTGCTCGCGGCCCATCGCTCTCAGGTCGCCGAAGATGAACTGGCGGAACTCGTTGTCCAGGTCAGTCCAGTCCGCGTCCTCCTCGAGGCAGAAGACCTGGGCGAACGTGTCGCCGCCGCCGTGGCCCGTGAGCTCGGCGATCAGGTACTCGTCGAACAGCTCCTGGTACTTCCCCTCCTGGTAGTAGTTGAGGAACATGATCAGCGCCCAGCCCTCGGAGTAGATGAGGCCGGTCAGACGCTGGTTCTCGGGCTTGCCGTCCTGGTCGTTCTGGGCCGTCTTGAACCGGACGAAGTCGTAGTAGACCAGGTCCTTGAGGGGGAGCGCCTCGCCCGACTGGAAGCACTGCTGGATCGCCGAGTAGCGGTCGGGCACGAACCGCCCGAGAGTGAACTTGTTGACGAAGCCCTTGGTTTCCTCGGAGTACTCCAGCTTGCGTTCGTGCCCGCCCATGAAGTCCGCGAACCCTTCCTGGAACCAGGGCGACTCGGCGAACTGGCTGACATCGAACTGTCGGGCGGCGACATCCACGAGCTGGTGCGTGCCCTCGTGGAAGAGCACGCGCCACAGGTCCTGCTGGCGCCACTGCGTGAGCACGCCGGTGGCGGGCGAGTAGAAGCCGCCCATGAACTCCTCGTTGGGCAGGTGCAGCTCGGGACGGCTCTCGCGCACCTTCTTGTAGGAGTCCTTGCTATCGAAGATCAGCACGACCACGGGGTTGGTGAAGGGCTTGAGGCCGATGCGGCTGCCGAACTCCTCGTGGAAGACTCGGTACAGGTTGCCGAAGATGTCGGCGAACTCCTTTTCGGCCGTCTCCCGGTCCACGTTCTCCTTGTGCTCGACCGCCAGCAGGTAGGGCCGGGGCATGACGCCGTCATCGACCATGTAGGTGAAGAAGCCCTTGCCGTACATCGCGTCGAGCATCTCGATCTTCTTCTCGACCAGGATGGTGAAGCGTTCCGCGGCGGCGTCCTCGCCCTCCTGGGCGGCTTCTTCTGCGCCGTTCGCGGGTGGCGGCGGGGGCGCCGGTTCCGTGCCATCCTGGGCGAAAAGCAAGCTGGGGGCCGCGGCCCAGAACAGGCCGGCGAGCAGCAACACGAACCGCGCCGCGTTTCTCTCGAACATGCTTCCTTGCTCCGTGGAGTGTCGAGCCCGGCAGCGGCTCGACTTCGCGGGCGCTCCGTGACGGAACGCCGGGCCGCAGTATACCGCGTCCGGCGGCCTCAGAGCCTGAGCAGGAATCCCCCGCGGCCGCGTTGCGAGCGCCGG
>DYIW01000234.1 GCA_020723465.1 Phycisphaera mikurensis
AGCGGAGACTTGAGCTCGATCTCGACGCCGAGCTTCCGGAAGCTCTCCGCGTCCTCGCGCGAGAGCAACGCGCCCTCCCTGACGCTCGGCGTGACGGTGCTGCCTGCCTGGTCGGCTGGCGCCGCCGGCGCCGAGGGTTTGAGAAGGTCGGTGAGAGGCATCGGACCGCGTTCCCTTCGAGGGCGCTCTCGCGCTGACGTGAGGGAAACGCGAGCTCGACCCCGAGCTGGGACAGGCCAGCGCGACGGGACAGGCCGGGACAGCGCGGGACAGCACTCTGTCCCGCACCTTCGCCAGCGCCTATAGGGTGTTGAGTGGGACGGGACGGACGGGACAGGTTTGTTTCTGTAGGTCTATATAGAGATCGAGATCTCGATTAGAGGAGACGATCCCCGATGTGAAATACAAGATCTGCATACGTGTCTCATCCATCTCGCGCAAACCTGTCCCGTCTGTCCCGTTGGATTCAACCCGCTGCAACGACTTGTGAAAGCACGGGACAGGGTGCTGTCCCGAGGCTGTCCCGTTTGGCTCGGTGCTGTCCCGTTGGCGCCGGTCAGTCGTTGTATCGAGAGTCCCGGCCGGAGCCGAAGCTCCGGGCTGGCGGGTCGTCCTGCGAGAAGTTGTCCGCGTCGATGAGCTGCGTCTTGGTCGGGTCGATGCCGAAGGCCCGGCGCCGGTTGGTGTTCATCCCGAAGTAGACGCGGTCGCCCTCGACCGTCACGTACCCGCCCTGGCGGTGGTTCTCGTGAAGCAGGCGGCGCAGGGCCTTGAGGTCCACGATCTCGCCCTCGTAGTCGATGCGCCGGCAGTGCTGGCGGAACGAGTCGTAGGCGGACTCGAGGTGGACGTAGAGCACGCCGTCCTTGAAGACGTAGTGGACGCGGTGCCGGAGCTCGCCCTGGATGGCCATGACCTGGAGCATCTCGACGAAGTGGTCGAGGGCGTTCTTGACCCCGTGGTCGGTCTCGAGGACGTCGGCCGTGATCGCCTCCACCGCCTCGCGCACGCCCAGGTCCGCGGGCAGCTCCATGTAGCCGCACGCGGTCGCGAACTGCTCGAAGAGGTGCACGCCGAGCAGCATGGCAACGAGGTTCTCCCCCACGCGGATGGGGATCTTGCGCCCGGCGAGGATCCGCTCGCCCACCGCACGCGCGACCGCCAGATCCGCGTCGAAGTCGCGCCCCAGGCAGAACTGCACGTACCTCGCCGCGAAGAGCGAGAGGTCGAGGGCCTTCAGCTCGCCGAAGGCCGCGCGGCAGGCGTCGCTTTCCTCGAGCGTCGTCTTCTCCGGGTTCGCGGTGAGGATGCGCTCGAGGAGCGCCGCCTCGGTGGGCCGGGTCTCGCCCGCCACGCAGAGCGGGGCCTGCAGGTGGTAGGTGTTGACCGTCTGATCCGGCCGGCCGCGCTCCTCGGTCTCGCCGCGGTAGAGCCGGCGCAGGTAGCGGTGCAGCGTGTTCAGACGATGGCGAGCCATGTCGTAAGGCTTGTACTCGTCGATGAAGACCGGAATGGACCGCGTCGCGGTGAGGATCTTGAGCAGCGCGAACTCGGTCTCCGTCGCGCTGTACGGCTCCGCGTCGCGGACTCCGAACAGCGGCCAGAAGATGTCGCTCACGAGCGAGCTCTTGCCCGAGCCTTGCGTGCCCCAGATGAAGAGCGCCGGGAACGAGCCCACCCGCTCCATGAAGCGCGGCTTCATCGGCGTGGCGAAGAACCAGCCAAGGACCGGGACGATCACCTCCGGCAGATTCACGCGCGGCAGAAACCCGAAGACCTTGTGCGCCACCGCCCGGAAGGTCGCTTCGCCGGTTACGGGATAGTTGACGCGCGCGTCGAGCGACCCTCCGCTCGGGACGTAGATGACCGGCGATGGGTCGACGAACCCGTCCCGGGTGATGGCCCCGCGAGGGCAGATCCACAGGTGCTGCTCACCGCGCCGGCAGTCGCCGAGGACGGTGGTTCCGGGGCGCCTCGGCACGGCGTAGCGGGCCAGCACGCGCAGCAGCCCCTGCACGTTGTTGTCGCTACCCGTCCACTGGAGGTCGGCGGACGGCAGGTGCCGGACGAGGTCGCGCTTGGAGTGAAAGGCGCGTAGCGGCAGGCGCAGCCTCTCGACGATCGTGCCCTTGTCGGTCGAGGCCGAAGCAATGATGAGCTCGGTCTCCTCGGTCTCCACGCGCATCAGCGGGGTGATGGTGAACGACGAGAGGTACTTGGTCTCGCCGCGCGCGTTCGTCGAGTAGTAGCAGCAGGTGTCCTCCCAGATCTCACCCTCGATGGAGTCGTCGTTCTCGGCGCCGGCGCCGCCTTGCGCCGGAACGTCGGGCCCCTCGTCGTGCGGCCGCTTGGTCGCCTGGGCGATCGCGCGCCGGATGTCGCGCACCTTGAGGCCGAACCGCTTGGCGACTAGATCGGCGTAGCGGCCGTGCATCGAGCCGTCGCGGTGACCGATGGCCTCGAAAATGGGCCTGAGCCGGTGCTCGAGCTCCTTGGCGGGCACGTCCTTGGGGATGGCCTCGACCGCCTTCTCCACGTCGAAGACGTAGTCGTACACCTCGCAGCGGGCGCCGGGCTCCCGGTTCACCCGGCAGTGGCCGAGCTTCTGGAGCGAGTGGCACGGCGGGGCGATGCTGCCGTCCGGCCGCGCGCCGGCGGCGACCTTTTCGAAGCAGTGCTTCACGTAGGCGGGGCCGTCGCGGCCCGCGAGCTTCCCCAGCCCTCGGCGGTCGTACTCGATGACGAGCTCGGTGATCTCGTCGAGGCCGAGGCCCTTGTGGGCGAAGAACCGGACCATGTTGAAGATGGCGAGGCTGCGGTCGTCGTGCCCCTGCTCCCAAAGGCGCTGCACAGGCCCGCACATCTCGACGGGCGACTCCCACAGGTACTCGCCCTCGGGCGTGCGCCGAGCCTTCGTGGTCGCGGCCACCGGCTCGACCCCGGACTCTGGGAGCGGCAATCGGGCGGCCGTTGCGGTGCCGGCCGCCGCCGGCGCGCAGAGGCGCTTCCCCAGGGCGGCATTCTCGCTGCGCTCGAAACCATCGAGCGGCGAGCTGGTCCGGTGCGGCCGCTCCGACGTCGCCTCGCCTTTGTGGCTGACCGTTCCGATCACCTTGATGATGCGCGCCAGGTCGTGGATCGAGTCGACCTTGATGCTGTCCGTCTCGACGTGCGCCCGGACCTCGGCCTCGAAGCCGCGCAGGTTCGCCTGGACGACATCGCGGTTCTCGGCGGTGAGCGCGATCGGTGGCATTGCAAACCAGAGCTGGCCGCCGTTGCCGCTCATCATGCGGCGCGGGCGGCCGAGGCCCTGGGCCTCGCACCACGTCGCGGCAGCATCCGCAGCGCCGATTGCGGCGGCGAGCTCGGCCTCGGTGCTGGCGGTGTCCTTCGGCCGCACGGGGTCGAGGTCGATCACCGTGGCGGTCACGACCTCGATGTCTTTGCGCCCGGCGCCGGTCCTGAGCGGCCGCACGACGTTGGCCGCGAGCTCGAGCAGGCGCCGGGGTCTCGGCTGTATGCCGGCGTAGACGTTGCCGGCGGCGTTGGTGCGCACGCACTCGCGGACGAACGCTTCCTCGTCATCGAAGAACCCGATGCCGACGATGCCGCCGCCGGGTCTGATGACCCGTACCTCGCTCACACCATGCGGGGCGTGGGCGAGCCAGCGGTAGGTCGCGCGGATGACATCCGCATCTGGCCGGGGGCTCTCCATGCGCTACCCCGGACCGCCCGCCGCGCGCTCTCCCTGCGAGCCCGAGCGGCGGACGCTGAGCGCCGACGCCGGCACGCCGAGGACCTCCGCGTAGAGGCGGCGCCGCTCGACATGGTGGCGCCGGAGGATCGGGACCAGCCGGTCCACGAAGTCGAAGAGCACCGGCGTGCCCTTGTCCGGATGCGGCCGCATCAGCCGCCCGAGCCGCTGCATCGTCCGGCCGCGTGCGCGGCCCGGGTAGGCGAGGAACACGCGCGACAGCCGCGGCAGGTCCAGGCCCTCGTCGGCGAGGCTGGTCGCGACCAGTACCGCCAAGCGCCCCGCGCGAGCATCGTCGAGCAGTGTCTTCCGCCGCTCCTTCCTCACCTTCCCGACGAGGAGCTCCGCACTCACTCCGGCCTCGCGCAGCCCGCCCACCAGGGTCTCGCAGTGGTCCACCCGCCCGGAAAGGACCAGGCAGGTCTGCCCCTTTCTCGCTTCCGCGGCGACGGTCTCGACGATCAGGGCGTTCCGGCCCGCGTCGCCCGCGAGCGCTGCCAGCATCGGCGCGTAGTCCTCGGCGCCGCCGTAGGGGTAGGTGAACGCGGTCTCGATCGTGCGGATCTCGGGCAGGGCCAGCACGCCGGCGGCGATCAGCTCCTCGTGCGAGACAACGGCGAGCGGCTGACCCAGGTAGAGCTCGAGCAGCGGCGTCAGCCCATCCTCGCGCTCGGGCGTCGCGGTGAGCCCGAGGCGGTAGCGCGCCGGACAGCGCCCCACGACGTCGCGGAACGTGCTCGCGGCAACGTGGTGCGCCTCGTCGAGGATGACGAGCCCGAAGCGCGCGAGAAAGGCGTCCAGCTCTGGCTCCGGCCAGCGACAGAGAGCCTGGATGACAGCGACGGTCACCGGCCCGGGCCTGGTCTCGCCGTCGCCGATGAGGCCTGCCTCGAGCCCCAGCAGTGCCTGCAGCTCGCCGCGCCACTGCTCCGCGAGGTCGAGCGTGTGGACGAGGATCAGCGCCGGCGTCCTCAGCCGCGCCACGGCGCCGAGGCCGATCCGCGTCTTGCCGCCGCCGCACGGGATGACCGCGGTCCCCTGCGTCACCTTCGCGAGGCGCGCGACAGCCGCCTCCTGGTACTCGCGCAGCGGAGGACTTGGCAGGTCGGACAACCGCTCGGCCGGCATCGCACGGCGGTCGTCGCAGGCGATGTAGAGCCCGTCGAAGGTGGCGAGGCGGCGCAGGACGTGGATCGCGCCACGCGGAAGCCGGACCTCTCGCCCGTCGTCCTCGAGCAAGCAGAGAAGCTCGGGCTCGCCCCCGGCGCCGAACCCCAGGCGGAGGCGGTCCAGGTACGCCGGGTTCGGAAACGACAGCGCACGCCGCAGGCGCTCGAGGAGCTTCGCCGGCACCTGGTCCCGTTCGATGTGGAGGCTGGCGTCAACGCGCACGCGCATCGCCGGCCTCCTTCAGGAACGTGCCGATGTTCTCGAGCCGCCGGGTCGTCAGCATCGGCGGGAGGCTCTTCAGAAACTGGCGGCCGTAGCTCTTGTCGGCGATGCGGCGGTCGAGGAGGACGACCACGCCGATGTCCTTCTGGCTGCGGATCAGCCGGCCCACGCCCTGGCGCAGGGTAATGATCGCTCGCGGCACGAGGTAGTTCTGGAAGGCTCGCGGGTCGCGCTCGCAGATCGCGTCGACGACCGGATCCTCGGGGTGGGGGAAGGGCAGCTTGTCGATGACGAGCCCGGTGAGGGCCTCGCCCGGCACGTCGATCCCGGTCCAGAAGCTGTCGGTGCCGAGGAGGACCGAGGAGACGTCCTCCTTGAAGATGCGGGCGAGCTCGGCGCGCGGGAGGTCACCCTGCCGCAGCACGCGGTGCCCGTTGCCCGCGACCTGGTCGTAGACGGCGTTGAGATTGCGGTACGAGGTGAAGAGCCCGAGCGTGCGGCCCTCGCAGGCGTCGATGACCCGGCGAAAGACCTCGACCGCCGCGCCGACGAACGAGGGCTCGCGCGGGTCAGGCAGGTCCTCGGGCACGACCAAGAGCGCCTGCCGCTCGAAATCGAAGGGCGTCGCGGCCACAACCTCGAGAGCGCCATCCGGTACGCCGAGTTCGCGCCGGATGAAGTCGAAGCCTCCCCCGGTGGTGAGCGTCGCGGAGACGAGCGAGACGGAGGACGTCTTGCCGAAGAGCTCCTCGCGCAGGAGCCCGCTCACGTCGATCGGCTTCGCCTTGAGCCGCGCGCGCTCCTTGCCGTCGAGGTCGATCCAGTAGACCTTGCCCGCGTCCGACTGGTGCACGCCCTCGCAGATGCGAGTCATGGCCGCGATCGCCAGCCGGCAGGCGTTGCGGGCGGCGGCCCGATCCTCGCGCGTCAGCCTCGCATCCTCCTGGCGCACCCTGGCGAGGTCGCAGAAGGAGTGCATCTCGTACGAGAGCCTGACCTCGTTCGCGAAGCCTGGCGCCCGCAGCCGGCAGCGGTAGGCGGGAGAACGCGCGAAGGCAGCGACCCGCGAGAAGAAGGCCTCGGCCTCGCGCCGGAGCCGGTCGGCCAGCTTCCGGTCGCCGAAGTCGGTGGCGTACCGCGCGAGCCGACCGATGCTGTGCGCCGAGACCGAGAAGCCGAAGAAGTCGCGCGCGATCTCCGCCGCCTCGTGCGCCTCGTCGAGGACGAGGAAACCGAACGGCGGCAGGACGAGATCCTGGCCGGTCTCGCGGCGGACCGCGAGGTGAGCGAAGAGCAGGTGGTAGTTGGTGACGACGATGTCCGCTGCTCGTGCTGCGTCCTTCGCGCGCTCGAAGAAGCAGCCGTCGCGGTAGCGGCAGACCTCGCCCTTGCACTCCTCGGAGCTGACCGACATCCTCGACCACACCGCCGGCGCGGGCACGAACGGCAGCTCCGAGACGTCGCCGGTCGCCGTGTCCTTCGCCCAGCGGAGGACGGCGTCGATCTGCCGATCCTGCGCGTCGTCGTAGATGCCGGCGAGCTCGCCCCGGGCCTCGGACTCGAGGGTACGGTCGAGGCAGAAGTAGTTGCTGCGGCCCTTGAGCAGGGCGAAGGAGAACTCCCAGGGCAGCACCTCGGCAAGCACCGGCAGATCCTTGCGGACGAGCTGCTCCTGGAGCGCGATGTTCGCGGTCGCGATGACCGTGCGCTTCTGGTGATGGTGCGCGTGGTAGACCGCTGGCACGCCGTAGGCCACGCCCTTGCCGGTCCCGCACGGCCCTTCGCCGAGGGCATGCCGCCCCTCCCGCATGGCCTGGTCGACCATGCGGGAGAGGGCGAGCTGGCCCTGTCGAAGCTCGTATCCGGGGAAGTGGGCGGCAAAGAGGCCGCTCTCCCCGAACACCTCGGAGAGGTAGTCGCTCACGGGTGCCTCCGCTGGTGCGGGCTGGCCCCTCGCCTAGGCGAAGGGATCGACCTCGCCCCCGGACTTCGGCGCCGCCTTGAACTCCGCCTCGAGGGTGTCGAGGTACGCGATCGCCTTCTCGACCTGCGCCGCGGGGAGGTCCTTGATGCGGGAGACACCGAACTTCTTGCAGAAGCGGTCGACCGCCTCTCGCGGCAGCGCCTTCAGCACCACCGCAATCGACTGTGCCGTCTTGGCGTCGACGGGCTCCCCGCCCTTCTTCGCGTCGTAGCTGCCCAGCGCGCCGCCGCCGCCACTGCCGCTGCCGCTGCCCTCGCCCGCCGGCTCCTCGGCGTACAGCTTCTCGAGGTCGTGCAGCGGCAGCGCCTGGAGCTCCTTCTGCTGCTCCAGCGTGAGCTGGTGCTCGGGCAGGATGGAGTAGGTCGTCTTCGGGTCCTTGGCCGCGCCGTGCCGCTGGACCTCGAAGGCCCACTTGTCGAGGCCGTACTTGCCGCGCACCTGGACGAGGTCCTTGAAGAAGACCACGCCCTGCTCGAGCACCTTGACCTCCTTGGTGTCGTAGAGCGCGACGTTGAGCGCGACGCGCAGCGAAGACTTGAGGCCCTGCGCCTTGAGCTTGTCGTCGAAGCGGGCGTACTTGCCGTCGACGAAGCAGACCTCGCGGGGGTACGGCTCGCCGAGGAAGACCACGATCGCCTTGTCGCCGTCGTTCGCGAGCTTCAGCCAGGTGCTGCCGCCCTGGTCGTGCTTCTTCGCCATCTCCTCGGTCTGCTGCCACATGTTCGTCGGTGCCATGGGTCACTCCTTGTCTGCGTGGTCGGGCTCTCGCCGGTACACGGCGAAGAGCGGTGTCCCGTCGGAGGTCGCCCCGGCCTCCTCGAGGTGAAAGTCCATGCCTGGCTCGATGACCTGCTCGATCTCCCAGCGCCGGAAGAGCCCGGGCAGGCGAAGGAACTGGTCGGCGAGATGGGGCGCCGGCTTCGGCTCGGCGGTCATCGCGCTCCCTCCTCGGTGTCGATGAGCCGGAGGAGGCCCGCGATCGCCGGGTGCGGCACGGCGCCCGGCGCGCCGGCCGGGGTGCCCGCGGCGGCCGCCGACCGCCTCCTGATCGCGCGGAGGTAGGCGCGCTCGAGACCGCGGGCCGTCTGGCAGATGGTCTCGTCGTCCGTGCCGCGGACGGCGAAGACACCGCCCAGAACGAGCACGACCTCCCGGAAAAGCCTGGAGATTTCGTCGGCCGCTGGTGTGTTCACGTGGGTCTCCTCCGTGTGGTCAGCCTGGAAACGCGAGGTCGGGCTCTAACTGGGACAGGCCGATTCATCGCGACCCGAGGTGCTTGCGCAGGCGCGCGAGCGCTCGCTGCACGCGCTTGCGCGCCGCCTCGTGCGAAAGACCCAGCCGCTCTCCGAGCTGGCGCTGGTTCTGGCCGTAGATGGCCGCGCCGATCACGAGGTCGGTGTCGCCGCCGAGGACCGGGATGAGGCGCTCCCGGATGGCGGCGATTTCCTCCTCGTCAGGCAGGTCGCCCTCGAGGCCGAACCGCGACGGCGGCGGTGGGTCCTCGGGTTCGATCGGATCGGTGGCGCCCAGGGCGCTCTCGTCTGGGAGGCCGTCTCGGCTGGCGTCCTCGTTCCACTTCTCCCGGCGCCGGACGATGACCTCGCGCTCCGTGCTCCAGACCAGGTTCGCGGCGACCCGCTGGACGCACGCGAAATCGAGCTCCTCGACGAGAGCCGTGAAGCAGTCACCGAGGTCCGAGACCAGCTCCTCGGGATGGCCGGGGAAGAGATGGACGCGCCGGCGATAGATGGCGTCGAGCCCGGGCCAGAGCCCGAGCCACACGAGCGACGTGGCCAGCGGCGCGTCTCTGCCGCGCGCCTGGACGATCCGAACGAGGGCGCCGTAGATGGCGTCCTTCTCGTCGAGATCGCCGCTCCGGCCGTTGAGATGCTCGACGAGCGCACCCGGCTCCTCGAACGTCTGCAGCACCGGGTGCCGCTGCTTCATTTCGTTGAACTGCCGCTCCGCTTCCAGGGACCTGACCGACTGCTCGAGGCTCGCGAGGAGAGCCTCCCAACGCGCGCGCATTGGCGCCCGCCTTCTCGGCCGGGCGTCGTGCGCTCACGGGGGCCGAAGCTGGGCGTCAAGCGCTCTGGTTTCGGATCTGGTGGACTCGGGCTGCGCCTATCCGGTGGCCGGCGGCCGCGGGGCGCGCCTGGTGTCGATCTGCAGGACCATCAGCTTCCGGCAGCCGTGCCGCCAGCAGACGAGGGAGAGCTGGAAGTCGCCGCTGACGGTCGCCTGGGTGTCGCCACGCTTGATGTTGAACCCCGCGGCGTCACGGATGCCGAGCAGCGCCCCGCACGATGGGCAGCGGAGCTCGCTCGCGCTCCTCTTCTTGATCACGTTCATCCTCTTCCTCCGCGTGATGCCCCCGCGCGGCGCCGGGAAGGCGCACGGCGCCATTGCGGGGCGCGGGCATCAGCGGCGGAGGAAGGGATCAAAGAAGTGCCACGCCGGCGGTCGCCTGTGGTCGCCAGCGAGTCGCCGGAGGGTCACTTTTTTGTCGCCGAA
>DYIW01000235.1 GCA_020723465.1 Phycisphaera mikurensis
CCCGCGTCTCGCGCAGGCTCTCGGCGCCGCGCGTGAAGCCAGCCGCGGCCAGGCGCACGGCGAGTGCGTCCACATTCTCGCCGCGCGGCACGACCGCCGCGCTCGCGCCCGCGCGCACCAGATCCACATAGGCGGAAGCGGCGCCGAGCGCCTGCAGCGCGTCCTCAACGAGGAGCGTGGAGGAAAGCAGCATGCGGCCCGAGTCGTGGATGGCCAGGAAGGTCTCGAGCCAGCAGTCGGGCTCGTCCGTCACGCGCTTGCCGTCCTCGCGGCCGAGCTGGCGGGCGATCTCCTCGAGCAGGTCGCCGGGGGCGAAGCCGCGGTTCGAGGAGGCGTCGTCGATGAGCACCTCGCGCGCCTCGAGGTCGGGGAGCCCGCTCAAGCGCAGGAAGTCGTAGGCGCAGGCGCTGCGCTCGCGCAGCAGCGGATCGACGCAGGCCGAGCGCGAGGCGCGGATCAGCGCGTCGCGGCCCTCGGCCTCGCGGCCGGCGGCGAGCGCCACCTCGGCGGCGAACAGCTCGAAGAAGCCGTTCTCGGGCGCGCAGCGGCCGGCGAGCCGCAGGACGTCGCCGGCGCGGAAGGCCTCGGCCGGATCGTCCGCGAGCACGACCACGGCGCGGCGCGCGCGCAGCGCGTCCACGACCAGCGCCCAGGCCGCGGGCTCGCCCGCCAGATCTGTCGCCACGTCGAGCAGCACGGCCACGCGCTCCTCGAACAGGTCGGCGCGCGAGGGGTCGCCGCGGAACGAGGCCGCCAGCCAGAACAGCTCGGCCGCGCCGAGCCGCTCGCCAGGGGGCCTTGCCGGATCGAGCGCCGCCGCCTCGAAGCGCGCGAGGTGGGACGAGATGCCACCCGGCTCGTGGACGCGGTAGTCGGCGCGCCAGGCGAGCGCGCGCGGCACGACGCGCGCTGCCGCGGCCCGCAGCAGGTCCACGCCGCGCCCATCCAGGGCGAGCAGGAGCCCCGCGAGCAGAAGCAGCAGAAGCAGCGTCTTCGTCTTCAAGCCGGGGCGTCCTCCCGGGAATCGAGCGAGGTCCTCATCGTACACAAGGGGGCACCGCCCGCACGGTTCGTCCCTGGCGCGGCCACCCGCTGCCAACCCTCCCCCTTCACGCGGCTCCGCCGCCAGCCATCCCCCTTCGCGGCGATCAGCCGCGGAGCGCTCGCGCAGCGGGCGCTCCGGCGGCTGCATCGCCGCGCACGCCCCCCGACGAATTGACCTCCCTGGCCCACCACGATAGAAGAGACGCTTTGGGCGCTCGGTCTCCAAGCATGCGTCGCGTTCCACCCTTGAGCGCCGGCCTGCTGCTCGGCGCGGCGGCCGGAGTCCTCGCCGTCCTCCTCAGCTCCACCGCGCTGGTGCGGAGCTTCGAGGCGGCGCCCTTCGACGTGCTGGCGCGCGCCTTCGCCGACGCGGAGCGGGCGCGCTCCTCGCGCGTGCGCGTCGCGCTCCTGACCGACGGCGACCTGCGCTTCTGGCAGGAGCAGGGCATGGGCGAGCTGGCGCGCTATCCGCTGCCGCGCCAGGTGTGGGGCGAGGTCATCTCCGGCCTGGCCGCGCGCGGCGCGGGCGCGCTGGTGGTGGACCTCATCCTCACCACGCCCTCGCCCTACGGGGTCGAGGACGACCGCTTCCTGGCCGGCGCGCTCGCCCCGCCGGCGCGCGCCGTCCTGCCGCTCTCGATGAAGCCGTCGCGTGACGGCCAGGAGGCTCCCGCGGCCCTGCCGGACAAGGCAACGGTGGCCGTGTACGGCGCCGCCGAGCGGCTGACGCGCGGCGCCGCGCCGGCTTTGCCCATCGAGCGCCTGATCGAGCCGGCCGCGCGCCTCGGCAACGCCTTCATCGAGCCGGACGGCGACGGCGTGATTCGCCGCGTCGCGCTCGCCATGCGAGCGGGCGAGACCTGTGTCCCGTCGCTGCCGCTCGCGGCCGCGATGGTCGCCTACGGCGAGTCGTCGATGAACGTGGCCGCGGCCGGCCGCTGGCTCGACGGCTTCGGCGGGAGCGACGTGCCCCTGGACGGCGCGGGCAGCCTGCTCTTGAACTACCGCGGCGCGCGCGGGTCCTTCCCCACGGTCGGGATCGCCGAGCTGGCCGCGGCGCAAGCGGGTGCGGGCGATCCCTGCCCGTGGCTCGAGGGGCTGAAGAAGGACGACGTCGTAGTGCTCGGGGTGAACATCGAGGGCAATCCCGATGTGCACGCCACGCCCACGGACGAGTCGCTCCCCGGCCCGGAGATCGTCGCGACCGCGCTCGACAACCTGATGCGCGGGGACGCGCTGGCGCGCCCGCCGACCGTGCTGCTCGACCTGATCGCGTTCCTCCTCGCCGCCCTGGTGGGCGCCGGCGCCACGCTCTTCCAGCGCATGCGCGCCGTGGTCATCGCCTTCCTGCTGCTGGCCGGCGCCTTCCTCGGCCTGGCCGTGCTGCTCTTCTGGCTGGGCTGGGTGCTGGACGTGGTGACGCCCCTCCTTGGCGCGTTTCTCGCCTGCCTGGCCGCCTCGCTCTACCTCTATCAGACCGAAGGCAGGAAGCGCCGCGAGATCCGCCGCTCCATGTGCCAGTACCTGTCCGCAGACCTGGTAGCCGAACTCGAGGACCGCCCGGAATTGCTGCGCCTGGGCGGCGACCGCCGCGAGCTGACCGTGCTCTTCTCCGACATCGCCGGCTTCACCAGCGTGTCCGAGAAGATGGACCCGCAGGAGCTGGTCGCCTTCCTCAACGAGTACCTCACGGTCATGACGGACGTCATCCTCGACGCCCAAGGCACGATCGACAAGTACGAGGGCGACGCGATCATGGCGTTCTGGGGCGCGCCGCTCGAGCGCGCCGACCACGCGCGCCTGGCGCTCCAGGCGGCGGCGCGCTGCCAGGAGGTGCTGCGCACGTTCTCGGCCGCGCAGGAAGCACGCGGCCGGCCGCCGCTCCACACGCGCATCGGCCTGAACACCGGCCCGATGGTGGTCGGCAACATGGGCTCGACGCGCAAGTTCGACTACACGGTGATCGGCGACGCCGTGAACCTGGCGTCGCGCCTCGAGGGCGCCAACAAGTTCTTCGGCAGCTCGATCATGGTCTCGCAGGAAACCCTCGACGCGGCCGGCATGGGCGCCGCGGTCACGCGGCCGCTGGGCCGCATCCGCGTCAAGGGCAAAGAGAAGCCGGTGCGCATCCACGAACTGCTCGGCGCCGGGGACGCCGGGCTGGACGTGCTGCCGGACTGGGCCGAGACCTTCGCGCGGGGCATGGCCCTGTTCGAGCAGGGGGACTTCGCGGCCGCCGCCGAGCTCTTCGCCCGCGCCGACCAGGAGCGGCCGGGTGGCGATCCGGTGGCGCAGGAGTTATTGAAGCTGAGCGGCCAGTACGCGCGCCGGCGGCCGCGCGACTTCGACGGGGTGATCACCCTGACCGAGAAGTAGCCCGCGGCGCTCGGCCGCGGGTGCGCGGATTCGTAGTATTGCAGGGTGGCATCCCTGGATCGCGGCCGGGCAGGCGCCCGGCCGCCCGGCCTGGAGGGCAACGGATCGATGAAAGCCAAGCACTGGAGCGCGCTCGTCCTGGCGGCGGCGCTGGCGGGAACGGCGCTCAGGGCCACGCCGCAGGAGACCCTCGCGGCTGGCAGCCAGGGGCGCATCGGCCTGGAAACGGCGACCCTGCGCGCGGCGCCGCGCATGTTCTCGCCGAGCGTGGCCTTGCTGCGCGAGGGCGACCTGGTCACGATCGTGGCGCCGGAGGCCGGCTGGTACAAGGTGCGCGCCGGAGCGGTCGAGGGCTACCTGCACTCCTCGTGCCTGTACCGCCAGACCGACTACAACCTGGGCGCGGCGGGCGCGGGCACGGGCGAGGTCACCTACGCCGAGCGCACCGCGGCCGCGCGCGGCTTCAACCCGGAAGTGGAGGCGCAGCACCGCGAGGAGCAGCCGCAGCTCGAACAGGGCTACCGGCTGGTCGACCGCATCCAGGCCTTCTCCATCCCGGTCGAGGAAGTGGCGCGCTTCGTGCGCGAGGGAGGGATCGAGCCATGAGCGCGAAGACACTTCCCTGGCGCGCGGCCGTTCTCGGCGCGGCGCTCGCGGGTGCGGCGCTCCTGGTCACCTGCGGCAGCCCGCAGGGACGCCAGACCACCGGCGACATCCTCCGCACCGGCGGGCAGATCGCCGCGGGCGCAACCGGCGATCAACGCTTCTCGCAGCTCGGCGAGTCCTGGGCGCGCAGCATCCGCACCGCGGACGACTTCCTGCCCACCGAGGAGCACTACATCGGCCGCGCCGTGGGCGCCTCCGCCCTCGCCGGCGACCGCTATCCCCTGCTCGAGGACCCGCAGGTCAGCGCGTACGTCAACAAGGTCGGCCTGGCAGTGGCGTTCTCCTCCGAGCGCGTGCGGCAGACCTTCAAGGGCTACCACTTCGCCGTGCTGCGCTCCGACGAGCTGAACGCCTTCTCGGCGCCAGGCGGCTTCATCTTCATCACCACCGGCATGCTGAAGGAGACGCGCTCCGAGGAGGAGCTGGCCGGCATCCTGGCGCACGAGATCAGCCACGTCACGCTCAAGCACGGCCTCGCCGCCATCCCGCAGGCGAACATGGTGCAGGCCGGACAGCTCATGACCGAGCTCTACGCGCAGCACGGCACGGACAGCAAGAAGGACAAGAGGAAGTTCAAGCGCCAGCTCGCGCGCCTGTCCAAGACGTTCGGCGAGTCGGCGGACAAGGTGGTCTTTACGCTGCTCACCGGCGGCTACGGCGCCAACCTGGAGTTCGCGGCGGATGAGCTGGGCACGCGTCTGGCCACGGCCGCGGGCTTCGCGCCGGACGGCATCCGGAGCTTCCTGTCGCACATGCCCCAGGTGGGCGGCGCGGGCGGCTGGAAGAGCACGCACCCGGCACCGGCGGCGCGCCTGGCGCGCCTGGCCTCGCTTCCGGGCGACACGCCCCCCGCGGCGTGCCTGGAGCCGCGCCGCGCGCGCCACGCGGCCGTGCTCGCCCGGCTGCCCTGAGAGGCCTTGCGCCGCGCGGAACGGCTCACCGCCCGATGACCGGGTAGACCTCCCAATCCGGCGCGTCGTAGTGCCACCACTCGGTCTCCAGGCCGATGAAGCCCTCGGCGGTCATGGCCGCGTCGAGCAGCGCCAGGTGCTGGCGCGCGGCCGCGGACGCGCCCGCATGGTCCCGGCGCGCGGCCTCGCTGAAGTCGTCGAAGTCGGTCGGCATCTCCAGGAGCTGGCCGGCGCCGTCCACGAGCGCCACGTCCACGGCCGCGCCGCGATTGTGGCGCGAGCCCTTCCTCGGATCGGCCACGTAGCGCGTGTCGGGCACGAGCTGCCACATGCGCTCCTGCACCGAGAGCGGGCGGTAGCCGTCGAGCACCAGCAGGCCATACCCCTGCGCCGCGAGACGCTCCTGCACGCGTGAGAGGCGCTCCGCCACCGAGCGCCTGAGCAGGCACACCGGGCTGTCGTAGAGCACCTGGCCGGTGAAGTTGTTCGCGGTCGCGTAGCGCAGGTCGAAGCGGATGCGCGGGTCCACGTCCGCGACCGGGACGAGCGGCTCGGCGGCAAACGCCGCCCTCTCGGCCGCGCTGCGGCCGCTGGCGCAAGCCAGGGGCAGAAGGACCGCCAGGCCGGCCAGCAACGTCGAGAACCTGCGCGCCCGGATCATCGCCGCACCCTCCGCCGCCTCTCGTTCTGCACGCGCCGCCATCCTACGCGATCGACAGCGCAAGGAAGCGCCGCTACCTTCTGGCGCCTGAGATGGCGCACGAACCCGAGAAGCTGCCCGGCCGCGGCCCGCGGCTCCTGATCTACGCCTCGGCCGCGCAGGCCGCGGCGGCGGCCGCGGAGGCGATCGCGCGCCTGATCCAGGACCGCGCCGGCCAGGGCCGCGGCGCCGTGCTCGGCCTGGCCACGGGCAGGTCGCAGATCGAGGTCTACGCCGAGCTGGTGTCTCGCTGCCGCGCCGGTCTCTCCTTCGCCCGCGTCGAGACCTTCAACGTGGACGAGTACTACCCGATCGCTCCGGAGGCGCCCGGGAGCTTCCACTCCTTCATGCGCCGCCACCTCTTCGACCACGTCGACCTGCCGGCGAACAGGCGCCACCTGCCGGACGGGAGCGTGCCCGAGAACGACCTGGAGAGCTCCTGCCGCCTGTACGAGGAACGCATCCAGGCGGCGGGCGGCATCGACCTCCTGCTGCTCGGCCTGGGCCGCAGCGGCCACATCGGCTTCAACGAGCCGGGCTCGGGGCGCGCCAGCCGCACGCGCGTGGTAGAGCTTCACCCGACCACGCGCCGGGACAACACGCGGGACTTCGCCGGCGGCGCGGTGCCGGAGCGCGCCGTCACCATGGGCATCGCCACGCTGCTCGAGGCGCGGAACATCCTGCTCCTGGCCTTCGGCGCGGCCAAGGCGGAGGTGCTGGCGCGCGCGCTCGCGGGCCCGGCGAGCGCGGACGTGCCGGCCTCCTTTCTGCTCGAGCACGGCGACGTCACCGTGCTCGCCGACGAGGCCGCGGCCGGACGCGCCGCCGGGCGCGCGGCGCGCTGAGGCGGAGAGGCCATGCTCGCGGACCTCGGCCCAGAACTCGCGGACGCGGCCGCGCACCCGGGCTCGAACTTCACCGCGCTCGACTGGGGCGTGGTGCTCGGCTACTTCGTCCTGACCACCATCCTCGGCGCTAAGTTCGCGGGCAAGCCCGCGACCATCCGCGACTTCTTCCTCGGCGGGCGCAAGCTGCCCTGGTACGCGGTGGCCGGCTCGATCGTGGCCACGGAGATCAGCGCCGTCACCTTCGTGTCCGTGCCGTTCGTGGTGTTCAAGCCGGGCGGCGACTTCACCTATCTGCAGCTCGGGCTCATCGGCTCCTTCCTGGCGCGCGTGCTCGTCGGCTACGTGCTCATCCCGGCCTACTACCGCCGCGAGATCTACAGCCCCTACGACTACATGGGCAACTGCCTGGGCACCGGCGTGCGCGGCATGACCAGCGCGCTGTTCGCGCTCGGCGGAGTCCTGGCCCAGTCGGCGCGCGTCTACGTCACCGCCTTCGTGCTCGACCTCATCCTCGGGCCGGCGGTGTTCGACCCGCTCGAGCAGGCGACGGGCATCGACGGCCTCGCCTGGTCCATCTGGACCATCGGCCTGATCGCGGTCCTCTGGACGCTGATGGGCGGCATCACCACCGTGATCTGGACCGACGTCATCCTCTTCGGCGTGTTCCTGATCGGCGCGCTGGCCGCGGTCGTGGTCATTGCCGCCAGTCTGGACGGCGGCCTCGGGGAGATGATCGCCGCCGGCCGCGAAGCCGGCAAGTTCCGCTTCTTCGACTGGGACCCGGACCCGACGCGCGCCTACACGGTCTGGACCGCGGCCATCGCCACAACCTGGGGCAACGTGGGCGTCTTCGGCACGGAACAGCTCATGGCGCAGCGTATGTTCTGCTGCCGCAGCGCGCGCGAGGCGCGCGCGGCGGTGATCAGCAGCACGGCCGGCCAGGTCGTCACCTTCCTGGTCATGGTCGTGGGCGCCGGGCTCTATGCCTTCTATCGCGCCCATCCGCTGAGCGGCGCCGCGCTCGCGTCATATCAGGAGAAGGGCGACTGCATCTTCCCCATCTTCATCATCAACGAGATCCCGCCCGGCCTCACCGGCCTGATCATCGCCGGCATCTTCGCGGCCGCGATCTCGAGCCTCGATTCGATCCTCGCGGCATTGTCGCAGACCGTGATGTCGGCCGTGGTCCTGCCGCTGCGGCGCCGGCTCGGCCCGGCGAGCAGCCGCGAGGAGAAGCAGGACGTCCTTCTGGGCCGCGTCTTCGTGGTCTTCTGGGGGGCAGTGCTCTGCCTGGCGGCGCAGCTCGCCCACGAGGTCGCGGCCTTCTACCCTTCGATCCTCGACCTGGCTCTCGCCATGGCCGGCTACACGGGCGGAGGCCTGCTCGCCGGCTTCCTGCTGTCGTTCCTCCGGCTGCCGATCAACGGCTACGGCTACCTGTGGAGCGCGCCCCTCTCGGTGCTCCTCGTGTTCGCCACGGTCTGGCACCAGGAGTGGACCGCGCCGCTGTGCTGGGCGGGCGGGGCGCTGCTCCTCTGCGCCTGGCTCGCGGCGGGGCTGCGCCGCGGCCGCCAGGTCGAGCGCTTCGCCGCGAAGACCGCGCTGCTCGTGATCGGTATCCTCTTGGTGCTCCTGGTCAACCGCCACGGGCAGTTCGCGCGCGTGAACGAGGCCGGGCAGGAAGTGCTCCTCAACATCGCCTTCCCCTGGTACGCCCCCATCGGCTGCACCGTTGCCTTTGTCTTCGGCTGGCTGCTCGCCGACCGCGCGCCGCGGAAAGAGAGCGACTGATGCGCCGGGCCGCGCTGCTCCTGCTGGCCGTGAGTCTCTCTGCCTGCCAGAGCCGCGGCCCGCGCGTCACCGGGCCCCTGCGCGCCATCTGGGTGACGCGCTTCGACTACCGGAGCGAGGCGGATATCGAGACCGTGCTGCGGAACTGCCAGGAGGCCGGCTTCAACACCGTGCTCTTCCAGGTGCGCGGCAACGGCACGGCCTTCTACGACTCCGCGCTCGAGCCCTGGGCCGAAGAGCTGGGCGGCGCGGACCCGGGCTTCGACCCGCTGGAGGAGGCCTGCGACGCTGCGCACGACCTGGGGCTGGACCTGCACGCCTGGGTCAACGTCATGCCCTCGTGGCGCGGCGCCCGCCCGCCCGCCGATCCGGGCCAGCTCTACAATGCACGGCCCGAATGGCACTGGTATGACCAGCAGGGACGCAGGCAGCCGCTCACGGACGGCTTCTACGTCAGCTTGAATCCCTGTCTGCCGGAGGTGCGCAGCTACCTGGTCGAGGTGTGCCGCGAGATCGTGGCGGACTATGAGGTCGACGGCCTGCACCTCGACTACATCCGCTTGGTGAACGAGCTGGCCCCGCCTGGCGCCGACTACCCGCGCGACGCGGCCACGGTCGCGCTCTTTCTCGCCGAGGCCGGTCAGGATCCGGAACGCAACCGCCCGGCCTGGGACCTGTGGCGCGCGGCCAAGGTCACGGCGCTGCTCCGCGCCATCCGCGACATGGTCGAGGAGACGCGGCCCGAGGTGGTGCTCTCGGCCGCGGTCGGTTCCGCGCCCGAGGGGCCCAGAGAACGCCATCAGCGCGACAGCGCCGCCTGGGTGCGGGAAGGACTGGTGGACGCCCTCTTCCCCATGAACTACACGGCCGATCCGGCCGAGTTCCGCGCGCGCCTCGACGCCTGGACGGACGCGGCCTGCGGCGTGCGCATCGTCACCGGCGTGATGGCAAGGCCGGACGACCGCGCGCCGGCGACCGTGGAGGAGCAGGTCCTCGACGCGCTGGCGCGCTCACCCCACGTGTGCCTCTTCGCCTACTCCTACCTGTTCGGCGGCGGCGAGGAGGCGGCCGCGCCCGGCGGCGCGGAGCGTGCCGCGCGCCGCGAGGAGCTGCTTTCCTTCTTGCGCACAGTCTTCGGCAACGCGGGCGCCACCGGCGCGTGAGAGCCTGAGCAGGTATCTACCGGTAGCCGCGCCGGGTCGAGGAGCGAGCAG
>DYIW01000236.1 GCA_020723465.1 Phycisphaera mikurensis
TAGAACTTACAGGCGGTCGGCGGTCGCGGGCGGGAGGGGAGCCCGCTCCCGCCCCAGAACGATGCACCGCACGGGGACGTGCGGTGGGATAGGTGTCGCAGTCGGTTACCCGGAACCGGAGGGGAACGTGGTCGAAGCAGCGCCCCGGCTGAGCCGCAGGGCCGCGCACGTGGCATCGAGCCGCGGTCCGAGCTGAAAGCTGGCAGCCGAGAGCTGACAGCTCTACCGGCAGGCGCTCGCGGGCCAGGAGCCCGCTCCCGCCCCGGAATGACTGCACCCCGCGAAGCGCGCTGCGACGAACCGCAGTCCGAAAGGCTGACAGCCGACAGCCAAGAGCTGACGGCTCACAGTCGATCGCGCGGGATGTCGCTCTCCGCGAACTTGGCGAGGATGGGCCGGAGCTGCGACTCCTTCCCGCCAGCCAGGACCTCGAGGGCCCGCTCCAGCGCCTCCTTCACGGCGGCGTCCGTTTCCATGAGCGCGACGTCCTCGAGGGGCTTCCTCAGCTCCTCCTCGCGGCGCACGGCGATGACGTAGCCCGCGGCGGCACGCACGGCGCCCAGCTCGTCCGCGAGGGATTCGCGCAGCAGGGCGAGCACGGTCTCGCGATCCTCCAGGGCGGCGCAGCCGATCAGGGCGTTGACGCGCAGGACCTTCTCGTCGGCCTTGCGCGCCTGCTCGGTCGCGAGCTTGATCGCCTTCGGGTCGGCGCAGCCCACGGCGGCGATGGCGCGGATCAGCTCCTTCTGCGCGTCGAGCTCCTTCTCCTTTTTCCACTGCTTGGTGAGCGCGCCGAGCGACTTGGGTTCCGCGAGCTGCTCGAGCGCGACCGCGGCCTCGCGGCGCACCTCGAGGCGATGGTCCCCGAGGAAGGGCTCGACCACCTCCCACCACACCGGCGGCGACGTGCGGCCGATGGCGTGGATGACCTGCGTGAGCCGGCCCGCACCGCCGAAGCCGATCCACCTGGAGTTCATCCAGCTCTCCACGTACTCGATGGCCTTCTTGTCCTCGGAGAGGAGCAGGCGCAGGACGTCCTGCAGGGTGTCGCGGCCGGCCTCGCCGCGCCCCGTGGTGCGCAGGCGCTCGAAGGTCTCCGCCAGCTCCTTCTTGTCGGGCGGCAGCGGCTGCGCCGGGCCCTCGGACGGGGCCACGCCCTCCATGACCAGGCGGCGCGGCGCCCGCGCCTTCTGCGAGAGGGTCCAGGGGAACTCGGGATCGAGCTTGCGGATGGCGGTGACGAAGCACCACTCCAGCTCGCCCACGGTCACCTGGTAGGGCACGGAGAGGATCACCTTGCCCGTGGGATCGACGAAGACGTGCTGCGGCGCCACGACCGTGCCGTCGGCCGCCTCGGCCACCCACTTGCCGCGCACGGCGCGCTCCACCTCCATGTGGCGCGCGCAGGGGATCACGCCGCAGCGCGGGCAGGGCGCCTCGCCGGAGCCGTGATCGAAGCGCGAAGCGAACAGGTTGACGGTCTTCTGCGCCAGCTTGCAGATCATCGGGTCGCGATAGTGCACCTCCACCATCTGGTCGTTGGCGCGCTCGCCGTCCATGTTCACGGCGATGAACAGCGCGCGGTGCTCGCTCGCGGCCAGGGCCAACGCCGCGTCCGCTTCCGGCTGCCACGAGATGGCGTCGCCCGCGCCCGGCGCCCGGGCGGCGAGAAGCAGCAGCGCCGCGAGCGGCGCGCACAGGCGGATCAACGTCATGGTCATGAGCCTCCGGACCGGGCCGACAGGGGTGCGCGCATCTTAGGAGGTCTCCCGCGGCCTGCCGAGGCCGGCCAGGCGCGCGCCGCTGCACTGGAACCGCGGAGAGCGGGAGAGGATGCGGCGGAATCCGGCAGGAGGCCTCAGCCGCCCTGGTTCTCCACCGTGACGGGCGACTCCGCCGGCCGCGGCCGGCGCGGGCGGCGGCTGCGCGCGCCGACGAAATGCAGCCGGTCGCGACGCACGCTGATCTGGATGGTGTCACCCTGGCCGTAGCGCCCGGAGAGGAGCAGCTCGGCGAGCGGGTTTTCCACCTGGGTCTTGATGATGCGCCGGAGCTCGCGCGCTCCGTACTCCTCGCTGTAGCCGGTGGCGGCGACGTGCATCTCCACGCGCGGCGAGAACTTCAACTCGACCCCCACGTTCTGCAAGTAGGAGCGCACCTCGTTGAGCTGCAGCCTGGCGATGCGCTGGCAGTCCTTCTCGGTCAGCGTGTTGAAGACGAGCACGTCGTCCAGGCGGTTGAGGAACTCCGGGCGGAAGGTGGACTTCATGGCCGCGTGGATGGCCTCGATCTGCTCGCCCTTGGTGATGCGTCCCTCGCGCCGGGCGCTGCCGAAGCCGCAGCGGTTGCGCACCGCCTCGATCTCCTTGACGCCGAGGTTGGAGGTGAGCAGCACCAGGGTGCTGTCGAAGCGCACGACGTTGCCCTTGCCGTCGGTCAAGGTGCCCTCGTCCATGAGCTGCAGCAGCAGGTTGTGGATCTTGTGGTGCGCCTTCTCCACCTCGTCGAAGAGCACCACGCAGGACCGCTTGGTGCGCACCGCCTCGGTGAGGAAGCCGCCCTCGTTGTGGCCGATGTAGCCCGGCGGCGCGCCGATGAGCTTGGCGTACTCGTGCGGCAGGGCAAACTCGGAGCAGTCGACGCGCACCAGGTTGCCGATGCGCTCGAAGACGCGCTCCGCCACCACCTTGGCCAGCTCGGTCTTGCCGCTGCCCGTGGACCCGACCATGAGGAACACGCCGATAGGCTTGCGCGGGTCCTTCAGGCCCACTGCCGCCTTCTTGACCGCCTTGGCCACGGCCTGGATCGACTTCCTCTGGCCGATGACGCGCGCCATGAGGTCGCGTTCGATGCCGAGCACCTTGGCTGCGAGCTGGCGGCGCAGCGTGGTGACGTCGTCGGCCTGCGCCTCGGCGGCACCGTCGAGCGGCAGGCTCACCTGGTGGATCTCGAGGTGCGGATTGACCTCGACGCAGATCTGGTAGAGGACGTCTTCCAGGGCCTCCGGCTTGTAGATGCGGTTGAACTTGCGAAACAGCGGGAGGACGGCTTCCTGGTAGTCGAGCACGCAGCGCTCCACCACGGAGCGCTGGTAGGCGCGGCGGTTGGTCACCTCCTGCAGGCGCACGAGCGCGCCGAGGTCGTCGTCGGCGAAGACGCGAATCTTGATGAACTCGTCGATCACTTCGCAGTACTTCAGGACGACCTGCGTCTCGTTGCGGCTCGGCATCGGCCTCTCACCTCGCGCGCTCGGGAAAGCGGTTCTCAGAGCATCGGCGCGACGCGAGAAAGCGCTTGAGCCGTCTTTGCCGGATTTCGCGGCGCGCACGGCGCGCGTCCCGGGCGTGATGCTTGACCGCGGTCCAGAGCGCGGAGTATCCTCCGCCAGCGCGCGCCGAGCAGCGAGAAGGTCGATGCTGAGCCCGGACGAGGTCAAGTTCCTGGCGATCCTGGTGCAGAAGGGCCACGTGCAGAAGTCCGCGGCCGAGAAAGTGCTGCAGGCCTCCGCCGGCGGCGGCAGCCTCGCCGAGCTGCTGGTGCGCCTGCACCTCTTGGAGAGCGAACGCATCGACTTTCTGCGTCATACGGGCGGCGAGGACGTGCCGGCGATCCCGGGCTACGAGTACGTCGCGTACGCCGGCTTCGGCGGCACGGCGCTGGTTTTCGAGGGGCGGGAAAAGGCGAGCGGCCGCGCCGTGGCTCTGAAGATCATGCATCGCGAGCTGCAGCAGGACGCGCTGCAGCGGCGCCGCTTCGTGCACGAGGCGAAGCTGCTCATGCAGCTCGAACAGCGCAGCATCGTCAAGGGCTACCGGGTCGGGCACGTGCGCGAGCGGGACGGCCGGGAGCGCCTCGTCTTCATCCTGGAGTGGGTGCCGGCCAGGACTTTGCTGCAGCTCCTGCGCGAAGGGAAGCAGTTCCAGGAAGACCTGGCGCTCTTCATCATCCTGCAGGTCGCCGAGGCGCTGCAATACCTGCACGGCAGGGGCATCCTGCACCGCGACGTCAAGCCGGACAACATCCTGCTCACGGCCGGCAACGCGGTGAAGCTGATCGACCTCGGGTTTGCGACCATGCTGAACGAAGACGGCGCCGGCACGGACGACACCACGGTCGGCACGGCCGCGTACATGTCGCCCGAGCAGGCCCAGGGAACGGCCAACCTCGATGCCCGCGCCGACATCTACTCGCTCGGCGCCACCCTTTTCCAGGTCATGGTGGGCGAGCTGCCCTTCGCCGGAGAGGGGACGCAGGAGCAGCTCGCGGCGCGCATCCTCGCGGCGCTCTCCTCGGCGGAGCTGCAGTCGCGGCGCATCTCGCCGCACATGAACTACTTCATCCGCAAAATGATGGAGCAGGACCGCGACTTCCGTTATCACGACATGGCCGAGCTGGTGAAGGACATCGGCGAGCAGGTGCGCGGCAAGAAGACCCTCAGCTTCGACCAGGACGAAGGAGCGGATGGTGGCCCGCTCGACCGCACGCCGGAGGACCCGCAACGCGGCGGGGGCGGCCAGGGGCCGGCTCCTCCCAAGTTCCCGACGCGCCGCCGCCGCCGATGAGCGGGCACGCTGACGGGAACGCTGCCCTGGAGCGGGCACTCGCCGAACTGCGCGCCCTGTATGCCGACCTGGGGCGGGAGATCGAGAGCACGGGAGTGCGCTGCGCGCGGCGCGGCGCCTGCTGCGACTTCGCGCGCGCCGACCACGTCCTGTTCGCCACCGCCCTCGAGGTCGCGTACGCGCGCAGGAACGGCGGCGCGGCGCCACCGCCGGCCGCTCCCGGGGTCTGCGCCTTCCACGTGGGGGGGAGCTGCGTGCTGCGCGCCGGGCGCCCGCTGGGCTGCCGGGTCTACTTCTGCGACCCGGACTTCGCCGAAAGGATGCACGACCTGGCCGCGCGCTATCATGACCGGGTGGCGCGCCTCCACGAGGAGCACGGCCTGCCGTACGAGTACGGCCGTTTCGTGGAGATGGTGCGCCGGCCGCCGCGGGCGTGAGGAGCGATGCGATGACCCTGCTGCTGCTGATGCTGCTGGCGCTGGCGCCGGCCGACGGCGCGGCGACGCCCGCCAGCATGAACGCGCAGGCGCTCGCGCTGCTGGAACGTGGGAAGCTCGACGAGGCGGTGGAGCTGCTCGAACGGGCGGTCCAGGCCGGTGGCGACGCGGTGATCGTGAAGAACCTGGCCGTGGCGCGGAACAACCGCGGCCTGCAGCACCTGCGCGAAGCGCGCTTCGGCGCGGCCATCGCCGACTTCGAGGCGGCGATCCACAGCGTCGAGGACCTCCCGCTCTTCTGGGTGAACTTGAGCTACGCCTACCTGCTCGCCCGCGACTTTGGCCGGGCCGAGGCCGTGCTCCGGGACGCGCGCGAGCGTTTTCCCGAGGAGCCGAAGGTGTACGACTTCCTCGGCTTCCTGCACTACAGCAAGGACGAGCTGGCCCGCGCGGTGGAGGCGTTCGAGGCGCGTCTCAAGCTGGCGCCGGACGATTGGGTGCTCGAGCAGCTCGAGCGGGCGCGCCGCGAGTTGGCGGTCTCCGGCGACTTCGTTGACCGTTCCTCCAACGACTTCACCCTCAAGTTCCTGGGGACTCCGGCGAACCACGCCCTGGCCGATCGGGTCCTGTGCATCCTGGACGACGCGCGCGCGCGCGTCGGTTCGGGCCTGGGTCACTTCCCGCACGATCGGACCACGGTGCTGCTCTACAGCGAGGCCGACTTCCACAAGGCGACCGGCGCGCGCGGCTGGGTGGGCGGCCTGTACGACGGCAAGATCCGTCTGCCGCTGGACAACTTCGAGCGGCAGCAGGAGAGCCTGGCCAGGACGGCGCGCCACGAGTACACGCACCGGGTCATCGCCGACCTGGCGCCGGCCTGTCCGATCTGGCTGAACGAGGGGATCGCAGAGTGGTTCGAGCAGGACGGCCGGGACGCGCACCGGGAGATGCGCGCGCTCTTGGCGAAGGGCCAGGAGGCGCCGCGTCTCGCGGCGCTGCCCCGGTCCCTCGCCGCGCAGGAGGACGTGGCCCTGGTGCAGGCGCAGTACGCCGCCGCGCGCTCGTTCGTGGCGTTCCTGCGCGAGCGCTACGGCCAGGGCGCGGTGCGATCGGTGCTCGAGGGCCTGGGCCGGGGTGACGACATCGACGGCGCGCTGCGGCGCTGCTGCGGCAGCGACCTGGAGGAGCTGGAGACGCTCTGGCGGCGCGAGATCCTGCGGTGAAGGCCGCCGGCGCGCCCATCGGTGTGGCCCTGACCTGCGGCGACCCGGCGGGCATCGGCCCGGAGATCGTCGCCAAGGCGCTCTGCGCGCTCACTCCCGCCGAGCGCGCCGCGTTGCGGCCGCGGCTGGTCGGCGACGCACGCGTGTTCGCCGCGGCGGGCGTGGGGGACCTCGACCTGGAGGGCGTCGAGGCGGCCGGGAGCTTCGACCCGGCGCGGGAGCCTGCGCACCGGCCGAGCGCGGCCTCGGGCGCGGCTGCCGCCGCGGCGCTGCTGCGCGCCATCGAGCTGGCGCTGGCCGGGGAGGTCGAGCTCATCGTCACCGCGCCCGTGTCGAAGGAGGCGCTGCGCCTGGCCGGCCATCCCTGGCCCGGTCAGACCGAAGCTCTCATCGAGCGATCGGGCGCGGCGCGCGGGATGATGCTGTTCGCCGGCGGCGGCCTGAGAGTGGCCCTGGCCACGCGGCACGTCCCGCTCGCCCAGGTGGCGTTGCGCCTGCGGGCCGAGGAGATCCTCGCCGACCTGCGCCTGCTGGCGTCTTCCTTGCGCCAGGATCTGGGCGTCCCAGCTCCGCGCCTCGCCGTCGCCGGCGTGAATCCGCACGCCGGGGAAGGGGGACTGCTCGGAGCCGAGGAGCAGACCGTGCTCGAACCCGCGCTCGCCGCTGCCCGCGGGGAGGGGCTGCTCGTCACTGGACCGCTGCCGGCCGACACCCTCTTCCCGCGCCTGCGCGCCGGGGAGTTCGACGCGGCCCTGGCCATGTACCACGACCAGGGCCTCGTGCCGGTGAAGCTCCTTTCCTTCGGCCGCGGCGTGAACATGACGCTCGGCCTGCCCTTCGTGCGCACCTCACCGGACCACGGGACGGCCTACGACATTGCCGGCAAAGGGATTGCGAGCGCGTCCTCCCTCCTCGAGGCGATTCGTCTGGGCCTCCAGGCGGTGCACCAGCGACGTTCAGCCTTGAAACCGCCGGCGCGAAGAGGTTGAATGGTGCGCTTTCCCAGCGGCCGGCTGGTGTATCTCGCGGCAGGGGTTTCCATGAGCGGCCACAAGAGGCACCCTCTGGAGGTGTTCAAGGCGAGTGGTCGTCCCCTCGGCGAGCATGCGCCGTCCGCGGTGGAACGTGGCGACGACGCGCCCGCCGCGCCGCCTGCCAAGGCAGGAGGGCGCAGTCCCTTCGCGGACTTCGAGCTGCGCCTGACCCTTCCCGGGGCGCTGGTCGTCTTGTTCGTGTGGATCGTGCTGATGGGTGCGGCCTACATGTACGGCCATTCCCGGGGCCGAGACGCCGAGCAGGACGCGGTGGGCCGCGACGCCCTGGCCAAGGGTCGCCAGATCGAGGAGGGCGGCGCGCGCCCCGAGCGGCAGGAGGCCGGCAAGGGCGCGCCGCCCGCGGCGACGCCGCTGCCATACGGAGTGTTGCTCATCACCTACGACAAGAGCCAGGAGAAGCAGATCGGCGACCTGAAGCGGATCCTGCGAGAGCGCTACCAGATCGAGGACAGTCACATCCTGCCCTGGATGCACCCGAGCGGGAAGATCGAGGTCTACGTCGGGGTGTTCGAGCGCCGGGATGACCCGGCGCTGCTGCAGCTCGAGGCGCGCCTGCGCGCGATCGACGACTACCCGATGGGCAGCAAGCGCCCCTTCGCCACCGCCATGATCAAGGAGCATCCGCTCGATCCGAAGACGGCGGTGCGATCCGGAAACTGAAGACGACACGGAGCAAGTGCATGTCCATTCACACGAGTCTCAGGCTGAAGAACACGCTGGTGCGCTCGCGCAACGTGTATCGCCGCATCGAGCGCCTGGAGATCCTGAACAAGGAGGGGCGGCGCGAAGCGAGCGATTCCGTTTTCGGCCTGCCCAAGGTCCGCACTCGGTTCAAGGTGGCGGCCAAGAAGAAGGCCGCGCCCAAGCCCGAGGAGGCGGCCGCCGCCCCGGCCGCGGCCGCGGAGGCCCCGGAGAAAACAGGGAAGCCCGAGAAGCCCGAGAAGAAGGACAAGAAGGACCGGAAGAAGGAGTAGCCCTGGCGCGGTCAGGGCCGTTTCGCTCCCAGCCCCCTGGAGCACGGCGGCGGGCGGCGCCCGTGCGGACTTCGCGGCCAGGCAGATGCGGCGGCGGCGCGCCCGGGCCGCCAGTGGCGGTGCAAGATGCTCGCTGACAGAACGAGTCGAATCCAGCCCAGCGGTATCCGCAAGATCTTCGAGCTCGTGGCCGCCATGAAGGACCCGATCGACTTCTCGATCGGACAGGCGGACTTCGACGTGCCGGAGGAGGTCAAGGAGGCCGCCATCCGCGCCATCCGCGAGGGCTTCAACAAGTACACGGTGACCCAGGGCATTCCCGAGCTGAACGAGCGCGTGCGCGAGTACGTGCGCGCGCGCTACGGGTTCGCGCCGGGAGCCAGCCTGATCACGGCGGGCGTCTCCGGCGGGCTCCTGCTCTCCTATCTGGTGCTGCTCGATCCGGGCGACGAGATCCTCATCCCGGATCCCTATTTCATCATGTACAAGGTGCTCGCCGACCTTCTGGCCGCGACCGCGGTGAGCTACGACACGCACCCGGATTTCCGCATCCGCCGGGAGGTGCTCGAAAGCCTGGTCACGCGCCGCACCAAGGCCATCCTGCTCAACTCCCCGGCCAACCCGACCGGGCGCGTGTACAGCGCCGCCGAGCTGCGCTTGGTGGCCGACTTCGCGCGCGAGCACGACCTGTGGGTCATCAGCGACGAGATCTACGACGCGTTCGTCTACGAGACCGAGTACCACAGCATCTCGGAGTTCCACCAGAAGACGATCCTCCTCTCCGGGTTCTCCAAGACCTACGGCATGCCGGGCTGGCGCATCGGCTACGCCGTGGGCCCGCCGGAGGCGCTGGACGCCATGAAGACGCTGCAGCAGTTCACCTTCGTCTGCGCCAACACGCCGGCACAGAGGGCGGCGCTGTACGCGCTGGAGAACGACTGCTCGGCCCAGGTCAAGGCGTACCGTGCCAAGCGCGACCTGGTGGTCTCGATGCTCAAGGACGTGTACGAGCTGGTTCCCCCGGAAGGCTCCTTCTACGCCTACCCCAGGCTGCCGGACGGCGTGGCGGGCGCCGACTTCGTCAAGCGCGTTCTCCAGGACAAGGTGCTGGTCGTTCCCGGAACCGCCTTCTCCCGGTACGACACGCATTTCCGCCTGTCCTTCGCCGCACGTGACGACGTGCTCGAGCGCGGCCTGGCGCTCCTGCGCGAGCAGGGCCGGCGCGGGCCGCGGCGGCGCTGAGAGCCTGAGCAGGTATCTACCGGTAGCCGCGCCGGGTCGAGGAGCGAG
>DYIW01000237.1:0-488 GCA_020723465.1 Phycisphaera mikurensis
GCCCGCCAGCTCGGGAGATCACGCGAACCTCTTCTTCCACTGGTGGCCGAAGAAGGGCAGCGTGGAGTGGGTGGAGCTCACCTTCGCCGAGCCGGCGACGGTGTCGCGGGCCAGCGTCTACTGGTTCGACGACACCGGCCGGGGCGAGTGCCGGGTGCCGGCCTCGTAGTCGCTCCTCTACCGCGACGGCGCAGACTGGCAGCCCGTGGCGGCGGCCGGCCCCTTCGGCGTGGAGCTCGACCGCTTCAACAGCGTGGAGTTTGCGCCAGTCGAGACCACCGGCCTGCGCCTGGAGGTGACGCTGCCCGAGGGCTTCTCCGCCGGCCTCCACGAGTGGAAGGTGGAGTAGGTCGCGGCGGCGCGGGGCGAGCGGGTTGCGTCAACCGGCGCCGCCCGGGAGGGCCTCGGCGATCGCGTCCCACGGCACGAAGCGGTCGTCCCCGACGGGGCGCGCGTCGGCGCCCGCGAAGATGATCAACCCCGGCGCG
>DYIW01000237.1:498-9527 GCA_020723465.1 Phycisphaera mikurensis
CGCGACGGACGCGCCCGGTTCGCGGTTGCTGAGCTCGCGGAGCTTCCGCATGCCCGCGGCATCGCCCGGGAACGGCGTGGCGCCGGCTCTGATTACGATGGGCAGGAGCGCCCCGCCGCCGCTCTCGATCACCACGTCCACCTCGATGCCGTCGCTCGAGCGCCAGAACCACATGTCCGGCCGGAGCGCGCGGTGCACGCGGCACTTCAGGATCTCGCCGAGGCACCAGGTTTCCACGAGCGCGCCCCACAGAGGGTGGACCCGAAGCTGCTCGACGTCGGTGATGTGCAGCAGGCGGCAGGCCAGGCCCGAGTCGATGAAGTAGAGCTTGGGGCTCTTCACCAGCCGCTTGCCGAAGTTGCGGTGGTGAGGGCGCAGCAGGCGGACGACGTGGCACTCCTCGAGCACGCTGATCCAGGCCTGGATCGTCTTGTTGTCGACCGCGCAGTCCCTGGCCAGCTCGCTTGCATTCAGGATCTGCGCGGTGCGGCCCGCGCAGAGCCGGAGGAAGCGATCGAAGGCGCCGCGATTGCGTACTCCGAGGATTCTACGGATGTCCCGGTCGACGAGCGTGGCCAGGTAGTTCTCGAGCCAGAGCGCGGGATCGACGTCGCGGTTCGGATCATGGAGCGGCGGGTAGCCGCCGCGGAGGACCGCGCCGGGGAGCGAGCTCGGCCGGCTGGGCGCTTGATGCAGCTCGGCGAGGGAGAAGGGCAGGAGGTCGAGCAGCGCCACCCGCCCGGCGAGCGACTGCGTCACCCCGCGCGTCAGCTCCAGTTGACGGGAACCGGTGAGGATCCAGCGGCCCATCTTCCGGTCCTCGTCGATCCGCACCTGCAGGAAGGAGAGGAGGTCAGGAACGTTTTGCACCTCGTCGAGGATCGCACCCTCCGGGAACCTGGCGAGGAAGCCCAGCGGATCGTCGGCGACCGCGGCTCGCTCCAGCGGGCTCTCGAGGTTGACGTACGGCAGGTCGGCGAAGGTCTCCCGGGCGAAGGTGGTCCTTCCGGACTGCCGCGGGCCGGTGATGGCGATGGCGGGGTATTCGTGGCGAAGTCGGAGAGCATGGGGCGCGAGCGATCGCGGGATCATGTGCGCAATTGTGGAATACAATTCCAATCTTGTAAGACCCTTGTCGAGCGCGCCGCAACCCGTTTCTTAGCAAACGGTAATGACTCGTCCGTGCGCGAGCCGATGCTGCCTCGGCCTCGGTCCGGCCGTCAGGAAGCCTCGCGCGACGGGCCTTTCCCCTTCGCGTTCACCGCCCGGTCCTGGAAGAGCAGGAAGAAGAGGACCATGATCGCTCCGGCCGCCACGCAAGGGATGAGCCAGAAGCGGCCGTAGCTGGCGAGAAGCTCCGCTCCCGTGCCGCCAACCAGCTTGTTCTTCAGCGTTTCGGCCACGCGCGCGCCGATGAGCATGCCGATTCCCTGGGTCACGAGGACCAAGAGGCCTTGCGCCTGGCCGCGCATCTCGGGGACGGACTTCTTGTCCACGTAGATCTGGCCGGTGACGAAGAAGAAGTCGTAGCAGATGCCGTGCAGGGCCACGCCGATGAGGATCATCCAGAAGACGCCGCCGGGCGCGGCCGCGGCGAACAGGCCGTAGCGCGTGACCCAGGCCAGCATGCCCACGAGCAGCATCCACTTCACGCCCAGGCGCACGAAGAACCAGGGCATGACGAACATGAAGAAGACCTCGAAGCCTTGTCCGACCGACATCCACGCCCCGGGGTCCTTCTTGCCCGTGTCTCCCATGAACACCGGCGCGTAGTTGTAGTAGGCGGCGAGGGGGATGCAGATGAGGAAGGAGCTGGCGAGGAAGATCCAGAAGGGCGCGGACGAGAGGCGCTTCAGGGCGTCCAGGCCGAGGATCTCCCGGGCGCTCGCGGCCTTGCCCTTGGCGGGCGGCGGCGTGTGCGGCAGGGTGAAGCTGAACAGCCCGAGCGCCACGCAGGCGGCGCCCGTGACGTAGAACTGCGCCGGTCCGAAGTCGGCGTGCAGCACGCGGCTCACGAGCAGGCCGGCGGCGATCCAGCCGATCGTGCCGAACACGCGGATGATCGGGAACTGCTTCTCCTGGTTGGTGATGTGGTGGAAGGTGAGCGTGTTCGTCAGGCCGAGCGTGGGCATGTAGAAGAGCATGTGCGCCTGCAGAGTACCGATGAAGACCCACGGCCCCTGGCTGGCCGCGTACGGCGCCAGGAACATGGGCACGGCCGCGAGCAGCAGCATCACGCCCAGCACCTTCTGCGTGGCGAAGAAGCGGTCGGCGATCATGCCCAGGAAGAAGGGCGAGACGATCGCGGCGATCGGGCCCACGGTGTAGGGCCAGCCGCCCAGCTCGCTCATGCCGTGGGTCTTGACGAAGTTGCCCACGGTCACGTACCAGGCGCCCCAGATGAAGAACTCCAGGAACATCATCGCGCACAGGCGCGCGCCCACGTGACTCGAGGAGTGGCCGTTCTCGTGCATCGTCTCACCTGCCGAGGAAGAGCGCGCCGCGGCGCCAGGCGGCGCCGCCGGCAGAAGCCGGGATGATAGCGGCGCGGCCGCGGAAGAGCACGCCGCGATCCCGCGCGCCCGCGCCGGGCGCCGCGGTCACTCTGGCTCGAGCAGCTTGTGCTCGAGGATGAAGTCGGCGAAGGTGCGCCCCAGCAGGTCCTCCCCCTCGTCGGAGAGGTGGACCTCGTGGACGAACACACCCTGCTTGCCGCCGAACCTCGCGGCCTGGCGGTGCGCCTCCTTCTCCAGGGCCGCCGCGCCCTCGACCAGAGGCACCTGCTCGCTCTCGCAGACCTGCCGCAGGATCTTCTCCATCTGCTTCATGCCCTGGAGCTGCGCCACGCGCGAGTTGCGCGACTGGATGTCGGCGTCCCACAGGCCCTGCGTGCTGATCAGCACCTTGGCGCCGTGGGCGCGCGCGATGGCGATCATGCTGATCAGATTGCGGCGTGCGTTCAGGAAGCCCTGCGGCGAGGGGTCCTCCGTCACGTACGGGTCGGCGCCGGGATCGTAGTTGACGATGGCGTAGTAGGCCAAGTCGGCGCGCGTCTCGAAGTAGTCGGTGAAGTAGCGGCGCAGGATCTGATAGGTGACGCTCTTCTCCAGGAACTTCTCCATCGGCGTGACCTTGTCGACCGGCCACACCGCGCGCCAGTGCGTGTTGTCGTGCGTGGGATTGGGATAGAGCGCGCAGCGCATGTCGTTGATGGAGTGATAGATGATGATCAGGTCGGGGCTGAAGTCGATCACGCGGAAGGCGAGGTTGGCGAGGCTCTCGAAGGTCGAGTAGCCGGACGCGCCGCCGTTCAGCACCTCGATCTTGCGGTCGGGCAGGGCTTCTTGCAGGTGTTGCTCGAGCCGCGCCGGCCAGGTTGCCGCGTCGCTCGACGCCTGGTGCCCGTAGGTGCTAGAGCCGCCCAGGCAGGCGATGCGCGTCACGCCCTTGGGCTTGTTCCAGGTGATCTCGGGTCCGCGAAAGCCGAGCGAGTTGTGCGAGACCTGCTTCTCCGCCTTGGGGTAGGACTTCCAGCCGGGCATCAGGCGATAGGCGAGATAGGGATGGCCCTCGGTGCGCGTCGTGCGGTCGGCCCCGAGCAGCGGCGGGTTCAGGTCGTCGTGCCGCAGCCCGGGAATGGGCAGGAAGCGCGCGCCGACCTCGATGACCAGGATCCAGAGGACCACGGTCATGACGATGGCCGTCAACAGCTTGAAGAACCTGAGGAGCCCGCGGGAGATCGCGGCCCGCTCGGATTGCGGCGAGTTCAAGGGACGCGGCCTCCTGGCCGAGCGAGAGCGAAGCGCGCCGTCATGATCGTCACGGTTCGAAGCGCGGGTTGACCTGAATCTCGTCGGCGAAGAGCCACGCCGCCTCGCCCGCGCCGCGATGCCAGTCAGGGAGCACGCCGATGCCCGTCGCCGTCACGCGCACGAAGCGCGCCCGCTTGTGTTCCACCTTGGCGTGGAAGTCGCGGAGCTGCAGGGGCTCCTCGGCCCCGGGCGCGCCCGGCTCGAAGAGCGCGGCCGTCTCGTACACGGCGCCGTCGAGCGAGAGGCTGAACTCCACGCGCACCGGCGGGAAGATCCACGAGTTCATGTCGCTCAGGAAGCCGGCGCGGATATCCACGACCTCGGTCTCGCGCCCGAGGTCGATGACCGCCTCCAGGTCCTGGCCCTTGAAGCCGTGCCAGCGCCCGTCGGAGTAGGACTCCGAGCCCCACTCGCCGTCCGTGAGAGCGTTCGGCCCGCCCGCGCTGTACTTTTCGGCCGGAGGATGCGCGAGCGTCACGGCGCACCCCTGCGCGCCGTGCTCGACGCGCCGCGCCAGCGCGGAGGCGGCCTTTTCGTAGGCCTGCCGCGCCGCCGCGCCCACGTCCGCGTCCGCGCCGAGCGGCTCGAGGAAGGAGAGGGTCCAGAAGTCCTGCGCCTCGCCCGCGCGCGTGATCACGACTTCCTGCTCCTCCGGCGTCCGCGCCAGCGCGAAGGCCTGCTCATAGATCGTGCGCATCTCCTCCGGGGCACGGTCGCCCCCGAGCCCGGCCAGACGCAGGTGGCCGCCGAGAGCACGCGCCCGCTCCTCGGCCGAGGCGCCGGCACGCGCGGCCGCGAGCAGCGCGTCCACGGGCGCGGCGTCCGGCCACTCCGCCAGCGCGGCGATGGCGGCCTGGCGCGGCTCGTCCTCCGCGTCCGCGAGCGCGGCCAGCAGCGGTTCGAGGGATGCCGCGGAGGGCATGTGCCCCAGGACGCGCAGCAGGGACGCCCGCGCCGGCGCGTCCTTGCCGGCGACCTCGGCCGCGAGGACGAGGACCGGGTCGGCGCCGCCCTCGGCCCGGCCGCAGGCCGCGACCAGGGCGCCTTCCAGCTCCCTGCGCTCGTCGTCCGACGCGACATGAGCGAGCAGGCCGAGGAGGCCCGGCAGGTCCGTGGCCGCGGCGCGGGCGGTCAGGCCCCTGAGCGCAGCGAGACGCACCGCCGCTTCCTCGTCCGCGGCGCGTGCCAGCAGCACCGGCACGAGCCCGGCGGGGCGCCGTTCCACCAGGCAAGGGATGAGCGCCGCGCGCACCGCGGCGTCCGCCTGTTCGAGACAGCGCAGCATGGCCTCGCCGGCGCCTTCGGCCGGAAGCTGCGCCAGGCTGGCCGCCGCCGCCTCGCCCTCGAGGCCCTCGAGCGTGGCCGCGCGCGCCAGACGTTCCACGTGCTCGGCCGCGCCGATGCGGCCGAGGGCCTGGATGCCGGCGAGGCGCAGACCCAAG
This sequence comes from Phycisphaera mikurensis, assembly GCA_020723465.1. Taxonomy (GTDB): domain Bacteria; phylum Planctomycetota; class B15-G4; order B15-G4; family JADJEK01; genus JACQZJ01. The sequence continues at coordinate 5,753 of DYIW01000237.1, forward strand.
CTTTTCGGGCTCTCCAGCGCCAGGAGCGCGGCGGGGGCGGCAGCCCTTTCACCCCTCTCCGCCAGCGCGAGGAGCGCCATGGCCTGCGCGTCGACGGGCAGGTCCGGCCACGCGGCGATCACCGGCGCGGCATTCGCTTTCGCGCCCATCTCGGACAGGTACTTCGCCGCGGCCTGGCGCACCTTGGGCTCGGGATCGCAGAGCAACGCCGCGAGCTGCGTGCCAGCCTTGTCCGGATGCAGCAGGAGCAGCCCGCGCCAGGCGGCCGCGCGGCAGGCCGGCGGCTGCGAGGCGGCGGACAGCTCGTGGTAGATGGCCTCCGCCTCCGGGTCGAGCCCTTCGGCTCGCAGGCGGTCGGCGCACACCAGGCACGCGTCCCGCCACGTCTCCCGCAGAGCGTCCGGCACGTTCAGGTTGGCGAGCATGGACGCGGCGTCCGACCCGCCGATCCGCCCGAGGGCGAGGATCGCCGCGCGCGCCGTGGTCGCGTCCTCGCCCGCCGCCAGCTCCGCCAGATAATGCGCCGCCTCGCGATCACCGCGCCAGGCCAGCGTGTCGATGACGCCGAGGCGCAGGTCGCCCGAGAGATGCGGCAGGGCATCGCGCAGGGCGGCGTCGGGGTGCCGGAAGAGCATGCCCTGCAGCACGAAGCGCGCCATGTGCGCCATTTCGGGATCATCGAGCAAGGCGGCCAGAGCCGGCACGGAGCGCGGCGTGGCGACCCGCTGCAGCAGGCGGCAGGCGAACTGCCTGCCGGCACGGGTCGTGGCCGGCGCCGCCAGCACCTCGAGCAGCCTGAGCTCGATCTCGTCGCGTTCGGCGGGCGTCGCGGCGCGGATCCTGTCCTCGAAGGTCGCGAGGACTGCACGGCTGTCGCCGAACTCAAACCGGGAGAGCACCGTGTAGGGACCGTCCACGTCATCCGGGCCGGTGGTGAGGGCGGGCGCCAGCGGCGCGGCGCTCGGCGCGTCGTCCGCGGCGAGATCGCCCAGGGCGTACTGGATGCCGGCGAGGTAGTGCCCGAGCACGCCGGGGTCCCTCAGGACGGCCACATTGTGGCCGAGGGAGCAGTAGAACACGCGCCCGGCGCCGAAGTGCCGGATCCACGACACGGCGAAGTCGCGGTCCTCGCGGTGCATGCCCTCGACCTCGCCGTTGCGTGGGTTCGACATGTCCAGGCTGAGCAGCACGCGCAACGCCGCGCGCGAGTAGGGCTCCTTGATCTGGTAGATCTCGTCCGAGATGAGGAAGCCCTGGCCGCGGAAGGCCGCGTTCAGCGGATGCTCCGGCTCGTCGAGCTTCACCGCCCAGGTGCCGCCCGCGTGCCAGGGGTGGCCGTCGAACAGGCCGCCCAGCATCTCCGCCGCTTCCGGCCAGTCGTAGAAGCTGTCCGTGGCCGCGTGGATGCCGATCACGCCCTCGCCGCTCCGCACGAACTCGAGCAGGGCCTGGCGCTGCGCCGGCGCGGCGAAGGCGAGGCACGTGGTGTTGTTGAACAGCACCGCGTCGTACGCGGACAGGTTCTGCGGGTCGAAGACGGCCATGTCCGTGGAGAAGTCCGGCGCGAAGGCGCCGGTGATCTCGCCCATGATGCGCAGGGCCTTCTCGACCACCGGAATGGACTCGTGCCGGTAGCCTTCACAGAGCGAGAAGACCAGCAGGCGGCGCGGGGCGTGCGGCGCGGCGGCGGGCGCCGCGGGCATGGCCTCGGCCATGGCGAGGCTTTCCTCGTCCGTGTAGCGGCTGAGGTCCTTGGGTGGCGGCGCGCTCTGGCAGGCGACGAGCGCGGCGGCGAACAGGACGGGGCAAACGCCGGCGATCATGTTCCACCAGCCAGTCAACGCGCGACGGAACGGACTCGATCGAGCAACCATCACAGCACCCAGGGCTCGCGGTAGGAGCGGCCCAGCAGCGCGCTGGCGCCCGGGTCGCCGATGATCCTCTCCTTCTCCGGATCCCAGCGGATCTTCCTGCCGGTGAGCATGGCGATCTCGCCGAGATGCCCGACGCTGATGGAGCGGCAGGCGGTCTCGACCGGGGTGATCGTGGGCTGCCGGCTGTGCACGCAGTCGAGGAAGTTGTCCACGTGGTCGCGGTTCGGTGGCCCGCGATAGAGGCGCACGTCGCTCGGGCCGATCACGTCGTAGGAGAGCAGGCGCGCGTCCGCGGCGTCGATGCGCTCGCGGTCCACGTACACCCAGCCGCTCTCGCCGTGCCACTTGGTGCCCATGAAGCCCATCAGGTTGTCGCTGGCCACGCGCAGGCGCAGGCCATCGGCGTAGCGGCAGGTGAAGTCGTAGGTGACCGGGGCGTCCCAGAGCCCGTCCGCCGGGTACTCGGCCTTGCCTTCCACCTCGACCGGACCGGTGTGCTCTTTGTCCAGGCCCCAGTGTGCGATGTCGATGTGGTGGCCGGCCCAGTCGGTGAGCTGCCCGCCGGAGAAGTCCATGATCCAGCGCCAGTCCCAGTGGCACTTGTCGCTGCCGAACTCGCAGTAGGGGCGCCAGGGCGCCGGCCCCAGCCAGCGCTCCCAGTCGAGACCCTCGGGCGCCGGCTGTGGTGCCTTGCGGCCGCAGGTCTTGCCCGTGGGCAGTCCGACCTCGACGAAGCCCACCCGGCCGATCAGGCCGTTTCGCACCAGCTCGCAGGCGTGGCGGAAGTGCCGCTCCGAGCGCTGCCAGCTCCCGGTCTGCCAGACGCGGCCGTAGCGCAGGACGGCGTCGCAGATCGCCCGGCTCTCGCGGATGGAGCGCGCCAGCGGCTTCTCGCCGTAGATGTCGAGACCGGCGCGCGCGGCCCCGATCGCCGGCACGGCGTGCCACTGGTCGGGCAGCGCCAGGGCCACGGCGTCCAGGTCGCCGCGGCCGATCAGGTCGCGGAAGTCGGCGTACGTGGCGCAGCCCGCGCCGCCGCCCCGCTCCTCGACGTTGCGCTTCGCCTGTTCCAGGTGCGCCGCGTCCGCGTCACAGACGGCGACCACCTGCACCCTCTTCTTGTCCAGGAACCAATTCATGTTCCCGCGCCCCTGCGAACCCACGCCGATGAAGCCCATGGCCACGCGGTTGCTCGGAGCCACGCTGCCGTCGCGGCCAAGCGCCGCGGCCGGGATGATCGTGGGAAGCGCGACGGCGGCGCCGGCGGCGGCCGCGCTCTTCATGAAGCCGCGCCGGCTGATGCGGGTGCTGCGGTTCATCGTCAATCTCCCTTGCTGGAAGGAGAGGGCTGTCCATGCTGCGCGGGGAGCAGTGTACCAGCCGTGGGGCTTCGCGGCTGTTCGACTCGGAACCGGAGGGGAAGGGAGGGAAGGTGAGCGGAGCGGTCGCAGCCGTTTCCCTGCTCTCCGGGAGCGGATACGCGACTCCCGGTGCATCGTGTGCGCGACGAACGCGTAGAGGCTCGTCGCGGCGAAGGCGATGCTGGAGGTTCAGCGGCGTGAGGAACGCCGGGCGTGAATGGGCAACGTCGTCGCGGCCGCTCCCTCCGCTCGGGAAACGCTGCTCCGCTCCCACTCCGCCCGTCTCGACGCCCGAAGTCAAGGCGGGCCGCTTCGGTACAACTCACTTGCGGACGGCGGTCGCGGGCAAGAGCCCGCTCCCGCCCCGGAATGGGTGCACCGCTCGAAGACGCGCGGTGGAGAGGACCGTCTCGGCCGCCGCCATCCCGCGCCGCGGCTGAGCCGCGGGTACCGCGGCTGTCGGATCGAGCCGCGACGTCTGGCGTGCCTCAGAGCCTGAGCAGGAATCCCCCGCGGCCGCGTTGCGAGCGTCGGGGGGCC